>CAJOMA010000024.1:0-3379 GCA_905235655.1 uncultured Oscillospiraceae bacterium | reverse complement strand
GGCGGCTCCGGCGCGGACGTCTCCCGCAGCGGTTCCACCGGCGAGCCAGACAGCACCGGCGACGGACAGGTCAATTTCGTTGTGACCGTTGCTGACGGCTATGCCATGGACGACGTATCCGCCACAGAGGGCACCTATAAGAACGTCAAGCTCATCTCCTGCGACGCGGACTCCGGCGTCTACGTCTACCGCGTCACGAAGATCACCGCGGCGACTGCGGTCAGCGTGACGACGACCGTCAACAACGACGGCGGCGACACCGAAAACCCGTTCACCGACGTAACAGAGGATAAATACTACTACGACGCCGTCCTGTGGGCCGTGGAAAACAGCGTCACCCTCGGCACCAGCGCGACGACCTTCAGCCCGTCCGCCGACTGCACCCGCGGCCAGATCGTCACCTTCCTCTACCGCGCGGCGGGCAGCCCCGACGTCAGCGCGACAAGCTGCGACTTCACCGACGTCAGCTCTGACGCCTATTACTACAAGGCAGTTCTTTGGGCTGTGGAAAACGGGATCACCGTCGGCACCAGCGCAACGACCTTCAGCCCGAACAAAACCTGCACCCGCGCCGAGACCGTCACCTTCCTGTACCGCTATGCGGGAAGCCCGGCTGTCACGACGGCAAGCTGCGATTTTACCGACGTGAGCTCCGGCGCCTATTACTTCAACGCGGTCCTCTGGGCGGTGGAAAACGGCGTTACGGTCGGTACCAGCGCAACGACCTTCAGCCCGAGCAAAACCTGCTCCCGCGCCGAGATCGTGACCTTCCTCTACCGCGCCGTGGCACAGGCAGACGACGCAGGAGATGACGACGATACCGGCGACGACGAAACCGGGGATACCGGCGACGATACCGAGGGCTACGCCGTGCAGCTCACCGCACCGGCAAACGCCGCGATCTGGGTCTACAACACGCAGACCGTGACCGGCGAGGCGGACGTCGTGATCGCCTCGGGCACGACCGGCACCGTCTACGCCCGCGACACGCAGGGACAGATCGACGTCTCCGGCAGCGGCCAGGTCAACTTCCTGGTCGTCCCGGACGACGGCTGGGAGGTCGACGCCGTGACCGCCGCCGGCAGCTATAAGAATCTGAAGGGGCCAGACGATACCGGTACCGACAACGCCTACCGTGTGACCAAGATCACCGCGGGCGATGTAGTCGTCACCGTCACGGTCAAGGAAGCGTCAGAGGATTCCGGCGACGAAACCGTTACCACCGGCCCGACCTATTTTGTCTTCACGGACAGCGATATTACCGTGACCGGCAACACCACGAACAGTTATTCCGTCAGTGGGACTGCACTGACAATCAGCGGCGCCGGTACCTATTCCGTTTCTGGCTCCTGCGCGGACGGCTCCATCACGGTCAAAAAGGGCACAACCGGCGTGACTCTGATTCTGAACGGCATCACACTGACCTCTTCTGACACAGCACCGATTGCCTGCAATAAGAGCACGGCAGTTACAATCCAGGCGGCGGCCGGCAGTGTCAACACCTTGACCGACAGCGCATATAACAATGACGACAACTACCCCGACAACGCCAACGCGGAAAACGCGGTCATCAAGTGCAAGGACGGCTCGCAGGTCACGATTTGCGGCACAGGCACGATCAACGTGATTGCCAACGGCAAAAACGGCGTCAAGGGTGGCGCTACCACAGATACCGAGGGCACCGCCTGGCTCACGGTCAAGGAACTGACACTCAATATCACCGCTAACGTCAACGACGGTTTGAAGTCCGATCAGGAGCTGAACGTGCTCAGCGGCAACGTAACGATCAAGGCCGCCGATGACGGCATCAAGAGCGATTATGTGCTGAACATCGGTGCGAGCGGAACCACCGGCCCAACCATCAACGTCACCGACAGCTGCGAGGGCATCGAGGCTGCCACGATGAACGTCTACTCCGGCGATATCACCGTCCACGCTTCTGACGACGGAATGAACGCCGCGAACTCAGACCTTACAGATTACAGTTTCGCCCTGAATATCTACGGCGGCAGCCTGTACATTGATGCGCAGAGCGGAGACGGCATCGATTCCAACGGCACACTGACGCTGGCAGGGGGCACGGTGACCGTGTTCTCCGCTGCCAATAGTGACAATGTTCCGCTGGACTGCGATGGGACCCTGACGCTCACCGGCGGCACGGTGCTGGCAGTCGGCTCCGGCGGCATGGCCCAGACCCCGAACAGCGCGTCCCAGGCTTACCTGAGCTTCGGTGCAGGCGGCATGGGCGGCCCCGGCGGCCCCGGCATGAATGGCTTTGAAGACAGCACTGCTGCAGAAGGTGCGGCGGACGCCTCTCTCATGGGAGGCCCCGGTGGTCCCGGCGGTCCCGGCGATCAGGGCAGCATTTCGATCTCTGCAGGTGATACTATCGTTATCAAGGACGCCAGCGGCAACGTGGTCTACAGCGCCACGTCGATCCGCGCAGCAAGCTACGTTTTCTTTACCTCCGCGGCGCTGACCAGCGGCCAGACCTACACGCTCTATGTCAACGGCGCGAGCGTCGCCACCGCGACGGCAACAAAATAACTGAGGATTCAAGGGAGGGCTTCGCAATGAAACAAACAATTGCAATTCTGATCAGTCTGGCTCTGCTGGCAGGAGCCCTTTCCGGCTGCGGTCAGACCCCTACCCCGCCGGGAACCGATCCAACGGGATCTGTGACCTTACAGACAGATTTGACAGAAGCAGTACAAGATGCAGCCGATGAGTCTGCAGAACCGGCAACGGAGGACAATTCTGCGGAAGAAAGCGCTTCAACAGAAGCGGATGCTGCAGCTGCCTATGACCGCAGCGTACAGTATGACGCCGTCGTTCTCTCGAACGGCGATGCCATCCTGGGCGGCGTCTATACCGCTGTCGGTGAGGACGAAAGCGCGTTGGAGGCATCCGGCAGCACAACCGCCTCCGCGACTGGAAGCCTGCTGCAAAAGCTTTCCGGAAAGGCTTCCAGCGCGGACGGCTCCAGCTTCTACGGGCTGAACGCGGGTGTGCGAGTCTACGGAAACGCCACTGTAACCTTAACGGATTGCGACATCGAAGCCAGCGCGGAAAACGCCACCGGCGTATTCGCCTACGACGGCGGCGTGATCTACCTTACAGACTGCACCGTGACGGTCACCGGTGGCGGGGCTGGCGGCGTGCAGGTGGCCGGCGGCGGCACACTCTACGGTACGAACCTCACCGTCACCAGCGCCAGCAAGGCGGCCATCCGCTCCGACCGGGGCGGCGGGCTGCTGGTGATCGACGGCGGCAGCTATACCGCCACGGGCTCCAACGGCTGCCCGGCCATCTACAGCACGGCGGAGATCCTCGTATCCAACGCCGACTGCGTCTCCAACAACTCCCGGGCGGTCATCAT
>CAJOMA010000023.1 GCA_905235655.1 uncultured Oscillospiraceae bacterium | reverse complement strand
CGCGTAACACTTTTTCAACTGCATCTTTCAGTTTCATTCTATCTCCTTTGTTCGCGATTCAAAAATTTCATACCAACGAGTTGGCGCTTGACTGTCACGCGACCGAATCACATGATGGTCCTTGTCCGCAATCTGCGCGCAGCCGTCTCCCGAAAGCCGCAGTATGCCGATCGCGCAGGGGACTCTGCCCGTTGCGACGGCGGCGATCACGTCACGCATGAAAACGCTCCTTATCCGTTGAGTTGTTTATCGAAGAAATCCGCCAGCTCCGCCATGCGGCCGGACTTGAACGGGGACTCCAGACCGGCTTCCTCCAAAAGGGCGAGGATCGAGTTGCCGGAGGAGAGGCTCATCAGCTTCCGGTAGGTTTCCAGACCGGCGCCGCTTTCCAGCTCCACCTGATAAATCTGCAGAGAGGCGTCGTTGGAGATGCAGTAGCTGATGACGTAGAACGGCGCGATAAAGAAGTGATGGATGTCGATCCAGCCGGGCGCGATGACGTCCTCAAGACCGTACATGCCCATGCCGAATTCCTCGTTGCATTCGAGGAAGACCTCGTTGAGCTTTTCCGCAGTCAGCTCTTCCTCGGGCAGCGCATAGACCCGCAGCTCGAATTCCGCGTAGCACGCCTGCGAGAGGAAGGTCGAAATCGCGTCGCCGATTTTGGAGTTTGCCAGACCGACACGGTCGGTTTCGCTCAGGTTGGCGCGGCTCAGGGACAGAAATTCCAAACCCTGCGAGAAGATTTCGGCGCAGTCGATGGAGCTTGTGCCGTTACAGTTGACATAGCCGTCGACGAAATGGCCGAATTCATGCGTCGCGGTCATAAAATCGTCGATATCGTCCGTGGGAGAAACATACATGAACGGCGATTCATACGCCGCCAGATAGGTCATGTACGAGCCGGGCATTTTACTGGTCGATTTCGTGATATCGAACAGGTCGTATTGCTCCATGTAGTCGTAGGCAGCGGCAAACTCGCCGCCGAAGCTGGCGGCGGTCTGCTTGAGCAGCGTCATGACCTTGCCCATGGTGATCGGCTTGTCATAGCTGCTGTAAACAGCGTCATAGTAATAGGCGGAAAGCTCCTTCGCGATATCCGCCGTGTATTGCTTGACCTGCTCGGGCGTGTAGTCGCGGTCAAAGTAGAAGCTGTAGGCGAAGTCCGCGTAGCTGGCGTAGTCCAGCTCCTCGGCGATCTGCTTGCGAATGCCGATCAGCTTGATAAAGATATCCGCCGCGATCGGATTGTATTTTTCGTAATAAAGACGGTACACCTGCAGATAGTCCCGGTAGGGGAGCGTGTCGTCGTCGAGCAGCTCCTCCACCAGACGCTCCTCGCCCTTCCATTCGATCGTCATATCGCTCTGGAGGGACTGGTATTGTGTCTGAAGATCAGACTCCTGCTGCATCAGCTCCACCACGCGGTCGTTGGAATAGACCTCGTTTTCGTCGTAATAGAGGAAGAAGCCCTCGCCGAATTCCAGCATCTCCAATGCATTGCGGATGGCGCTGTCGGACATGGCGATATAGCACTTTTCCATGGCCTGCTCCACAACGGGAGACTGCGCTTCGCACCAGCGGTTCTCTTCGTCATAAAAGGTATCGTTCAGGTCGATGGTGTTGCGGATGCTGGCGATCGTCCCCATGGTGTTGAAACGGATGTAGTCTTCATAAACCGGATGGAACGCACCAAGTACCTCCTGCACCGCCGCGCCGCCTTCCACCAGAGCCTGCACGCCTGCAAAGCCCGTACACAGCGCGTCAACGTCCGGGCGGACGTACTCCATTTCCGAAAAGCTGACCGGCGCGAGCAGCGGCTCATTGCGCTCCATCCATGCTGCGCTCGCCGCTGGGTCGTCGGTCGGCTCGGTTGGGTCGACCGGCTGCGTCGTCGGAGCGGCCGGTTCGGTCGGATCGTGGGCAAAGTCCTCCCAGGAGAACAAACTCGGCTCGGAGGGCGGCGTGTTACAGCCCTGCAGGAGGACGCTCAGCGCGATCAGAATTGCAAGCAGTACGGATATCTTTCTTTTCATTTGATTCTTCCTTTCATATCTGGCTCATTCAGGATGCGCTGAACGATCTTGATCAGCTCCGGATGGTTGGTCTTTGTTCCGACCGCGACGGAGCAGCGGTCGATGTAGCGCAGCGGCGTGCCGTCCAGCGCGCTGACGAGGGCGCCCGCCTCCTGCGCGATCAGCGCGGCGGCGGCGTAGTCCCACGGACGAATGCACGCTTCAAAGAAGACGTCTGCTCTGCCTGCGGCAAGGTAGCAGATATCCAGCGCCGCAGAACCGCTGCGCCGGAAGTCCAGCACCAGAGGCAGCGCCTCCTGCATCAGCCGCGCCGTTGCGGGGATGGTATCGCGGTAGTAGATCGCGCTGCCGAACATGGCGATGCTCTCCGAGAGCGGCACGTCGCGCATCCGCAGCGGTCTGCCGTTTAAGTATGCGCCTTTGCCGCGCTGCGCCGTGAACATCTCGCCCGTGTAGGGCTGATAGACCGCACCGTACTCCATCTGTCCGTCTTTCATCAAACCGACGGAAATGCAGCTATGCCTTGCGTGACGAATGAAATTCATCGTGCCGTCGATCGGATCGACGATGAAGTAGGCGGCTTTGCCCGCGATATCGTGTTCTTCCTCCTCCTCGCCGTAGAAACCGGCCTCCGGGAAAGCGGTCAGAAGCTCCCTGTGCAGATACTCCTGCACCATGCCGTCATATTTCGTGACAAGATCGCAGTGTGAGGACTTTTCCTGCACGCTTTCGTCAATGTGCTTCGCGCGAAGGACGATCTCGCCGGCGCTGTGGACGATCGTTTCGATGATCTCATACACTTCGTATCACCTCGACTTTTAACTATATCATAAAAACCGGAAAATCACAACACCTGCAGAATGCAGCCCTTGAGATAAAGCGAATGCTCCGCGTTCAGCGCGGCGGGATGGTCGCGCGACTGCGTCAGCCGCTCCAGAAGCCGCACGGTTCTGCCGCTGTCGGCGGCCGCCTCGCGCAGCATTTTCTCAAACAGCGGCTGGGTCATGAACTGGCTGCACGAGCAGGTCAGCAGAATGCCGCCCGGCTCGCAAAGGCGCATGCAGCGCAGGTTCAGCTCCTTGTAGCCGCGATACGCGCCCTCCAATGCCCGCTTGCTCTTGGCGAAGGCGGGCGGGTCGCAGATCACAACGCCGTAGCGCTTGCCCTCCTCGCAGTACTGCCGCACAAGGTCGAAGACATTGGCGCAGGTCGTCGTGATCGCGGCTGCAACGCCGTTGCGTTCAGCGTTTTCGCGCACCATCTCCAAGGCTTCTGCGGACACGTCCGCCGCTTCGACGCTCCTTGCGCCGTAGAGCGCGGCGTGGATCGAAAAGCCGCCGGTGTGACAGCACAGATCGAGCACGGTTTTGCCCTTGCAGTAGGGCTTGAGACGGCCTCGGTTTTCCTGTTGATCGAGGAAGTGACCGGTCTTCTGCCCGTTCACGATATCCACCGCCATCCTCGCCTCGTGCTCGCGGATGATCAGCTCCTTAGGAACCGTGCCGTAGACGCAGCCCTTCCTCTGCTCCATGCCCTCTTTTTCGCGCACCGGCACGTCGTCGCGCTCAAAGATACAGCGCGGCGAGAAAATGCCGATCAGGGCGGAGATGATGTCCTGCTTGTGCCGATCCATGCCGAGCGAGACGATCTGGAAGGACAGACAGTCGGAGAACTTGTCCACCGTCAGCCCGGGCAGGCCGTCCGACTCGCCGAAGACCACGCGGCAGGAATCGGAAAAGCCGAGATTCTTCCGGTTTTCCCACGCCGCGAGAATGCGGCGGCGGAAAAAGTCCGCGTCGATCTGTTCTGCGCGGTCATGCGTCAGCACGCGCACGACGATTTTGGAATTGCGGTTGAAAAAGCCCTTTGCCAGAAAGCGCAGACGGCTGTCGAGCACCTCGACCGTCTCGCCGTCGGCGCAGGTATCGTCCGCCCAGTCGATTTCGTTGTCGTAAACCCACAGACCGCCATGCAGGAGGTCCTGCTCTTCGCCGCGCCGCAGGCAGACTTGTCCGATCGCCATACCTCTCACTCCTTACGGCTTCTATTGTAGCATAATTTTCCGCATTTGCACAGAGACAAATGATATGTAAATTTTTCGAGAATTTTGCGGAAAGGGTAGCATTTGCGATGCGTTTTATGTTATAATGTATGCTGTTGAAAATCGGATTCTATACGCTTAGGGGTTTACCATGATCGAACTGCTGTCGCCTGCCGGCTCTATAGACGCGCTGCGCGCCGCCGTCTGCAACGGAGCGGACGCGGTGTATCTCGGCGTGGAGGGCTTCAACGCCCGCCGCGGCGCGAAAAATTTCAGAGTGGACGAGCTGCCCGAGGTCGTGCGTTACTGCCACGTCCGCGGGGTCAAGGTGCATCTGACGCTGAACACGCTGGTCGCAGACCGCGAGATGCGCGCCGCCGCGCAGATCATCGCTTCCGCCGCAAAGGCGGGCGTGGACGCCTTCATCGTGCAGGATTTCGGCATGGTGTCACTGTGCCGCGAGATCGCGCCGACGGTCGCGCTCCATGCGTCCACCCAGATGAGCATTCACTCGCTCGAGGGCGTTAAGCAGGCAGCCGAGATGGGGATTTCCCGCGTCGTGCTGGCAAGAGAGCTGCCGCGCGAGGATATCGCATTCATCTGCCGCAGCAGCTCCGTCGAGATCGAAGTATTCGTCCACGGCGCACTGTGCATGTGTTATTCGGGGCAGTGCTATATGTCCGGCGTGATCGGCCGGCGCAGCGGCAACCGCGGCCAGTGCGCCCAGCCCTGCCGCCTGCCGTACGGCTTTGACCGCTTTGAAGAAAAATACCCCCTGAGCCTCAAGGACAACTGCCTGATCGACTACCTGCACGATCTGGAAATGCTGGGCGTTGCCAGCCTCAAGATCGAAGGACGGATGAAGCGGCCGGAGTACGTTGCGACGGTCACGAGCGTCTACCGCAACGCGCTCGACGAGGGAGCCGCCAGCGACGAGGGCAAGCGCGCCCTGCGCGCGATCTTCTCCCGTCAGGGCTTTACGCAGGGATATTACGAAGGAAATATCGGGCCGGAGATGTTCGGCGTCCGCTCGACGACTGACGGCAGCAAGCAGCTTCTGCAGGCTGCCCGCGCGTCGTATGAGAATGTCGAGCCGTCCCGCGTTCCTGTACAGTTTTACGCCCTCGTTGCCGCAGAGCAGAATATCATGATTGCCGCGCAGGACGAGGCCGGCAACGTCAGCAAGGTGCAGGGCGGCATGCCCGAACCCGCGCGCTACAGAGAGCTGACGCAGGAGGAGCTGACGGAGCGGCTGTCAAAAACCGGCGGCACGCCCTACGTCTGCACGGGCGTCCGCGCCGCGATCGACCGCGGGCTGAGCGTTTCCGCCGCGGAGCTCAACCGCATGCGCCGCGAGGCGCTGGTGCAGCTTTCCGCGCTGCGCGCCAGAAGCGCGCCGGTCGAGACGGGAACGTATACGGAGCCGCAGCGCTTCGAGGGAAGCCATAGCGCGCCCGAGCTGACGGTCAGCGTGCTTAAGACCGAGCAGATCACGCGCAGGCTGTGCGATATGGCGCCTGCCGTCCTGTACGCGCCGCTTTCGGAGATCGCCGCGCACCAGGAGACCTATACCCGTCTGAACAAGGATATGACCGTCGCGGCGGTACTGCCGCGCGTGGTGCGCGACGATGAAACGCCCGCCCTGCTTGCCCAGCTTTCGCTGCTGCAGCATATCGGCATTCGCCGCGTTCTGCTCGGCAACATCGGGCAGATTCCGCTCGCGCGTTCGCGGGAGCTGGAGATCGCCGGCGATTTCGGTCTGAATCTTTACAACTCGCGCGCCATGGCGCTGCCGAAGCAGCTCGGCATGGTCAGCGCGACAGCGTCGTTTGAAATGAGCCTGCCGCAGATTCGCGACCTTTCCAAGCCGCTGCCGACGGAGCTGATCGTCTACGGCCGTCTGCCGCTGATGCTGACGGAAAACTGTCTGATGAAAAACCGCGCGGGAATCTGCTCCTGCGAGAGCGGGACGACCAAGCTGATCGACCGTATCGGCGAGGAATTCCGCGTGGTGCGCGACTGCGGCACCTGCCGCAGCGTCATCCTCAACGGAAAGAAGCTTTACATGCTCGACAAGAAGGATGAGCTTCGCAAGCTCGGACTGTGGGCGCTGCGACTGAGCTTTACCACGGAGAACGCCGCGGAGATCGACGGCGTGCTGGCAGCCTACCGCGGCGAGGCGAGCTTTGAGCCGGGCGGCTGGACGCGCGGTCTGTACCTGCGCGGTGTTGAATAAAGGAGAAAATATGAGGATAATTCTTGCTTCGTCCTCTCCGCGCAGGAGGGAACTGATGGAGCGAATGGGTTTGGAATTTACCGTCCTTACCGCGCCGACCGACGAAACGATGCGTCCGGACGGCGACCCCTATAACGAGGTTGCGGAAGTCAGCCGCCGCAAGGCGGACGCCGTGCAGCCGCTGTGCGGCGCGGACGACGTGATCGTCGCGGCGGATACCATTGTGGTCTTGGACGGTGCGGTGATGGGAAAGCCGCATGATCCCGGGGACGCTGCCGACATGCTCCGCCGTCTTTCGGGCAGGGAACACCATGTCATGACCGGCGTGAGCGTCCGCTGCGGCGACCGGACGCAGACAAAGACCGTCGTGACCGCCGTGCGCTTCCGCCCTCTGATGGATCAAGAGATTCGCGCCTACGTCGCAACCGGCGAGCCGATGGACAAGGCCGGCGCCTACGGCGTACAGGGGCTTGCGGCGATCTTTATCGAGGGGCTGGACGGCGATTTTTACAATGTTATGGGCTTGCCCGTCTGTACGCTTGCGGATATGCTCCGCGGGTACGGCGTGAAGCTGATGGGCTGTTGAGGTGATCGGATTGAAAAAACGATGGAGCGGGCGCGTGAAGCTGATCCTTGTGCTGGCGCTGATTCTGGCGATCGTGACGGCGATTTCATCGGGTCTGTTTGGAACAACGTGGGCGGAAAAGGCGGTACAGACGGTGCTGACTCCGATCCGCAGCGGCTTCAGTTCTATTTCAAGGCAGATCGAGCGCTATTATGATTATGTGTTCGGCTATGAGGCGCTCGAGGCGAAAAACGAATATCTGGAGCGCCGAATCATGGAGATCGAGGATCAGGTGCGCAGCGCGGACGCGCTGGAGCGCGAGAACGCCTATCTGCGCGAGCTTCTGAATCTGAGCAGGCAGCATGACGACTACCATTTCTGCGACGCCTATATCGTCTCGTGGGATTCGTCGAGCTGGAAGAGCACCTTCACGATCGGCAAGGGGACGAACGCCGGACTGGAAACGGGCATGGTCGCCGTGACGCAGTTCGGGCAGGTCGTCGGCACGATCAGTCAGATCGGTACGAACTGGGCGGTCATCACGACCGTTCTGGACACCTCGCTGGAAATCAGCGCGAGCATCGCCTCCTCCGGTCATACCGGCGTCGTGCAGGGCGCGTATTCCTCCGGCGAGGTCGGAAAGCTCCGCATGACGTATCTGCCCAGTGAGGCGGTTCTGCGCAACAACGATCAGGTCGTTACCACCGGTTCCTCGGTCTATCCGAAGGACCTGATCATCGGCTATGTGATCGACGCGGGCTATGACGAGACCGGCGTTGCGAAATACGCGCTGCTGAATCCTGCGGCGGATTTCGACACACTGGAACAAATCTATATCATCACCGACTTTATCAGCGAATAATCCCTGCTGAACGTCTGAAAGGGGGAATGGCAGTGCTCGACAAACTCTATATTACGCCCAAGCAGTGGCTGCATATCCTGCGCTGGACGCTCTATTCGCTGCTGTTCCTGCTTGCGATGATGCTGCAGACGGTGGTTTTCGGCAATCATACCCTGCTCGGCGTGCAGCCGAATCTCGTCCCCGTGGTCATCACCTGCGTGTGTCTGCGCGAGGGCGCGGAACGCGGCGGACTGTTTGCGCTTTTGACCTCTCTGTTCTGGTGTCTGTCCGGCGCAGACGAGGGAAGCGTCAGCATTGCGGTGCTGACGATCGTGCCGGTGCTCGGGAGCCTTTTGTGCAGCGCGGTACTGGCAAACCGTTTTCTGCCCTGTCTTGTGATTACAGTCGTGACGCTCTTTACGGAGCAGACCGTGATTTTTCTGTTCAAATACTTCTTCGGCACGATGGCGGGAAGCCGTTTTATAACGGATTTGATCCCCTGCGTGCTGGTTTCCGCCCTTGCGCAGCCGGCGGTTTATCTGCTGGTAAAGTGCATTGAGAAAATCGGAGATGCCTATGAATCGTAGTAAATATTCTTTCCGAATTATCGCTTTTTCCATGCTGATCGTGGTAGTGCTCGGGATTTTCAGCGTCCGTCTCTACGCGCTGCAGATACGCGAGGGCGGTGAAAACGTGGCGAACGCCACCGATACCTTCACCTACTATACCCGCGTCACTGCCGCGCGCGGCGAGATCCTCGACCGCAACGGCAATATTCTGATCGCCAACCGCGCTTCGTTCAACATCATGCTGTTCTATGACGTTCTGTTCAGCTCGGACGACCCGAACGAAAGCCTGCGGCAGCTCACCAACCTGTGCCGCGAGTCGGGTATGGAGATCATCGACCATTTTCCGGTGACAATGCAGAAGCCCTACGAATACACGACCGATCAGTTCTCTTCCGCGTGGAACGGCTATTTCCGCACCTTCCTGAACGAGCGCGACTGGGATACCGATATTTCCGCGCCGCAGTTGGTGCGCCGCCTGCGCGAACGCTACCACCTCCCCGACACATGGACGGAGGAGGAAATTCGCACGGTCATCTCCGTGCGCTATGAGCTGGAGCTGCGCTTCTGCACCAACCTGCCGGTTTACGAGCTGGTCAACGATATCGACGCCGTATCGCTTGCCTCCCTGATGGAGCTGAACGTCCCCGGCGTCGGCGTGACGACCTCCACCGTGCGCGAATATCATACCGGCTACGCCGCGCATATCCTCGGCTACGTCGGCAAGATGAACAGCGAGGAATGGGAGTATTATAAGGACTACGACTATTCCATGGACGCGGAGGTCGGCAAGGCGGGTCTGGAGCAGGCGTTTGAGCTGGAGCTCCACGGCACGGACGGCCTGCGAGAGACCGTGATCACGCAGGACGGCAAGATCGTCGAGGAGCACTATGTCAAGGAGCCGATCGCGGGCAACAACGTCGAGCTTGCAATCGACATCAACCTGCAGAAGGTCGCGGAGGACGAGCTGGAAAAGCTGATCCTCGATCTGCGCGAAAACGGCATCGGCGCGAAGCAGGCGGGTCTGGACGCGGAGGGCGGCGCGGTGGTCGCCATGTCGGTCAAGACCGGCGAGGTGCTCGCCTGCGCGAGCTATCCGACTTACGATCTGTCGCGCTTCTTTGAGGACTATAACGAGATCAGGCAGGAAAAATTTGCGCCTCTGTTTAACCGCGCGCTGACGGCGACCTATGCGCCGGGCTCCGTTTTCAAGATGGTCACGACGGTAGCCGCGCTGAACAACAACATTGTTTCGCCTGACTTCAAGGTCAGGGACGAGGGTATCTATATGCGCTTTGCAGACGTCGGCTACTGGCCGCGATGCATGTTATGGACGACGGCAAAGGCGACGCACGGCGTGCTGGACGTCCGGCAGGCGCTGGAGGTCTCCTGCAACTACTTCTTCTACGAGCTCGGCTGGCTGACCGGCATTGATCTGATCGATGAAACGGCAAAGAATTTCGGACTCGGCGAGCATACGGGCATCGAGCTTCCGGAATCGGTCGGCCGGAGAGCCAATCCCGACGTCAAGGACGCGCTGTATCAGGGCGACTACTCCGTCTGGTACGGCGGCGACCTCGTGCAGGCGGCGATCGGCCAGTCCGAGCACCGCTTCACGCCGATGCAGCTTTGCTCCTACGCCGCAACCCTCGCAAACCGCGGCGTGCGCTATCAGGCGACCTTCCTGCGCCGCGTGCTCTCGTCGGACTACGAGGAGCTCGTTTATCAGAACAAGCCGACCGTTCTCAATCAGTTCGAAATCAACGACGAAGCGTATTCGGCGTATATAGACGGTATGAAAATGTCCGCCAAGACCGGCACGGCTTCTACCATATTCTTCGATTATCCGATCGCGGTCTGCGCCAAGACCGGCACCGCAGAGCACGGCTCCCTCGGCTCGGATAATGCGTCCTTCGTTATCTTCGCACCAGCGGACGATCCGCAGATCGCCATCATGATTTTTGTGGAAAAGGGCGCGCAGGGCGGCAACCTCGGCAAGATCGCCAAGGCGATGCTGGATCACTACTTCTCGGCGAGCGGCGAGCTGGACACCGTCCCCAATGAATACAGAACGAACTGACAACTTCTTCAGGAGGCTTGCAAAATGAAACGTATTCTTTCGATCCTTCTCGCGCTCGCGTTGCTCTGCACGCTGCTGCCTGCGGCGGTTTTGACCGCAGGGGCGGATATCATTCTTCCGCCCGACCCCTTTGACGATATCGTTTCCGGCGTCAGCGGCACTCTGAAGTGGGAGCTGAACAAAACGAGCGGCGTGCTGACCGTCAGCGGCGCGGGAGAGATGTCGGATGCTCCGTGGCTGGCATACAGCGGCTCGATCCGCACCGTCGTGATCGGCGACGGCGTGACGAACATCGGCTACGGCGCGTTTCAGCTCTGTACCCGGCTGACGGGCGTAACGATCCCGGACAGCGTGACGAGCATTGATAAAAACGCCTTTGCCGGCTGCAACGCACTGAAGGAAATCACAATTCCCGAAAGCGTGACAGCCATTGGCAGCGGCGCGTTTGCCGGCTGCACTGCCCTGGCTGACGTCTACTACGGGGGGATCGAGGCAAAATGGGACAAGATCGCGATCGGCGACAGCAACGACTGCCTGACCGCTGCGGAGCTCCACTGTGCGCCCTGTCCCCATGCGAACAGCCATTCCGAGCACAAAAACGCGACCTGCACGGAGTCTGGCTATGACAGAACGGTCTGCGACGACTGCGGCGAGATCCTTTCCGAGAAGGTTCTTCCCGCGCTTGGGCACGATCTCATCACTGACTCCGGCAAGCCCGCGACCTGCACCGAGGACGGTCTGACCGAAGCGCGTCACTGCAGCCGCTGCGATTATGTCATCGAGCCGCACGTCATCCCCGCTCTCGGTCACGACTGGGACGAGGGCAAGATCACGACGCCCGCCACCGCGACGGCGAACGGTGTGAAGACCTTCACCTGCAAGCGCTGCGGCGAGACGAAAACGGAGGTTATCCCCGCCACCGGCGGCGGGCTGAAAAACCCGTTCGTGGACGTGAAGAAGACCGACTACTTCTATGACGCAGTGCTGTGGGCGTACAACAACGGCGTCACCACCGGCACGGACGCAACCCACTTCGGCCCCGCCGCGACCTGCACCAGAGGGCAGATCGTGACCTTCCTGTGGAGAGCATTGGGCGAGCCCGCTCCCACCATCACGAAGAATCCCTTCGTCGACGTAAAGGTATCGGATTACTATTACAAGGCAGTGCTCTGGGCGTATGAGAACGGCGTCACCACCGGCACGGATTCGACCCACTTCGCGCCGGGCGCGTACTGCAAGCGCGAGCACGCGGTGGCGTTCCTGTACCGCGCGGCGGGAAAGCCGGAATACACGAACAAGACCAACCCGTTCTCCGACGTAACGAGCAGCGCGTACTACTATGACGCGGTGCTGTGGGCGGTCGAGAAGAACATCACCAAGGGCATGGATGCGACGCACTTTGGCCCGTCCAGCGCCTGCCAACGCAGCCAGATCGTCACCTTCCTGTATCGCTTCATGAATCCGTAAAACAGCGCAACACTTTCATATATTGCAACAGCCGCGGCACGTTCGAGCCGCGGCTGTTGCCGTTGACAGCTCCCCTGTGTAAGGGGAGCTGTCAGCGCAGCTGACTGAGGGGTTGTAAAAACACCGGGATGATGTACAAATGCGTGACTGCGTTCACAATCCCTCCGTCACGGCTGTCGCCGTGCCACCGCCCTCTGCACGAGGGAGGCAAGCCTGCACGGTGCGCCGCCAGTCTTGTCATTGCCCGCTTGTCGGGCAATCTGTGCCTCCCGACATGGGACGCTTCCCCGTCTTACCGCGCTGCACTATCTTCCCGCGTCATTGCGAGGTCGCGTTAGCGACCGTGGCAATGACGCGGTGAATGGCAAACGCTATAAAAACGGAGCCGCAGGAGGCGGCTCCGCTTTATGAATTCATGCAAGCTCTATGATGCGACTGCAAGAAAAAAGCTGCCGCCTGCCGAAGCGGAGCCGCAGCCGCAGTAATATCATATTATAAACAGGACGCATCGTCGATCGACATTGATCGATGTGCGTCCTGTTTTTTATTCGTCAAATTCCGTCTGCGAGCCGAGATAGCCGCCCTCCGCGTCGTAGAAATCCGCCTGAATCGGACCGCTTTCGTCATAAAACATGCGGCAGATCGCGTAGCCGCCGCTGCAAAGCGTCAGCTCCTCGTCCGCGTTGAAGTAGGCCTCGGTCACAAGGCTGCCGTTCGCGTTATACTCATACAGAATATAGGCAACGCCGCTGTCGGTGTTGATCGCCTTGCCGTTCGTGCCGAAATAGCCGACCTCGCAGACCCGTCCGTTCTCATCGAGCGTAAATTCCACTGCGGCGTAGCCGCCGCTGCAGAGGGTCGGTCTGCCGTCCGTGCCGAAGAAGTCCGAACGGATGAGGTTTCCCCGCTCGTCATAGCGCTGCCGCAGGGTCGCGTAGCCGTCTGCGCAGCAGACCGGGCGTTCCTTCGTGTCGAAATAGCTGACCTCCAGACGGCTGCCTCGTAAATCCCAGCTCTGTCTGCACACGCTGTAGCCCTCCGGCAGCAGGATCGGCTTCCCGTCCGCGCCGAAATAGCTCGACTGCGTGACGTTGCCCGCGTCGTCGTAGGTCTTCCGAACCTCGGCATAGCCGTCGGCGGAAAGGACGGGCTTTTCGTTTTCGTCAAAATACCGCTCGGCGATCGGATTTCCGCGCTCGTCGAATACCTGCCGCAGCGCAGCATAGCCGTCCGGAATGCTGATCGGACTGCCGTCGATCCCGAAGAAGCGCAGCTCCTCCAGATTGCCGAATTCGTCATACGTCTGCGTGAACACGCTGTAGCCGTCCGCGCTCATGCAGGGCTTGTCGTCCGTGCCGAAGCAGCTCAGCCTTTCGCAGCGTCCCTGCGCGTCGAGCGCAAGCCGCTTTTCCGCATAGCCCCCGACGGTCAGGCAGGGCTTGCCGTCCGTTCCGTAATAGGCGGTCTGCACGATGCGCCCGTCTGTGTCGTATTCCCAGCTCTGCGCCGCGCAGCCCTCCGCCGTCAGAACCGGCTTGCCGTCCGCGCCGAACCAGCTCTGGCGCAGCAGCAGTCCGTTTACGTCATAGCTGCATTGCATGGAGGCATATCCGTCGACGATCTGCGCAGGTTTGCCGTCCGCGCCGAAGAATTCTGCCTCCAGCATTCTGCCGCGCTCGTCGTAGCGGACGCTCACTTCGGCATAACCGTCGACGTTGCACACGGGACTGCCCGCCGTGTCGTAAAAATGTGAGGCGATCCGGTTGCCGTTTTCGTCGTAGTCCAGCGCGTAGACGGCAAAGCCGCCTGTCTGCCGGACGGGACTGCCCTCGACGTCGTAATAGCGCGTCTCGACGGGGTTGCAGTGCGCGTCGTAGGTCAGCTTTGCGCTCGAAAAGCTGCGGCTGCTGCGAATCGGTTCGCCGTTTTTGTCGAGATAGCCGTATTCCGCCAGCGTCCCGTTTTCGTGATAGCGATAACCGATGCCGCCCACGCCGTTGTTGAGTCCGACGACTGCGTAGTCCTCGGCGTAGCGGGCGCTGCCGCGCTCGCCGACGTAAGCCAGATACCACAGCTTGACCGTTCTGCCCAGCGCGTCGCGCTCGTAGCGGTAGCCCGCGACCCCGTCCTGATCCGAGGCGACGTCGTTGTAGGCAGGGTTACTGACGTAGCGCAGCTCGGTCAAGAAGCCGTTTTCGTCGTAATCGAGCAGATACCGCGTCACGTTCGGCGGTACGGAAGGTCCTGCCGCGCCGCTTTCCAGCGGATTGCTCGCCCGCAGAGACGCGCTGCTGACGTAGGAGTCGCTCTGCTCGTACTGCAGATCGACGGTCTGCCGGTTCGAGTAGTTCAGCACCATGACGAGCGCGCCGTCGGCGTCGTACCACGTCACCTTGTCGAGCGTATCGTCCTCCGCGTATTCGTAGAGCGCGCGCGTCGGGCGGTCGTGATCGGCAGCGCCGCTGTGACCGAGCAGGTCTCCGTAGGCGTTCTCATAGCGCAGCTCGCGCACCTTACTCCGGCTTGTGACGATCGCATAGCGGGCGCAGATCGCCGCGGCGTCCTCCGCGCTCAGCGGCGCAAGCCCCTCCGGCACGCCCCATCGCTCGGCATAGTCGAGATAATAGGCGGTTTTCGGCGCGTTGTACTCCCAGACCTTGTACGCGGCGAAGCCGGCTCCCGCCAGCACCGCCGCGCCGGCTGCGGCCGCGATCATCGTGTTGCGCCTGCGGCGGCGGATATCGTCGCTCTCAATCTCCTCGAGCTTGAGTCCGTGCATGTAGGCGACGACCTTCAAAAAAGCGCTGCGCCTGCCGGAATCGTGGACGTTCGCGCCTAAGATCGTCTGCGTTCGGCACAGCTCCTGCAGCTTCGGCGGGAAGCATTCCTCCTCGGGTCTCGGCGCGTTGTCGACGATAAACGGGATGATCCGCGACGGATCCCCGCCACCGTCCAGGAAATACTGAATCTCCTGATCGAGATACTGCGGCTTTTCCTTCGCGCTTCTGGAACAAATCACGATCAGAAACTTCGACGCCTGCACCTCGGCGCGCAGTCCCTCGTCCAGAAGTCCCGGCGTCAGATTCGTCTTGTCAAGAAACACGGAGCTGAAGCGTTCGGGCAGCTCGCTGTGCTTTTTATGGGTGCGCTGCGGCAGCCTGTACGACTGCAGCCTGCGCTTGAGCCACGCCGCCCAGACCGCGTCCGTGCGGCGGTAGCTGATAAAGGCAAAGTAGGTATATCCGTCCTGCCGCAGCAGGTCCGGTCCGTTATCCGTTTTCATCGGTCGCTTCTCCTTTACAGAACGTCCGACAGCTCCCAACTGTTGTCGTCCTTCTCCTGCTCTGCAGGGCTGAGCCGGTCGAACGGCACGAGCATCGGGTGGAGCCGCTTGCGGTCGTCGCGCACCGCGC
>CAJOMA010000022.1 GCA_905235655.1 uncultured Oscillospiraceae bacterium | reverse complement strand
GAATCCCGCCGTTGCGCGGACGATCCTCGACAAGGCGATGATGGCAAACCGCGCCCGCGAGGCTGCCCGCCGCGCCCGCGAAAACATCCGCCGCAAGACCGGTCTGGAGGGCGGACGCCTGCCCGGCAAGCTGTCCGACTGCAACGAGCGCGACCCCGCTCTGACCGAGCTGTACATCGTCGAGGGCGACTCCGCTGCCGGCTCCGCCAAGGGCGGCAGAGACTCGCGCTTTCAGGCGATCCTTGCCATGTGGGGCAAGTGCCTGAACGTCGAAAAAGCGCGCGTGGACAAGGTCTACAACAACGACAAATTAGCGCCGATCATCCAGTCGCTCGGCTGCGGCATCGGCGAGGAATTCAACCTCGAAAAGCTCCGCTATCACAAGATCATCATCATGGCGGATGCCGACGTGGACGGCAGCCATATCCGCACCTTAATGCTGACCTTCTTCTTCCGCTATATGCGCCCGCTGATCGAGCAGGGCTACGTCTACGCCGCCGTTCCGCCGCTTTACAAGCTGGTCAAGGGCAAGACGACCCGCGTCGCCTACTCCGACGAGGAGCGCGACGCCATCTCCGCCGAGCTGCGCGAGGACAACCCCAATTCGAAAATCACGATCAACCGCTTCAAGGGCTTGGGCGAGATGGACCCGCACGAGCTCTGGGAGACGACCATGGATCCCGAACGCCGCTCGCTTCGCCGCATCACGCTGAACGACGCGATCCGCGCCGACCAGACCTTTACCGTTCTGATGGGCGAGGAGGTCGAGCCGAGAAAAGAATTCATCGAGCGCAACGCGAAGTACGCCGTCAATCTGGATTTCTGAGGAGGTGACAATGTATGGCAAAAAACCGTGATTACAAGCCGGAGGATATCCGCTATCCCGATCAGACGATCGTGACGAACGACCTCGTCAAGGAGATGGAGTCTTCCTTCATTGAATACGCCATGTCCGTCATTGTCGCCCGCGCGCTGCCGGATGTGCGCGACGGTCTGAAACCCGTCCACCGCCGCATTCTCTACGCGATGTACGAGGACAATCTGACGAGCGACAAGCCGTTCAAGAAGTCCGCCACCTGCGTCGGCGACGTGCTGGGCAGGTACCATCCGCACGGCGACGCCTCCGTCTACGACGCGATGGTGCGTCTGGCGCAGGATTTCTCCATGCGCTATATGCTCGTTGACGGTCACGGCAACTTCGGCTCGATCGACGGCGATCCCCCCGCCGCCTACCGTTATACCGAGGCGCGCATGAGCCGTCTCGCCAACGAAATGCTCCGCGACATCGAAAAAGAGACGGTCGAATGGGTGCCGAACTTCGACGAAAGCCGCAAAGAGCCGCTCGTCCTGCCGTCGCGCTTCCCGAACCTGCTGGTGAACGGCTCCTCGGGCATCGCCGTCGGCATGGCGACCAATATCCCGCCGCATAACCTCAGCGAGGTTATCAACGCCTGTCTGTGCCTTCTGGATGATCCGGAGGCGACGCTCTCCGACCTCATGCAGCACATCAAGGGTCCGGACTTTCCAACCCGCGGCATCATCATGGGCAGAAGCGGCATCCGCAGCGCCTACGAGACCGGCAAGGGCAGAGTCATCGTCCGCGGCAGGACGGAGCTGGAAGAATACGGCCACGACCGCGTCCGTATTATCGTGACGGAGCTGCCGTATCAGGTCAATAAGAAGACGCTGGTGGAGAATATCGCCGAGCAGGTCAAGGACAAGCGCCTCGAGGGCATTTCCGACCTGCGCGACGAGTCCGACCGCAACGGCATGCGCATCGTCATCGAGCTGAAAGCCGACGCCAATCCGCAGGTGGTCTTAAACCGCCTGTTCGCGCAGACCGCCCTGCAGACGACCTTCTCCATCAATATGCTCGCGCTGGTGGACAACCAGTCGCAGCCGAAGATCCTCTCCCTGCGTCATACGCTGGACGAGTATCTGAATTTCCAGGAAGAGATCATCATCAACCGCACGAGGTTCGACCTGCGCAAGGCGAAGGAACGCGCCCATATCTTAGAGGGCTTGATCATCGCGCAGGACAACATCGACGAGGTCATCCGGATCATCCGCAGCGCCTACGACGACGCGAAGGAAAAGCTGATGGAGCGCTTCGGTCTGAGCGAGATTCAGGCGCAGACCATCCTCGACATGCGCCTGAAGGCGCTGCAGGGTCTGGAGCATGAGAAGCTCCTCGCCGAGTACGACGAGATCGAAAAGAAGATCGCCTACTTTGAGAGCGTGCTGGGCGACATCAATCTCGTCAAGGCGATTTTGAAGGACGAGCTGTCCGCCATCCGCGACCGCTACGGCGACGAGCGCCGCACCGAGATCGTGGACGTGGTCGACGAGATCGAGGACGAAGACCTGATCGAGGAGCGCGAGAGCTGCTATACCCTGTCCGAGGGCGGCTATATCAAGCGCCTGCCGGTCGATACCTACCGCAGCCAGCGGCGCGGCGGCAGGGGCGTGTCCGGTCAGACCCTCAAGGACGAGGACTACATCAAGAATCTGTTCATCGCCTCGACGCACGACTATCTGCTGTTCTTCACGAACATGGGCAGAGTCCACCGCCGCAAGGGCTATCAGATCCCCGAATCCGGTCGGACGTCCAAGGGCACGCATATTGCGAACGTCCTGCCGCTCGAGCCGGACGAAAAGGTCACTGCCATGCTCCTGACGCGCGAGTTCTCCGAGGGCGAGTACGTCGTCATGGTCACCCGCCGCGGCACGACCAAGCGCATGCAGATGAGCGAGCTTTACACCGCGCGCAAGGCGGGCATCCGCGTTTTGACGCTGGATGAAAACGACGAGCTGATCGCGGTCATGAAGACGACCGGCGAAGACAATATCCTGATCGCCACCCGCAAGGGTCTTGCGATCTGCTTCAACGAAAACGACGTGCGCTGCATGGGCAGAATCGCGGCGGGCGTGCGCGGCATCCGCTTGACCGAGGACGATATCGTCATCGGCGCGGCGGTCGCAGAGCCCGGCAAGTGCCTGCTGACCGTCACCGAAAACGGCTTCGGCAAGCGCACCGCCATCGAGCAGTACATGCGCGGCGACGAAGTCCAGAGCCGCGGCGGCAAGGGCAAGCGCAACTACCACCTGACCGACAAGACCGGTCTGGTCGCGGGCGCGGTCGTCGTCAGCGACGAGGACGACGTCCTTTTGATCGAGTCCGGCGGCGTCATCATCCGCACGCCGGTACGCAGCATTGGCATTTACGGCCGCGATACGCGCGGCGTCACAATCATGCGCATCGAGGACGGCGCACGGGTCATCGCCATTCAGAGCACCGAGGGCGCGGGCGAAGAGGAAGCCGCCGCAGAGATGGAAACCGACGACGCAGAAGCGACCGGAAGCGAAGAGGAGCCTGCCGCCGAAACCGTTGAGTGACGGCAGCCCGTAATGATTCAAAATCCTCTCGTTCCTGTCATTCCCGCCCGACGCAGTCGGGCAGGGAATCCGTCCGTCGCAGGGTTGGGACTTGCGTCGTATTTCGCGGAAAACCCACCAACCGTGTCATTCCCGTAGCCGAAGGCTGCAAGGGAATCCGTCCGTCGCAGGCATGGCACATGTACCGTAATTCGGTAAAGCGTCCCGTGTCGGTACGGACAGATTGCCCGCATAAAGCGGGCAATGACAGAATTGGGTGGCGCGCATCGTATTACGAGAACACGAGCCGCGCTGGTAGACACAGATTGCCACGTCGCTTTGCTCCTCGCAATGACGCAGTTAGTAAGTGCGCGTCGTATTACGAGAAAGTGTCCCGCGACGGAACGCACAGATTGCCACGGCTCCTGCGGAGCCTCGCAATGACGCGGTTTTACGGACTGCCGCGTGGATTTGCGGCTTGCAATGACAGGGACGGAAAAACGATGAAAAAAAGGAGAACAAGATGGACGAGGAAATCCTGAACGAGGAACGGCAGAAAGAACTGCCGGATGAGGAAACGCCGGAAGAGGAACAGCTCGAAGAAGAGCAGCAGGAGCCGCTCGAGACGCCGCGCTTTGCGGCGGAAACCGTGCTGAATGCGGAGCTGCAGCTCGAGGCGTCCAAGGCGGTCAGCCCGAGGCTGCCGCGTCTGATCTCGATCTTTCTGATCGTCTTTGCCGCCGCTGCGGTCGGCGTGCTGTTCTGGCTGTATTTCAGCCGCGGCGACAAGAACAACCTGATTATGGCGATCCTCGTCATCCCGCTCGTGGCCTATATGGTCTACAGCCGCATCGCCATGCCGAAAAAGGCGATGCAGCGCTGGGAGCAGAAGCTGATCGCCTCCTACGGCTGCAGAGAGCTGCACCTTTGCCTCGAATTTTACGACAAGGCGCTGGCGCAGACCCTCAAGGAGAGCGGAGAGCTGATCACGGAGGGCTATTCCGCGCTCGTTGAGCTAAAGGAGACCGAACGGCTGTTCCTCCTGCGGCACGGCGCGCAGCAGTGGTACTTTGTGGAAAAGTCCGGCTTTACCGTCGGCAATGCGGACGACTTCCGCGCCTTTATCAGCGAACGAATCGGAGGCTGACATGGCTTTTTTCCTGACGAAACACAACGCGGAGGACAAGCGCCTCGGCATTTACGTTCATATCCCGTTCTGCAGGAGCAAGTGCGAATACTGCGACTTTTACTCAGTCGGCGGCGGCAAAGACCCGCGCATGGTGGATCACTATCTGCAGGCGCTGGCGGATCATATCAAGGAATCGGGCAAGCTCGCGCCGGACTACATCGTCGACAGCGTCTATTTCGGCGGCGGCACGCCGAGCTTCTTCGGACCGGAAAATCTGGAGAAGATCGTCGACGAAATTCACCGCAATTTCCGCCTGAGCGTCGAAGCGGAGATCACCTTGGAGGCGAATCCCGACAGCGTGACCCTGCAGGGGCTCAAGCGGCTGGTGCGCGCGGGCTTCAACCGCATCTCCATCGGCGTGCAGTCCGACGATGACGACATGCTGCGCAGGCTCGGCCGCCCGCACACCTACTATCAGGCGAAGCAGGCGATGCAGATGGCGCGCAAGGCGGGCTTCGGCAATATCAACCTCGACCTCATGTACGGCCTGCCCAACCAGAGCCTCATGGCGTGGAAGGAAACGCTGCAGAACGTGCTCATGCTTCGCCCGGAGCATATCTCCTGCTACGCGCTCAAGGTCGAGGAGGGCACGCCCCTGTGGAGCTACCGCGACGCGGCGAATCTGCCCGACGACGATATGCAGGCGGATATGTACCTCGCGGCGTGTGAGCTTCTGCGTGAATACGGCTATCAGCATTATGAGATTTCCAACTGGTGCAGGAAGGGCTTCCGCTGCAGGCACAATATGAAATACTGGAACGGCAGCGAATACCTGGGCTTCGGTCCGACCGCCGCGTCGGATTTCGCGGGCAAACGCTTCACGATTCTCCGCGACCTCAAGGGTTATATCGCCGGAATGGCGAAAAAAGGAGCGATTTTGAGCGAATGTGAGTCAATTCCGCAGCGAGAGCGCGCCGGCGAATACGTCATGCTTCGCCTGCGCACCTACGAGGGGATCAACCGCGAGGAATACGAACGGAACTACCTCATGCCCTTCGAGCCGCTGCAGCGGGTCATGGAGAAATACGCCGAGCGCGGCTTTGCCGAGTACGTGCGCGAGCGCTGGCGTCTGACGGAGCGCGGCTGGCTGGTGTCGAATCAGATCATTCTGACCCTGCAGGAGGTGCAGGCGCGCTCGACCCCGCTGGCGAAGAAGCGTTAATTCTCGCATAAACTGTCAGTTATGTCATTGCGCGGCTTGGAAGTCAAGCGTGGCAATCTGTACCTCACGATGAGGGATACTTTCTCGTAAATACGAAATATCCCAAAGCACTGTCATTGCCCCGCATGGGGCAATCTGTGCGTACCGACATGGGATACTTTCGCGTAAAACGGCACAAATGCCATACCTGCGACGGGCGGATTCCCTGCCTGACTGCGTCAGGCGGGAATGACAGATAAGACAGAGGTTTCATATTACGGCATACCCTGCAATTCTGTCATTGCCCGCTCGTCGGGCAATCCGTGCCTCTCGATGAGGGACACTTTCGCGTAAAACGGCACAAATGCCATACCTGCGACGGGCGGATTGCCACGGTCGCTCACGCGACCTCGCAATGACAGACTTGTCATTGCTTGCTTCTGTCTTACTGCGGCGGGCATATCTTTTGCGTAAAGCTTTAACCATTTCCTGAAAGGAGCAGTCTATGCTCAAGCTGTTTCGTTATCTGAGCCGCCGGGACTGGGGGCTGATGATCCTGAGCTTCGGCTTCATCCTCCTGCAGATCTGGCTGGACCTGTCTCTGCCGGACTACATGTCGGAGATCACCGAGCTGGTGCAGGCGCCCGGCAGTCCGATGGGCACGATCCTGTCCGCCGGCGGCAAAATGATGCTCTGTGCCCTCGGCAGTCTGCTCGCGGCGGTCGTGGTGTCGGTCTGCATCGCGCACATCGCGGCGGCGTTCGGCGCGCGGCTGCGCTTGGGGCTGTTTGACCGCGTGCAGGCGTTCTCCATGGAGGAGATCGGCCGCTTTTCCACCGCGAGCCTGATCACCCGTTCGACCAACGACGTCACGCAGGTGACGAAGGCGATCGCCATGGGCGTGCAGGTCGTGCTCAAGGCGCCGCTGACGGCGACCTGGGCGATCATTAAAATTGCGAATAAAAACTGGCAGTGGACGCTTTCCACCGCCGCCGCCATCGGCATTCTGCTGGCGCTGGTGGCGGTCACCATGGTCATCGTCCTGCCGAAGTTCAAGCGTCTGCAGACCCTGACGGACGACCTCAACCGCGTCACGCGGGAGAATCTGACGGGGATCCGCGTCGTGCGCGCCTACAACGCCGAGGGCTATCAGGAGGAGAAGTTCAAGACCGCGAACGACACGCTGACGAAGACGAGCCTGAGCGCGGTGCGCACCCTCGCGTGCATGATGCCGAATCTGCAGTTCGTCCTGTCCGGTCTGTCGCTTGCGATCTACTGGATCGGGGCGATGCTGATCAACAGCGCGGCGATGCCGGAGGAGAAGATCGCCGTTTTCTCCAATATGATCGTCTTCTCCGCCTACGCGATGCAGGTGGTCATGTCCTTCATCATGCTGGTCGTGCTCTTTATCATCCTGCCCAGAGCACAGGTATCCGCCAGGCGTATCCGCGAGGTGCTGGACACGGAGCCGTCCTTGCACGACGGCGCGCGCACGGACGGCGAAGGAGCTCAGCGCGGCGAGATCGAATTCCGCCACGTTTTCTTCCGCTATCCAGACGCGGAGGAGGACGTCCTGCACGATCTGAGCTTCACGGTTTCCAAGGGGCAGACCCTCGCCTTCATCGGCGCCACCGGCAGCGGCAAGAGCACGGCGGTCAATCTGATCCCGCGCTTCTACGACGCGACCGGCGGCGAGGTGCTGGTGGACGGCGTGGACGTGCGCGACTACACGCAGGAGGCGCTGCATAATAAGCTCGGCTACATCTCGCAGAAGGCGGTGCTGTTCGGCGGCACGATCCGCAGCAACGTCGCCTACGGCGAAAACGGCGCGCCGCCCGCCGACGACGCGGCGATTCACGCGGCGATTGAGATCGCGCAGGCGTCGGAATTTGTCGACGCGCTGGACGACGGGCTTGACGCCTTTGTGGCGCAGGGCGGCACGAATCTGTCCGGCGGACAGAAGCAGCGGCTTTCGATCGCCCGCGCGATCTGCCGCAAGCCCGAGATCCTGATCTTTGACGATTCCTTCTCCGCGCTGGACTACAAGACCGACCGCGCCCTGCGCGAGACGCTCGAGCGCGCCTGCGCTGACGCGACCCGCATTATCGTGGCGCAGCGGATCGGCACGATCCGCGACGCCGACCGGATCGTCGTCCTCGACGAAGGCCGCGTCGCAGGCTCCGGCACGCACAAAGAGCTGATGGCGTCCTGCGAGGTCTACCGGCAGATCGCCTACTCGCAGCTTTCAAAGGAGGAGTTGGAGTAATGGCGAAACGACAGAAAAAAGCGTCGGATCATCCCGAACGCTCCAAGAACTTCTTCGGCACGTGGAAGCGGCTGATCCAATATATCCGCCGCCACCTGCCGGCAATCGCGCTGGCGCTTGTCTTCGCCTTCGCCGGAACGATCCTGACCCTGCTCGGGCCTGCCAAGCTGCGGGATATCACAAATCTGATCACCGCCGGCATGGCGACGGGCATCGACATGGCGGCGATCGCGCGGATCGGACTCCTGCTGATCTGCTTCTACGTCGCGGGCATGGTATTATCCGTGGCGCAGGGCGCGATCATGGCGACCGTCACGGAGCGCGTTGCCAACCGCATGCGCGGCGATATTTCCAAAAAGATCAACCGCCTGCCGATGTGGTTCTATAACCGCACCGCGACGGGCGACATCCTCTCGCGCGTGACGAACGACGTCGACACCATCGCCGAGTCGCTCAATATGAGCGTCAGCGAGCTTGTCACCTCGGCGACGCTGATGATCGGCTCGCTCGTGATGATGCTGCTGAACAATCCCGTCATGACCGCGACCGCCGTCGTCGCAACGATCATCGGCTTCGGGCTGATGTCCCTCATCATGGGGCGCAGCCAGAAATTCTTCGTCCGGCAGCAGAAGCATCTGGGCGAGATCAACGGCCATGTCGAGGAAATCTACACCGGACACACCGTGGTCAAGGCGTACAACGGCGAGCGCAGCGCCCGCGCGACCTTCCTGCGGATGAACGGGAACCTGCGCGACAGCAGCTTCCGCGCCCAGTGCCTGTCCGGCATGATGCCGCCGCTCATGGGCTTTATCGGCAACTTCGGCTATGTCGCCGTCTGCGTGGTCGGCGCAACGCTGGTCTTCAACGGGAAGGCGGACTTCGGCACGATCGTCGCCTTTATGATCTACATCCGTTACTTTACGCGGCCGCTCTCCCAGATCGCCCAGTCCATGCAGTCGATGCAGTCGGCTGCCGCTGCAGGCGAGCGCGTGTTTGAATTTCTGGACGCCGAGGAGCTTTCCGACGAGTCCGGAAAGCAGACTTCCCTGCCGCAGACGCGCGGTCTGGTCGAGTTCGACCACGTCCTCTTCGGCTATGAGGACGCCGACAGGATCGTCATCCACGACTTCTCCGCCGTGGCAAAGCCAGGGCAGAAGGTCGCCATCGTCGGGCCGACCGGCGCGGGCAAGACCACGATGGTCAACCTGCTCATGCGCTTCCACGAGCTGCAGAGCGGCGAAATCCGCATTGACGGCGTGCCGACGAGCGAGCTGACGCGGCAGGCCGTCCACGACCAGTTCTGCATGGTGCTGCAGGATACGTGGCTCTTCGAGGGCACGGTGCGCGAAAACCTCGTCTACTGCGAGAAGAACGTCTCCGACGCGAAGATGCGCCGCGCCTGCAAGGCGGTCGGGCTGGATCACTTCATCCGCACCCTGCCGAAGGGCTACGACACCGTCCTGAACGATCAGGTCAACCTCTCGCAGGGGCAGAAGCAGCAGCTCACCATCGCCCGCGCGATGATCGCCGACCGTCCGATGCTGATTTTGGACGAGGCGACCAGCTCCGTCGACACCCGCACCGAGCTGCAGATTCAGAAGGCAATGGACGCGCTGATGAAAAACCGCACGTCCTTCATCATCGCCCACCGGCTCTCCACGATCCGCGACGCCGATCTGATTCTGGTCATGCGCGACGGCGACATCGTGGAAAGCGGCACGCACCAAACGCTTCTGGCGCAGGACGGTTTCTACGCCGAGCTGTATAACAGCCAGTTTGACAATTCGTAAGCCGCAATGCGGAGGAACGTCCTTGATGTGTCATTGCGAGGCTGCGCAGCAGCCGTGGCAATCTGTGCCTACCGATCGGGACACTTTCTCGTAAAACGGCGCAAAGTCCAAACCTGCAACGGACAGATTGCCCCATGCGGGGCAATGACAAGGAAAGAGCGCGGAGAAACACAGCCGGTATATAGTTTCGAGAAAGAACAAAGAGGATAAGACAGGAGGCAGTACGATGAGATACCGTTATCTGACCATGGAACGCGAGTACGGCAGCGGCGGCACGGAGATCGCCAAGGCGCTGTCGAGGGCGCTGGAGATTCCCTGCTACGGGCGCGAGATTCTGGAGCTGACCTGCAAGCGGCTCGGCATTTCCGAAACAAAGCTCGAAAAATACGAGGAAACGGTCACGAACAGCTTCCTGTTCTCCGTCTTTCTGATGAGCAATTCCGTCTCCGGCAAGGCAGAGCCGGTCGCCGGAGAGGGGCAGATTTACCTGCATGAGCAGGCGGTCATCCGCGACCTCGCGGCGAAGGGACCCGCGATCTTCCTCGGGCACTGTGCCATAGAGGCGCTGCGCGGGGTGAACGGCGTCGCGAGCGTCTTTCTTCGCGCCGACAAAGCATACAAAAAAGCGCGCATTCAGACCGAATACGGCATTGACGAAAAGAACGTCGAAGCCACGCGGAAATATTACGACAAAAAACGCGCAAATTATTACTACGCCAACACCGCCCGCCGGTGGGACGATCTGACCGGCTACGACCTCGTGCTCGACAGCGGAACGCTCGGTACGGCAGGCTGCGTCGCTGCGCTGACCGGGCTGATGCGGTAGGAGGAGAACATGGAATTTACAGGCTTTACCCCTGAGACCTTCGACTTCCTCTGGGGCATTCGATTCAACAACAACCGCGAATGGTTCGCGGCGCACAAGGCGCAGTATCAGCAGAAGCTCTACGAGCCGATGAAGGCGCTGGCAAAGGCGCTGGAGCCGAGCTTTGCAGACGTCCCGGGACTGGAGCTGCACCTTTCCAGAATTTACCGCGACATGCGCATGCACCCGCCGACCTTCTACAAGGACAGCCTCTGGTTCTGCTTCCAGCGCAAGAGCAAGGGCGGCATTCTCGAGCACCCGTGCCTCTGCTTCGAGCTGCGGCCGGAGGGCTACCGCTACGGCTTCTTGCTCTACTGCACCCGCGCCGCGCAAATGCAGGAGCTGAGAACGCGCATGGCGGAGCAGCCCGATCGTTTCCTGAAAATGGTAAAAAAAGCGGAAAAAGAGAGCGCGATTCCGCTCGACGGCGACCGCTACGCCAAGCCGAAGCCCTGTCCGGACGACCGCTTACTGCCGTATTATACCCTGAAAAATCTCATGGCGATCGAAGACCGTCCGCCGGATGACCTGCTCTTTTCGTCCGAGCTGGTCGAAATGCTCCGCAAGTCGCTGACGGCATGGCTGCCCGTGCTTGAATTTTTGGAAATTTAAGAAAAAACAGGATCGACTGCGCCCGAAAAATCAGCGGGCGCAGTCGATTTCATTTTTTGACAAGGCAATTGCGCAAGGATTTGGGAAGCGATTTCGCGCAATTTCGAGCAATAATAATTCCGCGGAAAAAATCGTTGAAACACGGGAACGGGAGGCGGAATATGAAGCATTTTTATCGTATGGCGGCGGCAGGACTGCTCCTCCTGCTGCTTTGTTTTTCGGCGACGGCGCAGCGGCTCATCCCCGGCGGCAATACGATCGGGCTGTCGCTCCGGACGGACGGCGTCGCCATCGTAGCGTTCTCCGGCACGGTGCCGCAGCGGGCGGGGCTGAAGCAGGGCGACATTATTACAACGATCAACGGACAGCCGATTTCCGACGCGCAGCAGGTCGGCGCGGAGGTAGCCGCGTCGCAGGGCGCGCCGCTGACCCTCGGTATTTTGCGGGACGGAGAAGAAAAAGCCTTCACGCTGTCGCCCCTGCAGACGCCGGACGGCTGGCGGCTCGGCATTTACGTGCGCGACAGCGTGACCGGCGTCGGCACGGTCACCTATTACGATCCGGACGACGGGACGTTCGGCGCGCTCGGACACGGCGTGAACGACGGCTTGACTCTTTTGCCGATTCGCAACGGCAGCGTGCTGCCCTCCGAGGTCGCGTCGGTCAGCCGGGGCGCGGCGGGAAGTCCGGGCGCGCTGCAGGGCGCGCTCTGCGGCAGGAGTCAATGCGGAGAAATCCTGAAAAACACCCCGCAGGGCATTTTCGGTACGATCGAACCAAGCGAGGGCAAGGCGATCGAGACGGCGAAAAACTGCGAGATTCATCCCGGCGCGGCGACCATCCGCGCCAATGTGCGCGGCAGACAGGTCGAGGAGTTTTCGGTCGAAATCTGCGCGGTCTATCCCAATGACAGAAGCGACCGCAATCTCCTGCTCAAGGTGACCGACCCGACCCTGCTGTCGCTGACGGGCGGCATTGTGCAGGGCATGAGCGGCAGCCCGATCCTGCAGGACGGCAAGCTGATCGGCGCGGTCACGCACGTGCTGATCGACGATCCGACCGAGGGCTACGGGATTTTTATCGACAACATGCTCGCAGCAGGGAGTGAATAATTTGGAATTGTACGACCAATCGTGTCATTGCGAGGTTTGCGAAGCAAACCGTGGCAATCCGTCCCTATCAGTCTTCGGACGCTTTTTCACAAGAAGTAAACGCTGCCGTTTTGATTTTCGCGGTCAAGACAGCGTTTCGTTATTTCGATCAACGTGCCATGCCTGCGACAGACAGATTGCCACGACCAGTGTGCGCACTGGTCTCGCAATGACGCGTCGGGGAGGTGCAAACACGGACTGCCGGCGGCAGTCCGTGTTTGCTGCGTCTTGTATTCAAGTCGTTCTTTCGCTTCCCATCCGCAGCAGGGCGGCGATCAGGGCTGCGTAGCCCTCGGCGGCGCGCTTGAGCTGGGAGACAAGCACATATTCGTCGATCGTGTGCGCCAGCGACTCAGGCATTGGACCGTAGCCCACGGTGGGGATTCCCGCCTCGCCCGCGTAGTGGCTGCCGTTCGTGCAGAAGGAATAGTGCGTGAGGATCGGGTCGCCGCCGAGCTCCTGCAGCGCTTCGAAGCAGTTAACGACAAAATCATCGTTTTCACCGTACAGCCAAGCGGGGAAAAACCGCCGCGCGGCAATCGTCTCGCCGGTGTAGCAGGTCCTGCTCTCCTCACGCAGGTAGACCTTCGCGGAAAACTGCGAATCCTCCGCGCGGAGACGGTCGATGACCGCCTGAATCGGCGAAAGCACGGATTCCGGCGTGTCTCCGACCAAAAGGCGTCGGTCGAAGGTCGCGACGCACCGCTGCGGGACGACCGACGCGCCCGGATAAGGATAGGAGATGATGTCTGTCAGCTCCTGGATGGCGACGCCGAGATGCTCCTGATGCCGCGGCTTGTAGTCTTCGAGGGCGGCGAGGAGCTTCATCATCTTTTTGACGGCGTTCACGCCTTTTTCGGGGTTGGACGAGTGGGCGGGTTTGCCGACCGTCTCCACGACGATCTCCGCGCGGCCGCGCTGCCCGATCTTCAGATTGAGGTCGGACGCTTCGCCGATGACGACGTAATCCGGCTGCACGGCTTCGCTGATCCGGCGGGCGGAAATGCCCTCGAAGAGCTCCTCATACACCGCGCCGGCGACGTAGATTTCACCGGCGAAATCGCGGTTTTCGGCGAAGTACGCCGCGCCGACGATCATCGCCGCGACCGCGCCCTTCATGTCCGACGCGCCTCTGCCGCGCAGTTTGCCGTCCTCGACCGTGCCGCAGAAGGGGTCGAAGCTCCAACGCTCGCGCTCCTGCACGGGGACGGTGTCGATGTGGCCGTCGAGCAGCACCCGTGCGCCGGGTCGACTGCCGCGCAGGCAGCCGATCACGCTGCCGCAGGCGTCGAAGCGCACCTCGTCGTAGCCGAGCGCGCGCATTTCCCCGGCGATCAGCTCCGCGACCGCCCGTTCCTCGCCCGAATAACTCGGAGTTTGAATCAACCTGCCGCAGAGCGCGACGGTTTTCTCATGCAGTTGCTCTTTCGTCATGGTCTGACGCTTCCTTTTTCACCGCGATCAGCCGCGGCGCGTGATAGTTTCGCTTTTTCAGAAATGCCTGCACGGAGTCGCCGAGCGCAATGGGGCGCTTCGTGTCGGAAAACACGTTATAGCCGACGAAGCCGTCTTCGCCCGGCTCCACCGCGATGAAATGCGCGCCCCTGCCGTGCCAGTACCACAGAATGCTGGCAGCGGACGACCGCGCCATCTCGTCGAAACGCTCGCGCTTTCCCGAGGAATCGGCGCGGTAGCCGCGCTTGCGGAAGAAATGCGTGAGCGCGGCGGGCAGCGTGCCGAACAGACCGAACAAAACCGCTCCATATCGCTCAAAATCGCTTATAATATCCGCAGGAGGGACGTCGTCCCCCAGAATGCGGCAGGCATTATAGGCGGCGATCCAGCCGCAGCCGTTATGACTCGACGGGAAAAAGCCGTAGCGGAACTGCCGCGCGGCAGCGTCGCCCTGATTGTGCAGGAAGCCCTCGACCTGTGCGGCGCGGTTGCGCCGCCGGTTGAAAACGTGCACGACGCAGTAGGCGGTCACCAGCAGCGCAATTACGCCAAAAACGATCAAAAACGGTATCATTCGCTCAAATCCAGCGCTGCCACGACGGCGGCGCAGCGCGGGCACAGCCCGTCGGCGTTCGCCTGCGTCGAGTGCATCCAGCAGCGCGGGCACTTCGTCCCCTCTGCTTCGCCCGCTTCAATGCAGATACCGGGGTAGTGTGCGCTCACGCCGGAGGAGAGCGCGTCGCCGGACGCCTTGTCCGTCAGCTTCACGTCGGAGACGATGAAGAGCTCGGGCAGGTTGAACTCCTTCAGGGTATCGAGAACGGCTCTGCCCTCGTTGTCGGTCGCATAGAGGGCGACGTGCGCCTCGAGCGCCTTGCCGATGCGCTTATCGGCGCGGGCGAGCTCAAGGACGCTGTTCACGTCGTCGCGCAGGGCGATCAGCTTGTCCCATTTCGCCATCTGTTCGTCGGAAAGCGCATATGCTTCATAGGGCTTTGCCAGCTCGTTGAGGATGATGTTGCGGGTATCGTCGCCGTCGCGGTGCGGCATCGCCTGCCAGATTTCGTCGCAGGTGAAGGGCAGGATCGGCGCGTACATCTTCGCCAGCGCGTCGACGATGAGGAGGAGGGCGGTCTGCGCGCTGCGGCGCTTGAGGCCGTTTTTCGCCTCGCAGTAGAGGCGGTCCTTGAGAATGTCAAGATAGAAGTTGGACAGCTCGACCACGCAGAAGTCGTTGACCGCGTGAGTCAGCACATGGAATTCGTAGTTGTCGTACGCCTCGAAGGAGGTGCGGATCAGCGCGTTAAGCTTTGTGATCGCCCAGCGGTCAAGCTCCATCATGTCCTCGGGCTTGACGAGGTCGTTCGCGTCGAACTGCGCAAGATTGCCGAGGCAGTAACGAGCGGTGTTGCGGAATTTCAGATAGGTCTGCGAAAGCTGCTTGAAGATATCCTTGGAGCAGCGCACGTCGGCGCGGTAGTCGGCGGAGGCAGCCCACAGGCGGACGATGTCCGCGCCGAAGTCGCGGATGAGCTCCGCAGGATCGACGCCGTTGCCGAGGGACTTGTGCATCGCCTTGCCCTCGCCGTCGACCGTCCATCCGTGCGTCAGGCACTTTAAGAACGGAGCGCCCTTGCCGAGCGCGCCGACGCTGGTGAGCAGGCTCGACTGGAACCAGCCGCGGTACTGATCCGCGCCCTCGAGATACATCGTCGCCGGCCACAGCGCGGGATGCTCGCGGCGCAGGGAGGCGATGTGGGTCGAGCCGGAGTCGAACCAG
>CAJOMA010000021.1:6788-22469 GCA_905235655.1 uncultured Oscillospiraceae bacterium | reverse complement strand
CATGAGGAACGACGCCAGCACGAAAGCCGAGCCGATGTAGCCGATGATCTCGAAAATGACCTGTTCTTTCATGTTATTCCTTTCCGACAGTTCTGCTATGACAAAAAAGACTGCCGCCCCTCTGTTTCTCCTCCCCTCTGTCATCCTGAGCGAAGCGAAGGATCCTTTGATAAAGCAGGTCCTTCGTCGCTTCACTCCTCAGGATGACAGGGCGGGAGTGCTGGCCGCAGTCTCTTTTCAACTTTTATTTCTCTTCCAGATCCACCTTGATATGCAGCTCGTCGAGCTGCTTCTGCGTGACCTCGGAAGGCGCGCCCATCATCACGTCCTGCGCGTTCTTGTTCATCGGGAACGGGATGATCTCGCGGATGGTATCCTCGGCCGCGAGCAGCATCACGATGCGGTCGACGCCGGGCGCGGCGCCGGCATGGGGCGGCGCGCCGTAGCAGAAGGCGTTGTACATCGCGGGGAACTTCGCTTTCACGTCCTCCTCGCCCAGACGGACGAGCTCGAACGCCTTGACCATGATCTCGGGGTCGTGATTTCGCACCGCGCCGGAGGCGGATTCATAGCCGTTGATGACAAGGTCATACTGGAAGGCGGTAATGGTCAGCGGGTCGATCTCGCCCCTTGCCGCCTTCTCAAGGATCTCAAGTCCGCCGTTCGGCATGGAGAACGGGTTGTGGCAGAATTCCAGCTCGCCGCTCTCCTCGCCGATCTCGTACATCGGGAAATCGACGATCCAGCAGAACTGATACTGCTCCTTGTCCATGTGGTTTGGGCAGAGATTGCCGAGCTTGACACGCATAACGCCCGCCGTCTTCTGCGCAACGGCCTTCTTGCCCGCCGTCACACCGACGAAGCTATTGGGCTGCAATTGCAGCGCCTTGACGACCTGCTCCTTGACGGGCTGGATGAACTTCGCGATGCCGCCGACAAACTCGCCGTTCTCGTCCACGCGGAACCAGTAGGACTTTTGTCCGGACTGTACCTCGACGTCGGCTACGAGCTTGTCGATCTGCTTTCTCGTCGCGTTGAAATCGCTGACGACGATTGCCTTAACGACGTTGCCCGCGAACGGCTCGAAGCCGCCGCCCGCGAGCAGGGCGGTCGCGTCGGTGATCTCCAGATCGATGCGCAGATCCGGCTTGTCGGTACCGTAAAGCTCCATCGCGTCGTTGAACCTGATGCGGCGGAAGGGAGCAGGCGTCACGCGCTTGTAGATGCCGTATTCCCGGAAAACAGGCTCGAGCACGCTTTCAAGGACGCCCAGCACGTCGTCCTGTTCGGCAAACGCCATCTCCATATCGAGCTGGTAGAATTCGCCGGGGGTGCGATCGCCGCGCGCGTCCTCATCGCGGAAGCACGGCGCGATCTGGAAATAGCGGTCGAAGCCGGAAGTCATCAGAAGCTGCTTGAATTGCTGCGGCGCCTGCGGCAGAGCGTAGAACTTGCCAGGGTGCTTGCGGGCAGGCACAAGATAGTCGCGTGCGCCCTCGGGCGACGAAGCCGTCAGGATCGGCGTGGTGATCTCGAGGAAGCCGCGCTCCGTCATCAGCTTGCGCAGCGAGGCGACCACGTTGCAGCGCAGCACGATATTGCTCTTGACCGCGGGATTGCGCAGGTCGAGATAGCGGTATTTCAGGCGGACAGCCTCATCTGCGTCGCGGCTGCGGTTGATCTCAAAGGGCAGCTCGTTGTAACGGCAGCGGCCGAGGATGCTCAAGCTGCCCGGAACGACCTCGATCTCGCCGGTGGCGAGCTTCGGATTCTTGCTCGCGCGCTCGCGGACGACGCCCGTGATGGAGATCGTGGATTCCTTGTTGATGCCCTTCACCGTCTTCATCATCTCTTCGCTCTCGATGACGATCTGCGTGGTGCCGTAGAAGTCGCGCAAAACAACGAACGCCAGGCTTGCGCCGACCTCGCGGACGTTCTCCATCCAGCCGACGAGCGTGACGGTTTTGCCCGCGTCCGTCAGACGAAGCTCGCCGCAGTTATGTGTTCTTGATTGTGTCATTTCTGTTTCCCCCAATCGGTTACTTTTCTAAAATCACGCTGCCGCTTTGCAGCGCGGAAATGCCGAATCTGATCAGCTCGATCGCCTTGTCGACCGGCAGGCTGACCTGATCGCCCGTGCGCAGATTCTTGACCGAGCAGACATTCCGCGCGATCTCGTCTTCGCCGAGGAAGACGACGTACGGGATGCCGAGCTTGTCCGCGTAGGACATCTTCGCCTTGAACTTTTTCTGTTCCGTATAGAGCTGCGTGCGGATACCCGCAGCGCGAAGAACCGTCGCAAGCTGTACCGCCGCGGAGAAGTCCTCCGTCATTGGCAGCAGCAGGCAGTCGGCGGGCGCGGTCGGCAGGTCGGGATTGAGCAGTCCCTGTTCGCCGAGCACGTAGAACAGACGCGTCAGACCGATGGAGATGCCGACGCCGGGAAGCTCCCTGTCGGTGTAGTATTCCGCCAGATTATCGTAGCGGCCGCCGGAGCAGACCGAACCGATCTCGGGATAGTCAAGCAGCGTCGTTTCGTAGACCGTGCCGGTGTAGTAGTCCAGACCGCGCGCAATCGTCAGATCGACCGCGAAGTTTTCCTCCGGCACGCCGAAGGCGGTGAGGTGCTTCGTCACGGCGGTCAGCTCCTCCAGACCGAGATCGAAGGTTTCATCCCTGCCGCGCCAGTCTTCGAGTCTGCCGAGCACCTCCGCGTTAGAGCCTTTGATGGCGATGAAGCGCAGAATTTCCTCCGCCTGCGCTGCGGTCAGACCGACGTCCTCTAAAAGGATCGTGCGCACCTTGTCCGCGCCGATCTTATCCAGCTTGTCCACCGTGCGCATGATGTCTGCGGACCTGTCCGACAGCCCGAGCATGGCGTAGAAGCCGTTGAGCAGTTTGCGGTTGTTGACGCGGATGACGAAGCGGGTCAGACCAAAACGGCGGAAGATCGAATAGATGATCGACGGGATCTCCGCCTCGTTCAGGATATCCAGCTTGCCGTCGCCGATGACGTCGATATCCGCCTGATACAGTTCGCGGAAGCGTCCGCGCTGCGGCCGTTCGCCGCGGTAGACCTTGCCGATCTGGTAGCGGCGGAACGGGAAGGTCAGCTCGCCCGCGTGCAGGGCGACGTATTTTGCCAGCGGCACGGTCAGATCAAAGCGCAGCGCAAGATCGCTGTCGCCCTTCTGGAAGCGGTAGATTTGCTTTTCCGTTTCCCCGCCGCCCTTGGCAAGCAGGATCTCCGCCGCCTCGATCGCGGGCGTGTCCAGCGGAGTAAAGCCGTAAAGGGCATACGTTTCACGCAGAATTTCCATCATCCGCTCGAGCTGTATCTGGGGCGCAGGCAGCAGCTCCATAAAGCCGGACAGCGTGCGCGGTTTCATTTTTTCCATGTTATTTCCTTTCAAAAAATCAGTTCCTCCAGGGTGTAATACCCCGGAGTTTTTTTCGCAAGTGCTTCGGCGGCGCGAACTGCTCCGGCCGCAAACACACGGCGGCTCTGCGCCGTGTGCCTGAGCTCCAGCGTTTCGTCCTCGCCGAAGAAATACACGGTGTGCTCTCCCGCGGCGGTGCCGCCGCGCAGAGAGAAGACGCCGATCTCATTTTTCTTTCGTTTGCCGCAGAGTCCTTCCCTGCCGTGCACGACCTGTGCCTCTTCGTTCGGATCGATCGCCTGCAGGAGCTGTTTTGCAGTGCCGCTCGGCGCGTCCACCTTCTGATTGTGATGCGCCTCGACGATCTCCTTGTCCCAGTCGCGCAGGACGGGTGCGTACTCGCGCAGGAGACGCTTCAGCACGGCGACGCCGGTGGAGTAGTTCGCCGTCCAGATTACCGGCACAAGCTTTGATACTTCGCGCAGCGCGTCGAAATCCGGCTCGGTCAGACCCGTCGTACCGGACAGCAGCGGCGTTTTCGTGCGGCGAATATAACCGAGCAGCGCTTTCTGCGCGCCGACGCCGGAAAAATCGATGCAGACGTCGGCTTTCGGCGCGGTCTCGTAATTCTCCGGGCAGTCGATATCGGCGTAGCCGACGATCTCCCAGCCTCTTGCGGCGGCAAGATCGGCGACCATCCTGCCCATCTTGCCGTAGCCGCTCAGGAATACTCTCATTTATGCGTCCTCCTGCACGGGAAGTCCGGCGGCGCGCATAATCTTGATGAGCTTCGCGCGGTTTTCCGGCGCCATCGGATACAGTGGCATCCGGTAATGCCCCGCCTTCAGACCCATCAGATTCATGGCCTCCTTGACGGGGATGGGGTTGACCTCCATGAACAGGGCGTTGATGAGGTCGAGGTACTTGAGCTGGGCGGCGACTGCCTTGTCGTGCCTGCCCTCGAGCCAGTCGATCACCATATCGTGCGTCTCGCGAGGCATGATATTCGCCCAGACGGAGATCACACCAGACGCGCCGACACTCATCAGCGGGATTGTGATGTCGTCGTTGCCGCAGTACATCACGAAGTCGTCGCTGAGATAGCGGGCAATCTTCATCGCGTAACCCATATCGCCGCTCGCTTCCTTAATGCCCATGACGTTCGGGTGCTTGGACAGGCGGCGCACGACCTCCGGCGAGATCTTGCAGCCGGTACGGCCGGGGACGTTATAAAGGATGATCGGCGCGGAATCGGCATCCGCCGACAGCATGAAATGGCGGTACATGCCCTCTTCATTCGTCTTGACGTAGTACGGGCTGATGCACAGCAGCGCCGCCGCGCCCATTTTCGTATAGATTTCGCTCTTTTGCTTCTGCATTTCGCTGGAGTTCGAGCCGGAGCCCGCAATCACAGGAATGCGTCCAGCGACCTGATCGACGACGGTTTCAAAGGTCTTGATATCCTCTTCCAGCGTGGTCGAGGCAGTCTCGCCGGTCGTGCCGAGCGCAAGGATCGCGTCTGTTTTATTCTGCACATGCCACTGCACGAGCTCGCGCAGTCTGCCGTGATCGACAGAGCCGTCGGCGTTGAATGGAGTGACGAGCGCAACGATAGAACCGGTAATCTTCTTCATGATGATTCCTCCTGATCGCCATTCTTATCTATTATAGATAATACCATTTTATGCTGCAAAATGCAAGAGTGCGTTTTGCGCAGAACTTATGCAGAATAAAGTGCAAAAATTCAAAAAAACTGTTGACAAATCTGACTTTTCCAAGTAGAATAGTCAAGCCTGCGATCGCAGGTAATCCTTGCCGCCGACGCGATCGGCGGCCAAACGTCCAAAAGGAGGTGCACACATCATGGCTAAGATTTCCGGCAAGTATGAGATCGTCTATATCATCGATCCCGCGCAGGGTGAAGAAGGTATCGCCGCTCTCGTGGAAAAGTTCAAGGCGATGGTTGAGGCAGAAGGTACTCTTACCGGTATCGAGGAGTGGGGCAAGCGCCGGCTGGCGTATCCCATCAACGATCTGCCCGAAGGCTATTATGTCCTCATGAACTGCGAATGCAAGCCCGAGCTCCCCGCTGAGCTCGACCGCGTGTTCAAGATCACTGACGGCATTCTGCGTTCCATCATCGTCGCAGTCGAAGAGTAAGGAGGCCCTTTCATGCTGAACCACATTGTTCTCATGGGTCGTCTTACCCGTGACCCCGAGCTCCGTCGGACCGGCTCCGGCGTGGCAGTGGCCACCTTCACGATCGCTGTCGATCGCGATTTCGCGAACAGCGCGACCGGCGAACGTGAAACGGATTTCATCGACATCGTCGCATGGCGCAATACCGCTGAGTTCGTCAGCAAGTATTTTGCCAAGGGCCGCATGGCGGTGGTTTCCGGTCGTCTCCAGATTCGTCCCTGGACCGACAAAGAGGGCAATAAGCGCCGCAGCGCAGAAGTCATCGCCGACAACGTCTATTTTGGCGACTCCAAGCGCGAAGGCGGAGACGCAGGCTACAGCGCACCCGCTGCGCCCGCAGGTTTCTCCGCTCCGGCTGCACCGGCTCCCGCATCCGATTTCTCCATGATTGAGGATGACGACAGCCAGCTGCCCTTCTGATCAGCTTTTCCACTTGAGTATTTGAAGAAGGAGGATTTCATTCATGGCATTGAACGAGAAGGCTCGTCCGCGTAAGCGCAAGAAGGTATGTAACTTCTGCGTCGACAAGGTCACGAACATTGATTTCAAGGATGCTGCCAAGCTCCGTCGCTACACGTCCGAGCGCGGCAAGATCCTGCCCCGCCGTACTACCGGCACCTGCGCTGAGCATCAGCGTCAGCTCACCGTCGCGATCAAGCGCGCCCGCATGATCGCCCTGCTGCCCTACGTGGCAGACTGAGAACGGTCGAGAGAAAATCAGCAGTCAAAATCCGCGGTGTGGAACCTCCACACCGCGGCTTTGTTATACCGCAAAGTCTCCCTACTGCGTCATTGCGAGACCGGTGCATGCACCGGTCGTGGCAATCTGTGCGTCTCCGTGTGGGACACTTTCGCATCTCCATCCATTATCTGTCATTGCCCGCTTTACGCGGGCAATCTGTCCGTACCGACATGGGACACTTTCCCGTAAAACGGCACAAATGGCATACCTATGACGGACAGATTCCCTTGCAGCCTGCGGCTGCGGGAATGACATGATTGGCGGGTTTTCCGGGCAATACGACAAAAGTCCCAAATCTGCGCTGGTCAGATTGCCACGGTCGCCAAAGGCGACCTCGCAATGACGCGGCGGGAGTACTTTTGTACATAGAACAGCCGCGCTGCGGATGATCGCAGCGCGGTTTTGCTTATTTCTTCTGGCTTTCCAGCCATTTGGCGAGGGCGTCCGCCATGGCGTTGTTCTTGGGTTCTTCCTTTTTCTGCTGCTCCATGTAGCGGGCGACGTCGCGCTTGCCCGCGCCGGCCTTTTCATGCCGCTCCTTGAACGCGGAGAGCTTCTCGCGGTAGCCGCACACGCAGGCGAACATCTGATTCTCCCCTTCTCCGCGCAGCTCCATTTTCTTGAAGCAGTTCGGGCAGCGGGCGTTCGTCACCTGCGTCACGCTCTTGCGATAGCCGCATTCGCGGTCGGGGCAGACCAGCATCTCCCCGCGTTTTCCCTTGACGAGCAGCAGGAACTTCCCGCAGTCGGGGCAAGTCTTGCGGGTCTGATTGTCGTGGGTATACTTGGCGTCGCTTGCCTTGACCGCGGCGACGAGATCAGTCGCGTATTTACGCATTTCCTCGACGAATTTCGTGTCGCGCTCCAGACCCTTGGCGATCCGCGCGAGCCTGTCCTCCCACTGCGCCGTCAAGGCGGCGCTGCGCAGGTCCTTTGGCGCAAGCTCCACGAGCTGCATGCCCTTCGAGGTCGGCACGAGCTCCTTGCCGCGCCGCTCGATGTAAAAGGCGGAGAACAGCTTTTCGATGATATCCGCGCGTGTTGCTGGTGTGCCGAGGCCGCTCGTTTCCTCCAAGATTTTGCGCAGGTTTTTATCCTCCACCTGCGCCTGCGGATGCTCCATCGCGGTCAGCAAGGTTGCCTCCGTGTAGCGCGGAGGCGGCGGCGTCTTGCCGCTCGTCACCTGCACGGAGGAGACCTTCAACCTTTGTCCCTGCTGCACGGGCGGCAGGCTCTGTGTCTCTTCCTCGTCTTCGTCCATGCTGTAGGATCGGTCGTAGACCGCCCTCCAGCCCGCCTGCTGGACGATCTTTCCCTTTGCAGTGAAGACGTTCCCGTTCACGTTCAGGGTCAGATCGACCTCCTCATATTCGCACGGCGGCAGCAGCACCGCGAGGAAACGGCGCACGACCAAATCGTAGATGTTGCGCTCCGGACCCGACAGCCGCCACAAATCGGGCGATTCCTCCGTTGGAATGATCGCGTGGTGGTCGGTGACTTTGGCGTTGTTGACGATGTACTTCGTCTGCAGGGGGCGATTGCGCATGATCTGCTGGGCGAAGGGCTTATAGGCGTCCACCATGACCGCCTTCAGCCGCTCCGGCAGGGTGGCGACCACGTCGTCGGAAATATAGCGCGAATCCGTGCGCGGATAGGTCAGAAGCTTGTGCTGCTCATACAGCGACTGCATGATATTCAGCGTTTCCTTCGCGCTGTAGGCATACTTTTTATTCGCGTCGCGCTGCAGCTCCGTCAGATCGTAGGCGGCAGGCGGCGGGGTCATCCGGCGCATCTTGCGCACCTGCGTCAGGACGGCGTCGCCGCTCTGGCAGGAAGCCGCGATCTTCTCCGCGAGCGCCTTGTCAAAGGTGCGGGAATTATTGTTCTTGTCGCGCCACGCTGCGGAGAATCCGCCCGCCTTCAGCCGCACGCCCCAGTAGTCCTTCGGGACGAAATTGCGGATCTCGCGCTCTCTTTGGACAATCAGCGCAAGCGTCGGCGTCTGTACGCGGCCGGCGGAGAGCTGGGCATTGTGGCGGCAAGTCAGCGCGCGTGTGACGTTCAGACCGACGAGCCAGTCCGCCTCACTGCGCGCCTGCGCCGAGCGGAAGAGATTGTCGTATTCCGCCGCGGGACGCAGGTTGGCAAAGCCTTCCTTGATTGCGCGGTCGGTCTGAGACGATATCCAGAGTCTTCGCGTCGGTTTCTTCCAGCCTGCCTTGATCATGATCCACCGCGCGACCAGCTCGCCCTCGCGCCCTGCGTCGGTCGCGATGATGAGATCGGAGATGTCGCCGCGCTTCATCAGATTCTGCACGACACGGAACTGCTTTGCGGTCTGCCCGATCACGACGAGCTTCATATTCTGCGGGAGCATGGGAAGGTCTTCCATGTCCCATTTTTCCCATTTCTTTTCATACACGTCCGGATCAGCCAGCGTGACGAGGTGCCCCAGCGCCCACGTGACGACGTAGCGATCCCCCTCGAGATAGCCCTCGCCACCCCTGCGGCAGCCGAGCACACGCGCAAGCTCGCGCCCGACAGAGGGCTTCTCCGCCAAAACCAGCGACTTGCCCATCAGTCAATCACCCGAATCGCCGTGATGACCGGCTGCTCGTCTGCCGGAATCGTGCCGTTGTTATCGACCGGCTGCGCTTCTTCGCAGATCGCGTCCACGATGTCCATGCCGTCCGTCACATAGCCAAAGCAGGCGTACTGACCGTCCAGATGGGGCGAGGTCTGCTGCACGATGAAAAACTGCGAGCTTGCGCTGTTCATATCAAAGGAGGTGCGCCCCATGGAGATCGCGCCGCGCGTGTGGAGCAGGGGGTTATCGACGCCGTTGGCGGAGAATTCGCCCTTGATGTTTTCTCCAGAGCCGCCGCTGCCGTTGCCGTTCGGATCGCCGCCCTGCATCATAAAGCCGTTCATAATGCGGTGGAAGGTCAGCCCGTCATAGAACCCCTCGTTCGCCAGCTTGATGAAATTATTGACCGTGATCGGCGCTGCGTCGCCGTCCAGCTCCACCGTGATCGTGCCGTAGTTTTCAATTTCGATCTCGCAGTGATGGATTCCGACATCCGTCGGTATGGCGGTGCTTTCCGTCGCAGAAGCGCTTTCCGGCGCGTCTGCGTTTCCCTTGACGAGCAGAATAACCGTCACGACCGCCGCGACGACCACGCAGACCGCCGCGATGATCCCGAGGATCCACGGGACTTGGCTCTTGTTTTCCTGCTTTTTCTGCTGCTTCTGCTTCGCGGCGCGGAGCTTGTCCCGATCGCAGACGCTGCAATAGGGATTGTTTCCGAGCGGTCTGCCGCATTTCTTGCACTTTTTCATGTTTCTTCCTCCGTTAAGGTTTTTTCGATGGTACCGCCGCCGATCACCAGATCGCCGTCGTAAAACACCGCCGTCTGACCGGGCGTAACTGCCCGCTGCGGTGCGTCAAAGAGCAGCTCGCAGCCGTCCTCCGCCGGCGTCAGGAGCGCGTCTGCGAATTTTGTCGTATAGCGGAGCTTCGCCTGCACGCGGATCGGCTGCGGCGGGCGGTCGAATGGAATATAATTGACCCCGCGCACAAGCACTCTGCGCGCATAAAGCGCCTCCTCTGCGCCGAGCACAACGTCCGTTCCGCGCTTGCCGAGCACATACGTCCGCTCGCCGAGGGCGATGCCCAGACCGCGCCGCTGCCCGGTGGTGTACGCCTCCATGCCCTTGTGCGGCGCGAGAACCGTGCCGTCGGACAGGATATAGTTGCCCCGCTGCGGCGTCAGCCCGTGCGCGGTCAGGTAGCCCATATAGTCGCCGTCCGGCACGAAGCAGATATCCTGCGAATCGTGCTTTCCCGCAAGCTGCAAGCCCGCCTGCACCGCAAGTTCGCGCACCTGCGCCTTATTCCGCACGTCTCCGAGTGGGAACAGCGTGTGCGCAAGCTGATACTGATTCAGCATGCACAGCACATAGGTCTGATCCTTCGCGCGATCGTCCGCGCCGGAAAGGAGGTATCTTCCCTCACGCTCAAAGATTTTCGCGTAATGCCCCGTGGCGATCGCGTCATAGCCGAGCGTGAGCGCCTTTTCCAGAAAGATTCCGAATTTCATTGTCCGGTTGCAGACGACGCAGGGATTCGGCGTGCCGCCGCTTCGGTAGACCTCAGCAAACGGCGCGATGACGTTTTTCTGAAATTCGTCTTTCAGCTCAAAAAGATAAAACGGAATGCCGAGCTGCCGTGCGGCAAGACGCGCGTCCTCCGCCTCGGCTTCTCCGCCGTCGCGCAGGAGCATGGTCGCGCCGGCGACCTCATAGCCCTGCTTTTGCAGCAGAATGCAGGCGCAGGCGCTGTCAACGCCGCCCGACAGGGCGACCAGAACCTTTTTCATAGCTTCACATCCTCCCCTACAGAATAGCGCATTGGTGAAAAAAATGCAAGTATGCGGTTGACCTGCGTGTGAATTGTGCTAAAATAGAGACAACATTTTCTATCGAAAAGAGGCTGAATATGCTGGATTTCCGCAAAATCGTTCCCGAAGATCGGGAGATCATACATAATAACCTGTTCCATTCCGGCGCGCACGGCTGCGAGTATTCGTTCGCCAATCTGTTCTGCTGGGCGGAACAGGCGGTTGCACTCTACGGTGCAACGCCGCTGTATTTCTGCCGCTACGGAAGCTGGACATGCTACCTTGTTCCGCAGTGCGAGAATTTAAAAGAAGCGGTAGACACCCTGCTTGCCGACGCAAAGGAACGCCGCGTCCGTTTTCGTCTCTTCGGCGCTACGCCTGCGGAGGCGGAAGCCCTGCAATCGCTCTATCCCGGCAGATTCACCGCCCGTTCCATGCGCGACGGCTACGACTACGTCTATGACATTGAGCGGCTGTGCGGTCTGCGCGGTCGGAAGCTGCAGGCAAAGCGCAATCACTGCAACCATTTTGAGCAGGCGTACCCCGACTACCGCGTGCTGCCGCTGACGAAGGAGCTTCTGCCCCGCTGCGTCGAGTTTACGCAGGGCTGGCATGAGGAGCATACGGCGGCGCATCCCTATTCCGACACGAGTGAGGAAAAAGCCGCCATTCAAAAGGCGTTCCGCTATTTTGACGAGCTGCACATGGAGGGCATCGCGCTGGAAACCGAAGACGGAATCGTCGCTTTTTCGATGGGCAACCGTATCCGCGAGGACACCTTCGACGTGAACTTCGAGAAGGCGCGCAGCGAGATCAACGGCGCCTATCCGATGGTAAATCGGGAGCTTGCCCGCCTGATCCACAGCCGTTACCCGGAGGTCAAATACCTCAACCGCGAGGACGACATGGGTATCGAGGGACTGCGGCGCGCAAAGGAAAGCTACTATCCCGATCTGCTTCTGGAAAAGGTCGTCTTGGAGGAGCGAAGATGATTTCGTTTGTGCAAGGCCTCCGGACGGAGCTGCTGACGCCGCTGTGGCAGAGCTGCTTCGGCGACAGCAAAGAGGTGATCGAGACCTTCTGGCGCAAGACTGCGGGGCGAGCGCTGACCTTTGCCGCACTGGACGGAACGGCGCCCGTTTCTATGCTCTGCGCGCTGCCGACCGAGCTGGTCGACGAGAGCGGTCAAGCTCTGTGCGCCGCCTATCTCTATGCCGTCTGCACCGCTCCCGCCTACCGCAGGCGGGGCTTGTGCGCCGCCCTGCTTGCCTACGCGGAGAAGGAATTGCGCGATTACGATGTTTGTATGCTCGTGCCGGACAGTGAAGCGATGTTCCACTACTACGAAAAGCGCGGCTACCGAACCGTCTTCTATCACAGCAGCTTCGAGCTTCCGGCGCATAAATCCGACGTAAGAATCACAAAACTCACTGCAGACGCCTACCGCGCGCTGCGCGAGCTGCAGCTCTACGGCTCATTCGTCTCCTATGACGCTCCCCTGCTGGAGCTGCAAAAATGCGCAAGCGAGGCAAGCGGCGCGGGACTGTACCGTCTGGAGACCGCCGATAGCGTCTGCTGCGCCGCGGCAGAAAAGCGGGACGTCTGCCTGCTGTGCAAGGAGCTGCTTCCCTGCTGTCCCGAAGCCGCGGCAGCCTTGGCGGAGCAATTGGGCTGTGAAAAAGCGGTCGTTCGGACGTTGGGCGATACCGTTCCCTTCGGCATGCTCAAGCCGCTGCGCGGCGTCGATGTTTTTGAAAAAGCCTATCTCGGCCTTGCGTTTGACTGAAATTTTTCGGTTTGCATGAAATTTTAGTGGAAATATGCCCGCAAAAGCGTTATAATAATTGTGTATAGGCTGCGAAACGGGAAAGGATACGAAACGATGGACTTTGATGCACTTCTCGGCAACGATGCGCTGAAGCAGCGTCTGTCCGCCGCGCTGTCACGCGGTCAGCTTTCTCACTGTTACCTGCTGTCCGGTCCGTCCGGCTCCGGCAAGCGCACGCTTGCGAAGCTGCTTGCCGCCGCCATGCTCTGCACCTCCTCCCGCCGTCCCTGCGGGCAGTGCGCACAGTGCCGCAAAGCGCTGAGCGGCATGCATCCCGACGTCATCACCGTGGACGATCCGGAGAAGAAGATCATCCCCGTAAAATTAGTGCGCGACGCCTGCGCGGACCTATATATCCGTCCCAACGAGGGCGCGAAAAAGATTTACGTCTTTCCGCGGGCGCAGGACCTGAATGCACAAGGGCAGAACGCCCTGCTCAAATGCATCGAGGAGCCGCCCGCCTACGGCGTTTTTCTGCTGCTGAGCGAGCACGCCGAGCAGCTTCTCCCGACCATCCGCAGCCGCTGCGTGGAGCTGCGCCTCTCGCCGCTGGGCGACGACCTGCTGCACAGAGAGCTTTCCGCACACTTCCCGAATGCCTCGCAGGCTTCACTGCGCGCCGCAATGCTCCGCTCGGGAGGCTATCTTGGGCAGGCGATCGACCTCATGCAGAAGGGCAGCGAGCTTCTGCCGCAAACGCAGGCGTTCGCAGACGCCTTTTGCACCGGCATCGCCGGCGCGCTGCTGCGCGTGCTTGCGCCGATGGAGCGCTTGAAGCGCGAGCAGTTAAGACCGATCCTCATCCAGTGGACGGAGCTTCTCTCCTCCGCAGCCGCAAGCCGTTCCGGTCTTCCCGCAATCGCACCGGAATGTGAAAAAATCGCACAAAGCCGCACGGACGCGCAGCTCCTTCGGGCTGCGGACGCCGTGCAGCACGCCATTTCCCTCACGGACGCCAACGTAGGCACCGCTCATATCTGCGGAATGCTCTGCGTCAAGCTGTCCGACCATTAAGGAGTAATTATGGAATCTGTACCTGAAAGAAAAACCGTCACCGTCTGCGACATTCAGTTCCGCAACAACGCAAAGATTTATTTCTTTGACCCCGGCAAGCTCAATGTCCGCACGGGTGACGAAGTCATCATTGATACCTCGCGCGGTCTGGAGCTCGGGCAGTGCGTCCGCGGCAACCACGCCGTTGCGGAGCGGGAGATCGTCGCGCCGCTGCGCAGCGTCATCCGCATCGCAAACGAGCAGGACTTGAAGATCGACATGGAAAACCGCGTCAAGGAAAAGCGCGCCTTTGAGATTTGCCAGCAGAAAATTGCCGAGCTGAAGCTGGACATGCAGCTCGTTTCGACAGAATACGCCTTCGACGGCAGCAAAATTCTGTTCTTCTTCACCGCTGACGGGCGCGTGGACTTCCGCGAGCTGGTCAAAAGCCTCGCCTCCGTTCTGCGCACCCGAATCGAACTGCGGCAGATCGGCGTGCGCGATAAGGCGAAGATGGTCGGCGGTCTTGGCATCTGCGGCAGACCGTTCTGCTGCGGAGAGTTTTTGGAGGACTTCCAGCCTGTTTCGATCAAGATGGCAAAAACCCAAAATCTGAGCCTGAATCCCGCCAAAATTTCCGGCACCTGCGGCAGACTGATGTGCTGCCTGAACTATGAGCAGGAGGCTTACGAGGATTTGATCCGCACCTGCCCGAAGGCGGAATCCTTTGTCGATACCCCCGACGGCCGCGGCACGGTCACGGAAGTCAATCTTCTCAAGCAGTCGGTGCGCGTCCGTCTGGAAAAGCAGCCGGATACGTTCGTCTGCCACAAAAACTGCGACATCTGCGTCCTGCGCAACGGCAAGGCAAAAAAGACCGATGAGCCGATCCCGGACGATCTTGCGCCAATCTCCGGCAACCGTCCGCAAAAAAAGCTGGAAACACCGACCTTCACCACCTATCTGGAGCCCGTGGTGTTCAAGAAGACAGCGGAACCCCTCACGCCGGTCGAACCGATCGCTGAAGCGCCCGAGACTCCGGCGCAGAGTGCGGAGAGCGAGCAGAAGCCGAAGCGTCGCCGTCGCCGCGGCGGCAAGGGCAAGCAGAGCGCGCCTGCGGCAGCGCCTGCAGAAGCGGCAAAGCCGGCGGCGCCCGCTGCGGAGCCCGCAGGCGCACCGGAAGGCGCAGTAAAGGCCAAGCCCGCGCAGCGTCACCGCTATCACCGCCGCCGCAAGCACGGCAATAAATCAGAATAATATACAGCACGGCAGAGGTCAACGACCTCTGCCGTCAGATTGTCAGAAGAAGAGTGTGGGTAATCCGGAGGGAAAGAAAGTGTGAAAGAAAACCGTCAGGGTTGTCTTTCACGTTCAATAAATAGGATTTTCAAACTTTTTGAAAGTTTGAAAATCCGCACGAGTGTGTCAAAAAACTTTTTTGACACAAACAATCCCCGTCGGCGGATGCCGACGGGGATTGTTTGTGTTTACTGTCAGATCGGGGTGGTGTCGCCCTCAACAAACTTCACAAAGCGGGTGATGATTGTTGCGAACTGGGCGCGCGTTGCGGTGCCGTTCGGGACGATTCTGCCGTCCATGCCGGTCATGATGCCCGTGCAGACGAACCAGGTAATCTCGTTCTTTGCCCACTTCGCGACGGTGGAGCCGTCGATGAAGGCGTTGAGGTTGCCGGAAATGTCGATCTCAAGACCCAGATACTCGGTCGCATATCTTGCAAGCATCAGCGCCATCTCCTGACGGGTGATGTATGCGTTCGGATGGAAGGTCTCGTCCTCGTAGCCGTTGACAATGCCCACCGAGGATGCCCATGCGACTGCGTCGAAGTACCAGGTGCCGCTCTCGACGTCGTCGAAGTTCTTTGCACCTTCAGCCTTGGGCTCGCCTGCCATGCGGTGCAGGACAGTTGCGACCATGGCGCGGGTCAGGTTCGAATTCGGCGAGAAGGTGGAGTTGGACGTGCCGTTCAGCAGACCGCGATCGACTGCGTACAGAACGTAATCGTAGAACCAGTCGGTCTCCTTGACGTCCTTGAAGAGCAGTTCGCTGTGGATGACGCCGTTGTCGAGAATCTCGATCTCGCGGCGGTCACGGACACGCAGACGGGCAAAGATCGCGCTG
>CAJOMA010000021.1:0-6779 GCA_905235655.1 uncultured Oscillospiraceae bacterium | reverse complement strand
TTCGTCAACGTCGCGCGAGCCGATGCCGACGCCCTTAATCATCATGCCGACCTTCAGGTTGTTCAGACCCTTGTAGTTCTTCATGATGTAGCCGTTGATGAAGAGGCAGGCTTCGCCGGCGGCGTCGCGGACGTAAATCTTATCAATAACGCCCTCAGTTTTGTGGATGCCGGTGACAATGCCCCTGACCATCAGCAGGTTGCCGATCTCCGCATCCGACATAGCGGTCTTGCAGTCGACTTCTCTCGGCGGGATAACATAGGTGGTATCGGAGATGACCTCGCAGTATCCGCCGTAATCGGTGCTGAGGTTCAGTTCCACTTCACCGCAGTAGTAGGTAACGCCGCCGTGTGCGCGGACGTTCATACCGATTGCAAAGTTGCCTGCGACAGGGAAGGCGTTGATGCCGTTGCCCTTCTTGTCCTGAATGTAGATGCAGTCGAAGAAGGCGGTATCCTGATCGAATGCGGAAGCGTTCGAGGTGACGTAGCCTTCGATGGTGTACTCGTCGCCGGTCTCGGTGGCGGGTCTCGTCACCTTCTTGACGGTGCTGATCTGAGAAACGCGGATCGGCTCGCCGTCATCGGTCAGCTCGCGCAGGATGTTGCGGACGATGAACTTGTTGGTGTAGTCCACGTCGTCCTTGATATCGTAGTTGGAGAAGAAGGTACAGCCGCAGGTGATCAGCCAGCCGCCGCCGGGCAGGTCTTCGTAGGTCATAATGTTGACGTTGCCCATCTCTGCCGTCACGACGTCATTCTCGTAATCCGGCACATAGGCGGAGCCGTCGAAGTTGGCCTCGTAGCTTGCGCCCCAAGTGGTCGAATAGCCGCGCACCAGCGTGGTGACCTTGCTCTCCGCGCCGGAGTTGATCAGGATCGGCGCGCCGTTATAGAGCTGGAAGCCCGTGGAGTTCGTGGTGGACGGGATCGTGCCGAAGGCGTTCGAGGAGGTGTACGCCGCCTTGATGAAGCGGTGATCGAGGTTGAGGTTCTCCGTGCCGGAGAAGTAGAGACGGTATGCCTCGTTTGCCTTCATCGCGTTATCGACGATGATGCCGTCGGCGACGCGGACGTTCGAACCGATCGCGGTCAAGAGACTGTTGGACAGCGTCGCGCAGTTCAGCTCGCCCTTCGGACTCTTACGGTCGGACTTGGAGCAGACGATGACGTTGCCGCCGTGCTCGGCATAGTACTTGAGCGCAGCCAGCTCGTCGGCGGTGTAGGCGCTCGGGCTGAGGTTGCCGGTATCAAACGGCACCGTCAGGATCACCATTCTGTACTGCTTCAGGGTGTTGTAGGTGAATTCGCCCTTCTGGATGAACTCCGCCATAACGCCGTTATCCGCGCAGTACTTGATGAAGTTGCCCATGTTGTCGGAGTAGCCGCCGGATACGTAGAAGTTGCCGTGGCCGTAGTCCACCGCGACCTTGACCAGCTCTTCAGCCTTATAGACCTTCTGCTTCATGGACGCGCGGCACTTGAATTCCTTGTCGTTGTATTCGCCGTAGAAGACGACCTTGATTTCCTGATCGCCGGCGACCGTGCGCTCATAGATGAACTCGAAGGTTCTGGAGCCGCCTGCCGGAATGATGGATTCTTCCTTGTCGACGTTGATGGTCTTGATGATGGTCTCGTTGCCCTTGTTGTCGGTCAGATAGAAGACGACTCTTTCGAGCTCGTAGTCGTAATCGGCAGCGTTGTCAACGGTAGCGGTGATCGTCTCTTCCTCGCCTTCGACGCTCAGAGCGGCGTCGGTGCGGATGTCCGCAGTGATCGGGGTGGCAATGCCGACCCAGACAGGAGCGGTGCAGGCGATATCGCCGTCAGCCTCGGTGACCTTGATGTAGTAGTAAGCCTGGGTGTTCTTGAACTCTTCGTTGATCTCGAAGGTGGAGCCGGTCGCGGTATAGGTCTTGATCGCGATGCCGTTCTCGCCGATGATCTCGATCTTGCTCAGCTTCTCGCCGTCAGGATCGGAGATACTTGCAACGATGGTGATCTTGTCCAGCTCGGTATCACCGGTGTCGATGATGGAGCCCATGATCTCGCCGTTCAGGTAGTAGTAGATGTGGAGGTTCTGGTCTTCCGTCGCGTAGATGCAGCGCTCTGCCATTGCGCGGTACAGACCGGCTTCGGTGAAGTCGTCCGTCAGGATGACGTCGCGGCAGGTGTTGGCGTCGCCCCACTTGCCCTTGTGGTTATCCTGATTGTTGGTCGGGCCGACGTGCCAGCCCTTGGCAAGGCACTTGTCGTATTCTGCGTAGCTCGGCCAGTAGGAGCTGCCGCCGACCTTGCCTTCGCCGTTGCCGACCTCGATGAGGCAGAGGATCTGGTCACGGACCGGGTTGTAGCCTGCGTAGTCGTCGAAGGTGCCGAAGGTCGTACCCGGATGGTTGAACTGGGAAACGACCGGCGCGTCGTCGATGTACTTGGTTCTGACGCCCTCTTCGACCGGGTCGCCGTTGATATCCAGACCTCTGTTCGCGTTGACCATCAGGTCGTTGTAGCGATGCATGCCTGCATAGTTGGTCTTGTTGTTCAGCTCGCCGTTGTTACGGGAGACAACGCCCCACGTATTAAAGGTGTTGGTATGGCCGGGGCCGCCGGACCACGTCATCTCATAGCCGTAAGCGCAGACGAAGTCATCGCGCATCTTGTCGTATTCCAGCGCAGTCGCTCTCGCTTCTTCCCACTTGGTCAGGCTCTGACCCATCGTCAGTTTGGAAAGATTGTAGTAGCTGTCGGTGGTCGCGGTCGAGGTGGTATCGAAGTAGTTGGAGTGGTCGGTGACGATCATGAAGTCGACGTCGTCAGCGCCCATTGCATGCACATAAGCGTCCTCCAGCGTACCGGCGCCGTCGGAGTACTCCGCGGTATGGGAGTGAATCTGACCGAAGTAGGGGCTGATGCCCGCGTCGCCGATGAAGAAGGACCATGTCATTTCCGCCTTCTTGCTGTCGGCACGGGTAATCTTGATGTCCACAGTATGGCGACCTTCTGACATCGCGCTGCCGGGCGTGTAGCTGATCTTAGCCGTCGTAATGGAGGGCGCAACCGCAATGCCGTCGATCGTCATAATGACCTTCGGATTTTCGCCGCAGTTCGCGATATTCGCGGAGATCGTCGGACGCTTCTCCTTGCCGGTCGCCGCATTGGCGGACGGCGTGACGGAAATGATGATCGGCTCATCCTTGATGTTCAGGGTAACGGAGGCGGAATAGGTCATGCCGTATTCGTTCGTCACCGTGCCGCTCAGCGTCAGCTTCTTGCCGTTCTCCAGCTCCTTCTTCGGGATGCTGAACGTGTACTCATAGCCTTCCTGCGCAGACGGAGACAGGCGCTTGGCGCTGCCGCTGTCCACGGCGTAGGTCATTTCAATGCCGGTGACCTTGGTCAGCTCATCCAGCTTGACCTCGAAGCCGTAATCAACGCCGATATAGGCTTCCTTGGCGATGATGTTCATCTTCGGGTTGAGAACAAAGCCCAGATTCTTTTCGTCTTCCACCTTGAAGAAGCGCATCGCAAACAGAGCGGTACTGCCGTTATAGGTCCAGCCGCTGAAGCTGTTGCTGAAGTACTCGATGCAGACAGCGCTGTTCTTGTACTTCGCGGTCTTGTTGTACATGATATAGCCGCCGGTCACTTCCTCCAGCTTCCACCAGCTATAGTCCTTGTCCAGCACGTCCATGAACAAACACTCGTCATTATTGATGGCGCCGTTCACGGTCTCGTTCGTAGAGGTACGCAGATACAGACCGTCATGCTCGAAGGCATAGTAACCGCCGTCTACGTGAACGGTGAATATCCACGTGCCGTTGCCGATATCGAGCTCATTGCCGTCCAGCCAGGACTCGATGCCGGTCATGCTCGGCGCAGTCGTATCGTCAGACTGCGGACCGCCATTGTCGTTGTAAATAACGACCTTGTCGCCGTCTTCCGGCAGTTCGCCGGCGACGGGCCGCTCGCCCATGAAGCCGTCGCCGTCCGCGTCGGCCAGTCTCTCGTCGACCTCATAGAACTTCATCGTGAAGATCGCGGCGTTGGTCGTGCCGTCAAAGCCGTAGGGGCTGAAGGCGGAATTGTAGACCTCGATGGTCGCGGGGCCGGAGCTGTGGTTCTTGGTCGTGCTCTGGATATAGTAGCCGCCGGTCGCCTTCGTGATGCGCCACTTGGCGTCGGAAGACTTGGCGTCATTGAATTCAAAGGCATTCGTCGCGGTGGCAGTCAGGTATCTGCCGCCGCAGGTAAGATAATAGGTGTTGTCGCTGTTTTCCGTGAGCTTGAAAACACCGGTACCGGAGTACAGCTTCAGATTGCTGTTCTCTTCGTTGCCGTCTGCTTTGACGCCGCCGGATTTGCCGCCGGTCGCCTCAGCACCCATCGCAACGCCGTTTTCTGCATTGTAAATGATAAATGCAGTGCCGTCCTCGGGAATGCCTTCGATCGGAGTGCCTTCAAAGGTCTCCGCGGCGGCATACGCCAGCGTCGGCAGCATTGCGAGAATCATAACCACAACGAGCAGAGCGGAAATGAGTCTCTTGAAATGCTTCCTCATATTGTTTCCTCCTTATCAATTCAGGCGTGTCTTCTCCGCTCTTTTTTTCGTTTCCTCAAAAATGCGCAGAGATACCTATAGTGATACCTTAATGATAGCACATCTGCTACGGAATTGCCACTACAATTTCATTTGCTTTTCTCACTTTCCCCATTTTTGTATAGATTGACGACTTACTCCTGAATCATCTTCAAATTTGACTTGTTACATTATTGTTTATCTTTGAAAAATGCTGAAATTTCAATGCGTTTTCGATCTTTGTTTATTTTGCCTTTTCCCCTGCGTTCACAGGCAGATTTCCCCTCGTTCTTGACAGATTGCGGCGCGATTCTTATAATAGAAGCAGAGCGTATCCGCTGCTCCGCCGCGTCCGTCGGCGGAAGCGATTTTGTTGTGGAGGATATCCTATGCGTGAACTGAAATATAAGAAGCCGTTATGGTACGGCGTGCTTGCCGCAGGCGGGCTGATCGCTCTTGCCGCGATCGCGCTGCTGCTGCGCCGCGTCCTGACCGGCGGCGCAGCCGTGATCCCCGTCGCCGTGCTGATTGCCGCCGCTTTGGGCGGCGGATATTTGGTTTTCCTTGCCATGCGCACGATTTCGCAGACGCAGTCCCTGCCCGAAAAGGAAGCGACCGGCTCAAGGACGAAGCGGGAGCAGGCGCAGCTTGCGCTTGCGGAAGCGAAGCGCGGCGTCGACCGGCAGTATGCAAGAGCGCTTTCCGCCGTCATTCTGCTCCTTTGCGCTTTCCTCTTCCTTTGGGCTTACGGCAAGGCGCAAACGACGCAGTCCATCCCGCAGTCCACCGTGGTTACCGGCGTTCTGTATGAAAAAGCGACCGTCGTTTCTATTGACGACAGCCAGTATCAGGGGCAGCAGGATGTCGAAGACGTTCCGGTCGGCAGCCAGATCGTAACGGTGGAGCTCAAAACCGGCGAGCTGCGAGGTCATCGCTACCAGCTCAAGAACAACCTGAGCTATCTCTACGGCACGATTCTGAAGGAGGGGGACAGCGTTACCGTTTCCTTCTCTCTGACCGACGGAGAGGTCGAAAACATCGCCCTGCAGGACTATGACCGCACAACGCCCCTGCTGATCGTGGTCATCGCCTTCCTCGTGATCACGGTGCTGGTCGGCGGCAAGGTCGGCGCAAAGTCGCTGCTCGGTCTTGCACTGACCATCCTGTGCGTGTTCAGCGTGATGATCCCCCTGCTGCTCGGCGGAAGTCCCACCCTTCCCACCATTCTGGCAACCTGCGCCTTTGTCACCGTCGTGGTATTTGTCATACTCGGCGGCGTTAATAAAAAGACCGTCTGCGCCATTCTCGGCACGGTGTCCGGTGTTGCCTTCGCCGCCCTCTTCGGGCGGATCGCCTGCGCGCTGACGCGGGTCAACGGCTTCCAGATGTACGTCGCAAATCCCGAGGTCGAGGCGCTGCTGCAGATCAAGCAGGGGCAGGACCCCTTCTCCTCCCTGCTGATCGGCGATCTGCTGGTCGGCGGCATTCTGCTCACCGCCCTCGGCGCGGTGAACGACGTCGCCATGAGTATCAGCTCCTCCATGAACGAGCTGATGACGGTCAATCCCAATCTGACCCGCAGAGAGCTGTTCAAGTCCGGTATGACCATCGGCAGCGATATGGTCGGCACAATGACCAACACCCTGATCCTTGCGCTGGTCGGCGGCAGCTTGACCCTGATGATCTACCTCTCCTCGCTGGAGCCGTCCTTTTCGCAGCTCATGAGCACGGCGTTCCTCTCCGTAGAAATGGTGCAGATGCTCGCGAGCTCCATGGGCGTCATTCTTGCCGTGCCGCTGTCCGTGCTGATCGGCATGCTCCTGTTCGGCAAGCGGCAGAAGAAAGCAGGCTAAGAGAGCGCAAAAGCGCAGTACCCGCAGATACTGCGCTTTTCGGCATTTTATGCATTCCGTCGCGGAACGCTTTCCCGTAAAACGGCACGATTACCATGCCGGCGACGGACAGATTGCCACGGCTGACTTCGTCAGCCTCGCAATGACGCAGTGTGAACATGAAGAAGCGAGCGCGTTATGCGCTCGCTTCTTCTCAGCGTGTCGAAAAACCTTTTTCGACACGCTGGCAGGCTGCCAAAAAGTTCGGAAGACAAGCAACTCACGACCGTCGGCGTATACAGATACGGTAGGTCGTGAGTTGCGCAGTAAGTCAAAATCCTTGCGAAGCAAGCGTTTGTTTAACCAAAAAGT
>CAJOMA010000020.1 GCA_905235655.1 uncultured Oscillospiraceae bacterium | reverse complement strand
AAAGCGGGCAATGACAGAAACAGGGCGGTGCGCGGCGCATGATCCGAAAGTGTCCCACATCGGAAGGCACAGATTGCCACGGCTGACTCCGTCAGCCTCGCAATGACGCGGCGGGGCACCCTCGCAATGACGCGGTGGGCAGTTTCCCTGAAAACCATCCCGCGCAGTTCCTGCGACCGACTCATTCGTCATCGGGCTTCCGTGAGACGCCCGATGCTGCCTTCCGCTCCGTTGGGAAGGTTTTTGCTGCAAAAAACTGCGTTCTTCAGAATTCGACCGTTTTTACTTGCATAAGAGAGAATTCTGTGATAAACTAATTATGCCACACAGTTCAATAGGTATCACCTTGTCTGCAAGTGTGCGTTTTTATCTTTTCGGTAAAAATGCATGCTCTATTTCGCATACTTGCAGTAGGTGAAAGAATTGTGTGGCAGCAATCGGAGCGGTGCATTTTTCGGTGCGCAGCTTCGGCTGCGCACTTTTTGTTTCCCCGAAACCAAACAAAAGAAAAGGAGAAAAAAGCATGAAAAAACGACTTATGGCACTATTCATCGCATTCGCGCTTGTTTTCGTCCTGCTGCCCGCAGCAGCTCTACCGGCGAGTGCGGAAACCTTGACCGGCGTGTGCGGGGACGACCTTACCTATACGCTCGATCTGAGCACCAAAACGTTGACCATCACCGGCACGGGACCGATGGACGACTTCGGACAGGACGGCGAGCCCGTGCTGCACCCCGCCGGCGCAAACGCATGGCACTACTATCAAGCTCAGATCGAAACGATCCGCATCGGCGAAGGCGTCACCACCGTTGGCAACCAAGCCTTTCTTCACTTCACCGCGCTGACCTGCGTGGAGCTGCCGGAAACGCTGACGGAGATCGGGGCCTCGGCATTCGACGGCTGCGTCAAGCTGCCGGAGATCCGGCTTCCCGCAAATCTACAGCATTTAGGCAGCGGCGCCCTTTGGAAGTGCGAGAGCATCAAATCCTTGACGATTCCTGCGGCGCTGACCGAATTCTCCCCACTGTCCGTGTCGGGCTGCATAGGCCTTTCCGCGTTTGACGTGGCGGAGGGAAATCCTGCTTTCGCCGCTAAAGACGGCGTGTTGTTCAGCAAAGACGGCAGCGTTCTGGTCTGCTATCCGCAAGGCAAGACCAGCGAGGCTTACAGCGTGCCGGATGAAGTCAAAGAGATTGGCGATGCCGCGTTCCGATCCGCAAAGATCAAGCAGGTTTCTCTGCCGGACGGATTGACCAAACTGGGCGACGGCGCGTTCGTCGGCAGCGGGCTGACGGAATTCACCCTTCCGAAGACCATTTCCATCGTACCGGAATCTCTTCTCGGCGGCTGCGCCGCGCTCGAGAAGATCACGCTGCACGAGGGCGTAACGGCAATCGGCGACGGGGCTTTCTTCGAGTGCGCCGCTTTGGAGAAGATCGACCTGCCTGCGGGCTTGCAGCGCATTGGCGGCGACGCGTTCGCTTTCTGTGCCGCGCTGCGGGAGGTGACGCTTCCGGAAGGTCTGTCTGAATTGGGTCCCTGTGCCCTTTACGGCACCGCCATTTCCTCAATTACCATTCCCAAGTCCATCACCGCGCTGAAAAGCGATCTGTTCAGCTTCTGCGTGAATCTGTCGGAGGTCAAGCTGCACGACGGGATCACCTCGCTCGGCTGGGGCGCGTTCCGGGGCTGCGCGGCGCTGCAGCATCTTTCGCTCCCGGAGAGCGTGACGGAAATCAGGCAGGCGTGCTTTGCCGACTCGGGGCTCAAGGAGTTCACGTTCCCGAAGGGCGTGACGCAGGTGGAAAACTACGTGTTTGAAAACTGCGCGGCTCTGAAAACCGTGGACTGCCCCGGAGTTGAGCGCGTCGGCATGTATGCCTTCCACAACTGCACGGCGTTGGAAACGCTCACGTTCGGCAGTTCGCTGCCGCAGGTCAGCGGCGACGCCTTTGAGGGCTGCGAAGCGATTCGTGACGTGTATTACAACGGCGCGTGGCACGCCGTTTCCGACGAACCGCTTCTGGTCGCGCTGCTCCATATCAAAAGCGCCGCCGTGACGTTCTTTACCGACGTATCGAACGGCGCGTGGTACGCCGATGCGGTCGGCTATGTGTATGCCGAAAAGCTGATGGTCGGCGTTGCGGAGGATCGCTTCGCGCCGGAGGCGGCCGTGACCAGAGCGATGGTCGTGACCCCACTGTGGCGCAGAGAGGGCAGCGAGGTCGTGGACAAGAATTATGCGCAGCCGTTCTCGGACGTCGGCGGCGCCGGTGCGTGGTACACCGAACCGGTCACGTGGGCGATCAGCAAAGAGATCGTCAAGGGCTATCCGATCCCGTTCACGGGCGCGCCGACCGGTATTTTCTACTATTTTGCTCCGAATCAGAATGTGACGCGGGAAGAGCTTGCAACCTTCCTCTATCGTTACGCAACTGCCATCGGAATGGACACGTCCGCCCGCGCCGACCTGAACGCATTCGCCGATCAAGCCAAGGTTTCCGACTGGGCAAAGGACGCGCTGCAGTGGTGCGTTGCATGCGGGATCATCGACGGCATGACGGAAAACGGAACACGCCTTTTGAACCCGCAGGGCACCGCCACCCGCGCGCAGTTCGCGGCGATGCTGATGCGGTTCGAGCATTTACCGTTGGCGACCGACGCATAAAGCGCCTCTATCTTAGACAAACTCTGTTGATTGCGACCGACATTACGAAAACCGGCGTGCTGCAAAAGCAACACGCCGGTTTGTTTTTTGTTTTGAATTACAGCAGCTCGGAGAAGTACTTGATCGTACGAACCATCTGGGTGGTGTAGGAATTCTCGTTGTCGTACCAGGAAACAACCTGCACCTGATAGGTCTCGTTGTCGATCTTGCTGACCATGGTCTGCGTGGCGTCGAACAGGGAGCCGAAACGCATGCCGATGACGTCGGAAGAGACGATCTGATCTTCGTTGTAGCCGTAGGACTCGTTCGCCTGCGCCTTCATGGCGGCGTTGATGCCGTCAACCGTAATGTCCTTGCCCTTGACGACGGCAACCAGAATGGTGGTGGAGCCGGTCGGGGTGGGAACACGCTGTGCAGAGCCGATGAGCTTGCCGTTGAGCTCCGGAATGACAAGGCCGATCGCCTTGGCTGCGCCGGTGGAGTTCGGCACGATGTTGACCGCGGCTGCGCGGCTGCGGCGGAGGTCGCCCTTACGCTGCGGGCCGTCGAGCGGCATCTGATCGCCGGTGTAGGCATGAACGGTGGTCATGATGCCGGAAACGATCGGCGCATAGTCGTTCAGCGCCTTTGCCATGGGAGCCAGGCAGTTGGTGGTGCAGGACGCCGCGGAAATGATGTTGTCTTCCTTGGTCAGCTTCTCGTGGTTGACATTGTAAACGATGGTGGGCAGATCGTTGCCTGCGGGAGCGGAGATAACGACCTTCTTCGCGCCGGCGTCGATGTGCGCCTGAGACTTTGCCTTGCTGGTATAGAAGCCGGTGCACTCGAGAACGACGTCAACACCGAGCTCGCCCCAGGGCAGATCCGCAGCGTTGGGCATCTTGTAGATGACGATCTTCTTGCCGTCGACAACGATATAGTTGTCTTCGCCTTCGCCCTCGTTGAAGTCGACCTTGTGATCGCGCGCATAGTTGCCCTGCGTGGAGTCGTACTTCAGAAGGTGCGCGAGCATTTTAGCAGAGGTCAGATCGTTGATCGCAACGACGTCATAGCCTTCTGCGCCGAACATCTGACGGAATGCCAGACGGCCGATTCTGCCGAAACCGTTGATTGCTACTTTAACAGACATTGTTTTATTCCTCCGATTTTTGCTGTACCGCGCAGGCGGTACAAATAAATTATGCCTTTATTTCAGCGATATTATTATATACGAAAGCAATGGGTTTCGCAAGTAGCAAAATCCATTAAATTCCTTCAATTTTCTTCGGGTTTTTCAGTATTATGCGGAATCAGATAATATTCAGCTCGCGAAGCTTGTTGAGGAAGGCGCTCACGTCGGGGCGAACCTCCTCCGCGGTCGCGTCGTACTCCTGCAGCAGCCGCTGCACGATCTCCTCCTCGTCCTTGACCTCTGGCAGCATATTCCAGATATCCGCGCCGACATTGTTGAGCGTCAGCATGCCGTTCAAGTCCAGCGCCGTCTTGCCCGTCGGAACAAGCAGCAGGTCGCCCGCGATCTCTCGCAGGACAAATTCTCGTTTGATGTTCATAATTTCCCTCCGTATTTCCTTCGCCGGCTTGCAGTCCGGCGCTGATATCGCTTTGCTTATCCGTTCTGCTCTTGCGCAACTGCTTCCCGCATCGCTTCAAGGAAGCTCTTTGTGTAACGGCAGACATAGTCCGGCTTTGTATGGAAGCTGCCGGTTTCCGTGTAGCATTTCGCAGCGCAAGGGTTGCAGATTTTTCTGTGTTCACAGGCGGCGCATTCCGGCGGCAGGCGGATGTCCTCGATCGCTCCGCGCAGCTCCTGCCACGCCGCGTTGAAGCCGCGCTTCAAAACATTCGAGGCGGGAACCGGCATCAGCGCGCAGGGCGTCATATTCCCCTGCCAGTCGATCCAATAGGTCGCGCGCCCTGCCCGACAGAGCATCCGCGAGCCGAGCTCGCAATCCTCCTCGGACAGCGTCTGCTGCGGAATGCCCGCAAGAAGCTGCTTGCCGCGGACAACGAAGTCCTCGTGCGACATTCGAAGGCTGTCGTAGACCGCCATCGCCCGTCCCGCTTCCTCCGCTGAGGGGCGGAAGCTTTTGCCGACGGCGTTTTCGTCGACGCGAATCTGCGGCCAGATATAGGTCGTGCCCATGATCACCGCGCCGAGCTCCCTGCCCTTCGCCACCAGCGCTTCCATTTCTTCCTGATTGGCGGGTGTGATGGTCAGGTTCACACGAACGAAAATACCCGCCTCGCGCAGCGCGCGAATGTTTCTGACGACTTGATCGTAGGCGGGAACGCCGCACTGCCTTCGGTAGCCTTCGTTGTCGATGGCGTAAAGCGTGATGTTGAGCCGCTGCGGCGGTTTGCGCTTGAACATCTCCAGCAAGTCGCCCTCGAGCAGTCTGCCGTTGGAATTCATGCTGGTATAAAAGCCCATCTCGCTCAGCCGCTCATAGATTTTCACAAAATCCGGATGGATCGTCGGCTCGCCGCCAGTCAGCAGCAGGAAGACCGTTCCCGCCCGCTTTGCCTGCTCCGCGACGTCGATCCATTCCTCCCCGGTCAGCTCTCTGCCCCGCCGCCGCTGCTCCTCCGCGCTCAGATGGACGTAGCACATGGGGCAGTTGAAGTTGCAGCGGGCGGTCAGCTCAAAGGTGCCGTTGATCGGGATATGCTCTCTTGTCGCCTTGGTGTGCAGATATTTAGAAATGCGTGGTTCCAGCATAGGATTCTTCCTCATTCAGCGTTCGATCCAGCAGATCAACCGCAGACTCTTCCTTCGTGCAGGAAAGCAGATAAACGGGAACGCGCCTCGCGGTGAGCTCGGCATAGTCCAGCACCGCCGCCACGTCGTCGGCCAGCCATTTCTGGCATGGCATCTGCGAAGCAAGGGCGCGTACCGCTTCCTTGAGAGAGAGGCGGCGGATCGTATCGGTCGGCGCCTGCTCCAGCATGACGATCGCGCGCACCGGCGCAACTCCGTCCTCGCAATAGCGGGAGCTGCCGCAGAATGGTGTGCCGAAAGCGGTCAGTCCGCCGTTATGAAAAGACAGACAGGTTTTATCGCCGTTGATGATTCTTGCGCCGCGATATGTGTGCCAAAGCTCCGCCTGCGTGGATTTTCCGACACCGCAGGCGCCGGAAAACAGCAGCGCCTTGTCCTCCCGCATCACCCATGCCGCATGGAGCAGCGTCTGTTGCCGTTCGTGAAGCAGGCGCTCTATCTCGACCCTGCCAAGCAGTAAGTGGTCAGGATCCTTTTTCGCCAAATCATCCGGCACGTACTTTAACTGTAACTGTGCAGGCGTTTCGTCACAGCGCGTCAAGCAGGCAAAAATCGGGGCGTCTTCCCAGATTCCGCGGTAATAATGCGCAGTGCCGTCCTTCGTTCTGCAGATAATGTGCTCTCCGGTTTCCCAGAGCAGAGGTTCCGCAGGCGGCGCGATCCGGTCGGTCGGAGTGACGCGCACTGTAACGTCCGGCGCACGGTCAGTAATCAGAAAACGCTGCGTCAGACTTTTTTTGTTCCAATCCGGAAGCTCGCCTACGTAACGGATTGTGATCGCCCCGAGGCGGACGGAAATCTCACGAATCATAGCTCATAAACAGGATGGCGGAGCCGCCGATGGTGTAGTGCGCCGGACTGGCCTGTCGCATTTCGTCCACAGCGAACGGTCCTTCGAAGCGGTTGGCGTATGCAATGCCGCCCATGAAGAGCAGCTCGCCGTTTCTGCCGTAGGGTGCGACGCTCTTGTAATAGAGCACCGCGTCGCCGGCGATCTCGTGTCCCGAGACATTCCGCAGGACAAGGAAATCTCCCTCATAAGGCTCCAGCAAGAAGTCCGCGTCGAAGTCCACATTTTTTCCTGTCATATCGTTGGTGCAGAAGGTGCAGATGGGGCTGCCGAGCTCTACGCCGTCGCTGTAGGTCATGCGGTTCTGCTCCAGCAGGATGGCACACCTGTGACCCGGCAGCGCGGAGACGGAGAACTGCGCGGTTTCTTCTCCGCAGGAGAGAGTCAGATCGGCGTTTTCCACCCAGTCTTCTCTGATGTTCTCGACCACAATCGCCAGCACATCCGTCACGGCTTCGTCGCTGCCGTCCTCAAAATAGGGGCCGGAATAGCTGCCGACGCCGAGAACGCAAAGCTGCTCGTCCACGATGATTTCCGGGATATCTTCGATCCGCGCAAAGCCGGGAATCTCAAAGGGGAACGCTTCTTCCTCCGTTTGCTCGGTCGGCTGAACGGTCAGCTCGGTCGGCTCCGTGATAGACGTCGGTTCCGTCTGCACGGTCGGCTGCGCCGTCTGCTGCCGCCCCGAGGGGAACAGAAGCACCGCCGCCACGATCGCGCCGATCAGCAGCACCGCGAAGGCGATGACGATGATCGTCGTTTTTGTGTCGTTGTTCTTTTTCGTATACTTTGCCACGGGGAAGCGCCCCTTTCATAATAACAATGTGGAAGCCCAAACGGGCTTCCACATTGTAATGTTTGATGTAAAGCCCGATCCGAGAAGGATCCTTCTCTATGGGCACAGAGATCTTCTCTGTAGATGCGCCAGTGTTTCGCTTTGATCAGGAACGTTCTGTGCCGGTTGCCACGGCAACGATATCGTCAATAATTTCCAGGCAGCCGATAGAGGCATCCATCAAAATGGTCCACTCGAGGTCATAATCGTATGCGGTGCAAGTAAAAATGTCTCCCTGCTTCAGCAGCGCATTTCCGTTACCGTTCGGACCGCACTTTGCCGCGATGGAATCCATCAAGGTGAAATTTTCATATATCAGCTCTGGCTTTTGATATGTTTTTTTCATAAAATACCTCACCAGTTTCCTATTCTTATGCCCAATATACCACAGTCATTCACAAAATGCAAGCATTTTTATAGCAAATGCGAATATTCCTGCAGATTTGAAGCAAACCGCTCCCCTGACATCCCGCCGAAAGCGGGATGCCAGGAGGCGTTGTCAAATACGGATGAAAGGTTTTCTCCTTTCTTACTTGTTGAAGTATTCCGCTGCCAGATCGCCGTAGAGCTTGAGTGCCTTGACAGCAAGCTTGAGGCTGTCGGAAGCGCCTGCATAATTCAGGACGCTCTGCACATAGCTGTAAGCGCTGCAGTTGGAGATCGTAACAGTCTCGTCGCCGTTCGTGACAACGATCGTATGCGCATCGCCGAGGTTCTTTGCGGAGATGTTTGCAATCTCGACGAAGGTGCCTCTCTCATTCGTCTGGATGGCAGCAGGCTCGCCGTCGACCGTGGCGGTGAAGCCCTCGCCCTTCAGCGAGAAGTAAGCGCGGATCGCGGTCTCGCTCTCGGTCACGACGCTCGCGCCGAGGAAGCTGATGTTCTCCGTGTTCGGCGTGAACTCGTAGCCGTAGCCTTCGCAGGTCACAGCGGCAATTTCGTCCGCCAGATAGATATCCTTGGCGTTCTCCACGTCGAAGCCGAGCGTGAGCTGCGTGTAAGCGCCATAGTCGCTCATCGCCTTGCAGAGCTTCACGAGCTCGTCGCCGCAGGTATCGGGATGGCTGATCACATAGGTCAGGTAATCCTGAACGCTGTAGCGGCTCTCGGTGACGGTGGAACTGCCGCTCTTGAAGGTGAGCGGAGTGCCGTCCGCCGCGTAGAGCTTCAGGGTGACCTTGGTGTTCATTTCCTTGGCAGGCAGCTTCTTGCTGACCATCGTGCCGTACTGACCTTCCGTGAAGTCGACCTTGACGCCGTCGATGGTGGCGTAGACGCCGTCGTCGAACAGTTCGTCGGAAATGTCAAGGTAGAAGTTCACATCGATCTGACCATTCAGGCTGATGCTGTTGCCGCGCAGGACGATGTCGCTGTCCGTGGGCTCTGGATCGACCGGGGTCACGGGCGTTTCATCGTCGAAGCTGCCGTCGTTGATCGACTGCACGCCCGCGATACCTGCAAGGATCGCGCTGGAGTCGATGACCATCTGCAGCTCGTTCTCCGCGCTGCGGGTAATGCCTCTGGTTGCGGACTGACCGCTCACGCTGCTGCTCTCTTCGCCGCCGGTAGAGATGTGACCCTCGACGGTGCCGGAAACGCTGCGCAGGTTGGTCAGGAGCATCGGGGCGCTGCCCTCGTTGCGAACCATCAGGACGTTGGACTTATCGCCGGTCCAGGCGATGCCCTTGATGCGGTAGTACATCTCGGTAGAGCTGACGAGCGACTGCTCCAGAAGGACAGTGCCGGTCGCGCTGCTGCCGCTGACCGCGGAAATCTGATAGACCTTCAGGGTGGTGCCGGTGCCGTTAAGGGCGGAGGCGCCGATGGAGATCATGGACTCGGAGCTGCCGCCGGTCAGGTAGAAGACCACGGAGCCGTTCGCCGGAACGACGAGGCAGTTGGCTGCGCCGTACTGCGCGAGGTAGTTCATGACGTCCTCGTTGTTGCTGATCTGGCCGATGCCGTTGAGCATGACCGCGCCGGTCACAGGCAGGTTCGTGTTCTCGTCGCCGATAGCGCGGGTCGCGCCGCCGCGCGTTGCGGGAGCGGGCTCAGCGCTCATGACCGCGCTGTTGTTGACTGCGCTGGTGCCGTAGTTGGTGGTGTCCGCGTCGCGTGTACCGACGTTGCCGGCGGCCGCCTGACCGGACGGAGTCTGCATCGTGCTGGGCGGGGTGAGGTTGAAGATCATCCACGCCAGTTCGGGGTAGTCGATGTAGACGTTACGGTTGCCCTGGATGTTCTGCACCGCGTCGTTACGGCTCATTTCCCAGGTATCGACCGGGTCGAGCGCGCACCACTTGAGCAGGGTGTCGCGGCTCTCAATGACCTTGTTGCCGTCGGAAGCGTTGTTGCCGCTGCCGCCGCCCGAGGTCTTGGTGAACAGGTTGGTGTTCTCCGGATACTCGGTGTAGACGTACAGCAGGATTCTTGCGACGTCGCCCTTACAGACGTCCATGACCTCGACGAGGCCGTCGCAGTTGTTGGAGCTGTAGCTGCCGCTGTACCACAGGACGGTGCTGCCGCCGTAGGTCTTGGTGCTTGCGCCGCTGACCACGCCGTTGACATAGCCCATGGTGTGGTTGCCGCGCGTGGAGTTGACGGTGCTTTCCTCCGGACGCAGATGCTGCAGGTCGGAGCCGGCGCCGGACTCGTAGAACTGGCCTCTGGACTTCGGCCAGACGTGCTCACGGCTGACGCTGGAGTTACTGGTGACGTTGGAGTAGATGTAGAGGTTCTGGCTGGAACCGCCGCTCTTATCCGTGCTCGGCCAGTAGGTGGTCAGCGAGCTGTAGGTGACCGTGTTGCTGAGCGTCATCAGGCTCTGCAGACGGCTCTTCAGCGCGTTGCCGCTGGCCGCCGTGACGGAGCTTGTCGAGTTGACGCCCGCGAGCGCGGTCAGGTCAGCCCAGGTCACGCCCTTGCTTTCGTAGTAGTCAGCCGCCTTCTGAGAGATCGAGGTGGCGACGACGCCGCGCGTACCGGCGTTGACGTTGCCGGAGGTCGTCGGGGCGTTGCCGTCGGAGCCGACGCGGCCGTAGTCGGCGTTCGTGCCGCCGGTGCCGGAGGCTGCCGTAACGGTGACGCTGACGGTCTGGCTGGCAAGCTGATTTGCGCTGCTGTCGAAGTAGCGGATCGTGATGGTCGCGCTGCCCGTGCTGCCTGCGCTGACGCCGAAGGTGTTGTTGCCGTCATTCAGCGCGTAGACCTGCGCAACGCTGTTGCTGCTGGAGGTCGCGGTGACGTAGGCATTTGCGCCGCCGTTCGCCGCGGTGACAGCGATCTGACCGTAGCCGCCGGTCGACAGGCTCAAGCTGGACGGGCTGACGTTCAGCGTTGCCGTCTCGCCGTCGCCTGCCGCAAGGGTCGTGGTGTAGTAATCCGTTCCGGAGCTGCCGGAGCCGGAACCGCTGGAATTCAGCTTGAACAAGTAGATCGCCCGATAAACCGTGGTATTTGCGTAGCCGCGAATTGCACCCACAGCAGTGGAGTTTTCACTGATCGTGTATGTTCCGGTCTTGCAGCTAAGGTAAGTTCCCTTGGAGTTCAGAGAACCGGATTTATCCGCAACTGTCCATTTCGTCGAAGAATAACTGCTGGCAAATGCAAGTTTTCTGTTGCTGGTTGCCGTATAGCCCAGATAATCTCCGTTGGAAGTTGCAATCGTGAAGCCATTGGAATTATCGCCCGAGAAGGTAAATACCATCGTGCCGCTCGGCAGGCTGGACGGAGCAATCGAAGTACCGGAGACTGTCACGCTCGACGAGGTCGTATTCATGTCGCCGCTAGCCACAGTACCGGTTGCAAAGTAGTACGCATTGGTGGCAGAATCGCTGCGCAGCGCGCCGATAACGTAGGAACCTGCGGTCGCTTCACTTGCCGATACCAACTCATAGTTTCCGCTGCCGCTGCCGGAGCCGCTGCCGCCCTCGCTCCACGTGTAGACCGCGTGGAAGGTGACGTCGCCGGTGACGGTGTAGCTGCTGGCGGTGGACGCCGTGTACATCGTCGGAGCGGTCGTCGTATCGCTGACGGTGTTTGCTGCCCAGCCGGCGAAGGTATAATCTTGCGCGTCGTAGGCGGAAATGTCGGTGGTCGGCGCGTCGAAGTCGGGATGTCCGTTCTCCGCGACGGTCTCGGTCTCGAACAGGCTGCCGTTGACGTAGTAGCTGACGGTGTAGCTCGTAACGACGGTCGCCGGGGTGACCGTGACCGCGCAGACCGCGCTGTAGGTCGTGCCGTCAACGTCGTAGCTGACGGTGATGTTCGCGGTGCCCGCGCTGATCGCATCGACGTAGCCGATCGAGCTGACCGTCGCAACGCCGGTGTTGCTGGAGGAATAGGTCGGCGTGTACGCCGTGGTGGTGATGCCGTTATCGGTCAGCGTGCCGATTGCGGTCGTCTCCTGACCTGCCTCAATGGTGACGCTGGTCGGGCTGATGCTGGCGACGTAGTTGTGCGCAGCCGCTACGTTCAGCGTGGTCGCGTAGTAGGTCGCAGAGCTGCTGTCGCCGACCGGGATGATCTCCACGTCGTAGTATGTGCCGCTGCTCTGGCTCACACCGTAAGCACCAAACTGGCTACCATTGAACAGAATGCCTCTTGTAGAAGTCTGTGTGCTACGGATGCCGTAGGAACCGCCCTTGTAGCCGTTGCCACTGCCGTCAGACGGAGAGGTGGTAATCGTCCAATACGTGTTCGTGGTGCCATCGGTTGAGAAGTTTGTGCTGCTGCCAGAATAGCCAAGCAGCGTTGTGCCGTTGCTGATCGTAAAGCCGTCGCTGGTCTTGGCGATTGTCACAACATAGTTCGTTGCGTCACTGCTGCTGATCGAACTGCCCGGATTCGTGATCGACGTGCCGTTGATCTTCGTGGCGAAGGTGTTCGACATCGCGTAGTACGTGCCGCCGACATTTGCCGCGATCACGTAATCCGCGCTTCCGCCATTCGCAAGGTCCTCGACTGCCGTCGTAACACTGCCGCCCTCGGTGTAGCGGTAGACCGCGTAATAGGTGGTGTTGCCGCTGATGACGCGGGTGTTGCCGGCGACATAGAGGGTCTGGGTCTCCGTGGTGTCGGCGCTCAGTGCGCTGCCTTCCTTCCAGCCGAGGAACTCATAGGCGTGGGCGTTGTAGCTGCTCGTGTCGTAGCTCGGGGCGGTGAAGGACGGGCTGTTGCCCTGCACGACGGACTCGGTCTGACCGTACTGGCTGCCGTTGACCATGTAGGTGACGTTATAGGTCGCCAGCGTGGTGACGGCGACGGAGCAGGTCGCGGTGTAGTCCGTGCCGCCAACCGTAAAGGTCGCGGTGATGGTGGCGTTGCCGTTGGCAACCGCGGTCACGGTGCCGTCTGCGGCGACCGTTGCGACGGAAGACATGCTCGTCGTATAGGTCGGGGTCGCGCCGGTAACGGTTGCGCCGTTATCGGTCAGCGTCGCGCTGACAGAACCGGTCTCGCCCACATGGAGCGCGAGGCTCGTCGGGGTGATGCTCACTTCGTAGCTGTGCGTGATAGCGCCCGCCGCGCCGAGCGTCGTGGCGTAGTATCTTGTGGTTGTTCCTGTTGCATTTTGGACAAATTCGCCCCACTGCCCGCTGGTATACATTCTGGCATAAACCTTATCGCTACTGTTAATTGCCACTGCGCCACCCTGTTCATTGGAGGCGTTATAGGACCAGAATTTTCCGTTTTCGTCAACCTGCCACTTGTAGTAGCCGCTACTGGGTGCCGTCGACGAGAACGTCAAATCTCTGGAGTTACTGCTGCCGGCATTACCGGTCACATAGACCTTGTTGGATGAGGCATCCAGATAGTACAGGTAATAGTATTCAGACTCACCGATCTGTTCAAGGCCATAGGACGCAGCTTCCGCTTCATCCGTGGAAACAGCAATTCTGCCGTTGCCGTTGTCCATACCCATATAATACGTCGTATCATTGTTGGTATAAGACAGCGTGAATTCGCTGCCACTGCTACCACTCACACTGTAGCGGAACACCGCGTGGAAGGCGGTCGCGCCGGTGAGCTCGTAGCTGTCGCCGGAGGTATAGATCGTCGCGGGCTGCGCGGTGGTATCCTCCGCGATTGCCGCCGGGATCCAGCCGAGGAAGGTGTAGTCGTGCGAGTAGCCCGCAAGCTCGTTGTAAGCGCCGATCACGTTCGGGAAGCTCGGGTCGTTGCCTTCCGCAACCTGCTCGGAATCCCACACCGTGCCATTCACGTAGTAGTTCACGGTTTTGCCCGTTTCGGACACGATGACTGTCGCGGTACGGGTAAGCGTGGTGCTGCCCGGCGTGGTAATGGTCGCGGTGATCGTCGCCTGACCCGCGCTGACGCCGGTCACAGTGGCGGTGTTGACGCCGGTCGTAGCGTTCAGCGAGCCGGCGGGCGTCACGGTGGCGATGCTCGGATTGCTGGAGGTGTATACCACGGTGTAGCCGGAGTAGACCGGCACATTCTCGTCAGTCAGGCTGAGCTGCAGGACGCCGGTGTTGCCTGTATTGAGTGAGAGGCTGGCAGGGCTCAACGTTGCCACATAGTTGTGCGGCGTCGTGGTCGGAACGCCGAGAGAACCGGTCGCCAGAACCGTGTCACGGAAGCTGATGTAGTTGTACGCGGTGGAGCCTGCGATCGGGTTGTAGATCGTTACGCCGTCGATATAGACGTCGTAGTTGCCCACCTTGGGATCGTTGTGTTCAAACGTGGGAGAGTAAAGAACCTGCACCTTGACGGTGTGCGTGCCGACAGCGCCGTTTTCAGCCTTCCAATAGAAGGTCGGCATACCATAGTTGCTTTCGGAGGACTCATAAATGAAGCCGCCGTTAGGCTTATCCGGATCATAGGCTCCGCCGGTCGCGCCGTAGGAAGTCGCCACATTCTTGACCTTCGTGCCGTCGACGTAGACCGAGATCAGACCGGTGTAGTTGTTGCGCATCATGCTCAGCGTGAAGGCGTTGCCCACGAAGGTGAACTCCATATACGGCCAGGTCTCGCTGGAGCCGGATGTGCCGTAGTCGGTGCTGTTGCCAACGTTCGCCTTGTGCGTGACGCCTGCAGACCAGGTCAGGCTGTTAGCGCTTTCGTCATAACCGACCGCAGATTCGCTGTCGGTGTCGATTGCGGACTGCGTCCAGGCGTTATCGTTGCCGACGACGCTCCATTTGCCCTTCGTGCCGTCGGTGTAAGTGAAGAAGCTGTTGCTGTCTTCATAGTAGATGGCGGAGGCGGGCTTGACGGTGACGGTCGCGGTGGAATCTGTTTCGCCGGACTTGCTCAGCGTGTAGGTGAAGGTGTAGGACGCGGTGGTGAGCTGACCGCCGGGCACCGTGAAGGTAATGGTGTTGTTCGCGTTCTTTGTCAGCGTGATGCCCGCGGGCGCGGTGCCGAGGGTCAAAGTCACGCCGTCCGTATTGCGGTCGTTCGCCAGAACATCCAGCGTTGCGTTGCGGTCAAAGTCGAGCACGAAGCTGTCGTCGACAGCCTCAATGCGGGTGTGCTCGGTGAAGACCGGATAGTAGGCGCGGGTCGATTCGCTGGAACCAATAACTGCCAGCGGGCTTTCGACCGTGCCGCCTGCCGTGCGGCTCCAGCCTGCGAAAGTATAATAGTGCGGATCGGAGTCTGCCTTGGTCGGGTTGCTTGCCGGAGCCGTGGGCGTTTCTCCCGCGTAGGTATAAACCGTATCAAAAATCGTGGTGTTGTCGGTATCGTAGAAGGTAACCGTTGCACGCAGGGTCCATTTGGCGTACAGATTAACCGCCGCGCTGACGCTGCTGATCGTCGCGGGCAGGCCGGACGCCGCATAGACGACCGCGCCGCCTGCGCTGGTCGCCCAGCCGTCGAAGCGGTAGCCGTCACGGACGGGGATCGTGTTGGGAATCGTATAGCTGCTGCCCTCGCGGACGCTGGCGTTGGACGGCAGATTGGTGACCGTGACAGCGCCTGCGTTCTCGTAGTAGGTCACGGCGTAGTACGGTGCGCCCGCCTCGGTGAGGTAGGAAGAACTGTTCTTTGCCGCGAGATGGATTGTTGCATTGCTGTTGCCTGCATAGGTACGGAAGGTGTCATCGTAGGAGCGCAGGTGTGCGCTGTTGGCAGCATAGATACCGCCTTCCGCACTGAAGGTCCAGTAGCTGGACTCGGAATCGTGGAAAGCAAGACCACCGGAGGAGGCCTTCGTTGCGTAGAGGTAGCCATTCTCTGAGTTCACGGTGAAGCCGCTGCCGCTGGCGGTGAAGGTCAGCTCGAGCGTGCCTTCCGGAGCGGAAGCAGCATAGCCGTTCGCGTCAAAGGAGAAGGCGTCGGCGGTCTTCTGACCGTGGCCGCTGGAGATGGTGCCGTTGAAGGCGTAGTAGTTCGGGCTGATGATGGCGTAAACGCCGTCCTCAAGGCTGGTGTAGTCGTCAACCAGATACCAGCCTGCGCCGGAACCGTTGACGAAGATCGCGCGGATGACGGTGCCGTTCGCGCTCAGGGGGATGGTCTCGCCTTCCTGATAGAGCGTGTTGCCGGAGTACGCGCCCGGGGTGGTGATGGTGCTGTCCTGCACCG
>CAJOMA010000019.1:15772-20993 GCA_905235655.1 uncultured Oscillospiraceae bacterium | reverse complement strand
CAGCTCCAGCTCGCGCTGTTTCCGGAGGAGACGATGGAGCCGGTCGACGCGCCGTTTATAGGCGACGGGGCAATTTCCGCGCTGTCGCGCGGGGCGGCCTATCTGACCGCGACGGCGAAGATCACCCTGCACGGGAAGACGGCGTTCGCCATGCGCCGCATGAAAAAGACGGACGACGTGCCCGCCGTGCGCCGCCTGCTGCAAAACGCCTATTATGCCGCGGCGATGCAGCTCCGGCAGCCGCCGGAGTGGGGCAGCCTCTCCGGCGTTCGCCCGACCAAGCTGACCACGCGCCACCTGCTCGCGGGCGGCGACGAAAAGAGCGCGGACCGGCTGATGAAGGAGCTGTACCACGTATCGCCGGAGCGCAGAAAGCTGTGTATCGAGGCGTCAATGGCGACCGTCGAGGCGCACAAGCGGCTGCGCGAAAACGACGTTTCCGTCTATATCGGCATCCCGTTCTGTCCGACGCGCTGCGCCTACTGCAGCTTTGTCAGCGTCGGCGTGGAGCGATTAAGGGATCAGCTTCCGCCCTTTTTAGACGCGCTGGAAAGGGAGATCGCCCACGTCGGCAGGCTTCTTTCACAGTCCGGCAGGCGCATCCGCACCCTCTACATCGGCGGCGGCACGCCGACCACGCTGTCGACGTCCCAAATGCAGCGGCTGATGGACGCGATCGCGGCGCATTTTGACTTGACAGACCTGATAGAATATACCGTGGAGGGCGGTAGACCCGACACGCTGAGCTTCACGAAGCTGAAAGCCATCCGCGCAGGCGGCTGCGACCGCATGAGCATCAACCCGCAGACGATGAACGACGCGGTTCTGGACTGCATCGGGCGCCGTCATACCGGCGAACAGACGGTGCAAGCCTTCCGCGACGCGAAACGGGCAGGCTTTGAGGGGATCAACATGGATCTGATCGCCGGACTGCCGACGGATACGCCGGCGTCGTTCGCAAGCTCGCTGGAGCAGGTTTTATCCCTGCAGCCGACCAACGTGACAGTACATAGCCTCGCGCTCAAGAAGGGCGCGGACCTCTATTTCGACCGCCTGCGCCTTCCCACGGCGGACGAGGTGCGCGACATGCTCCGAACCTCCGAGCGCAGACTGCGCGAAGAGGGCTACGCGCCGTACTACCTCTACCGGCAGAAATATATGTCCGGCAGCTTCGAAAACGTCGGCTGGTGCAAGCCCGGCTTTGCGGGACTGTATAACATCTACATGATGGAGGAGCTGCATTCCATCATTTCGTTGGGTGGCGGCGGGATGACGAAGATCAACCTGCCGGGCGGGAAGCTGGAACGCTTCCACAACCCGAAATTCCCGCAGCAGTATATCGAGCGGATCGACGACGTGCTCAGGCAAAAGGACGAAGCGTTTGCCCTGCTGAACGGATAGAGCGAACGCCGCAGTGTCATTGCGAGGCTCCGCAGGAGCCGTGGCAATCTGTCCGTCGCAAGCGTGGCACGTTTCCCGCATCACGGTAAAGTGTGCCGCGACGATTCGCACAGATTGCACCCGAAATACCCGCAAGGGGTACGCCACATCCGTAAAGCTCCTCCGCCGCTAACGGTAGTGCTCCCCGAGCAAGTCGGGCAATGACAGACTTGGGGGATTCGTCCTTGCGTCGGTCAAGTGTCCGACGACGAGACGGACGGATTGCCACGACCGCAGGAGCGGTCTCGCAATGACGCGGCGGAGAGACGGCTGCCTCCATTCTTCATTCACCGGTTATTCATTTTTCAGTATTCAATAAAGATCTGAAAGGGTTTTACTTATGGATATATTATTCTCCAATGTGACCGTCGTGACGATGGACGAGGACCTGCGCGTGCTGTTTGCCGCCTTTGTCGGCGTGACGGACGGCAAGATCAGCTATCTGTCGCGCAAGGCGCCGGAAGAACAGCCGCAGAAGATCGTGAACGGCGAGGGCATGGTTCTGATGCCCGGTCTGATCAACTGCCATACCCATCTTCCGATGTCTCCCATGCGCGGCTACGCCGACGACGTGGAGCTGCAGACGTGGCTTTCGGACTACATTTTCCCGACGGAGGATCGTATGGACGGCCGCTGCGCCAAGGCGGGAACGCTCCTGTCGATCGCGGAGTGTCTGCGCTTCGGCACGACCTCCGTGTCCGACATGTACTTCTTCAGCGACGATGTGGCGCAGGCGGTCGCGGACTCCGGCATCAAGGCAAACCTGAGCCGCGCGCTGACGGTGTTCCCCGATCAGGATTTCGACTTTGAGAAGGACGAACGCTGCAAGGAGGCGGTCCGGCTCAAGGAAAAGTGGCACGGCTACGACAACGGCAGAATCCGTGTGGACGCCGCCATCCACGCCGAGTACACCTCCGACCACCGCCTCTGGGATGCGGCGAGCGAATACGCGATCAACGAGGGGATCGGCATGCATGTGCACCTGTCCGAGACGAAGGCGGAGCACGAGGCGTGCAAGGAGCGCTATGGGCTGACCGCGGCGCAGCTTCTGGACTGCCACCACGTCTGGGACGCGCATCCCGCGATCGCTGCGCACTGTGTCTGGCTCGATCCGGAGGATATGACCCTGCTTGCCAAGCGCAAGGTCAGCGCGGTCCACAATCCCTGCTCCAACCTGAAGCTCGCCTCCGGCTGCGCGAAGGTGGAGGACATGATCCGCGCGGGCATGAACGTCGCCCTCGGCACGGACTCCAACGCCTCCAACAACACCCTCGACATGTTTGAGGAAGTCCGCGCGGCGACCTTCATGGCAAAGGGCAGAAGCCTCGACCCGAAGGCGCTGCCCGCGCAGGCGGCGCTGATGATGGCGACGGTCTGCGGCGCAAGAGCGCAAGGGCGCGAGAAGGAATGCGGCATGATCAAGCTCGGCATGGACGCCGACCTCATCCTGCTGGACTTCACGCAGCCGCATCTCATGCCCTGCCACAACGTCATGAGCCATCTTGCCTACTGCGTCAGCGGTCACGATGTCGTGATGACGATGGTGCGGGGCAAGATCCTCTACGCTGCCGGCAAGTATGCCACCATTGATCTGGAAGCTGTCGTCAAGGAGCTTTCGGAGTATGTCATGCCGAAAATGTTCGGCAAGAAGGAAGGGTAAGCTTGAAAAACGATAGTATCAGAAAGCAAAACTTTTTGACCGGCGCGGCGATCCTCTCCCTTTCGACGATCGTCGTCAAGGTCATCGGCATGCTGTATAAGATTCCGCTCAAGAGCGTGATCGGCGACGCGGGCTACGGCTATTTCAGCAACGCCTACGACATCTATTCGTTCCTCCTGGTGCTTTCCACGACAGGTCTGCCGGTTGCGATGAGCCGCATGGTTTCCGAGGCGCATACCCTGAAAAACGGACGGCAGATGCAGCAGATTTTCCGCGCTGCGCTGACCTCCTATCTCGTCGTCGGCGTGCTGGGGACGCTGGCGATGGTGTGCTTTCCCAATCTGCTCGCCGACAAGGTCATGCACAGCGCGCCGACGAGCTACTCCATTCTGGTGCTCGGTCCCGCCGTGCTGTTCATCTGCCTGACCTCCGCCTTCCGCGGATTCTTCCAGGGGCAGGGGGATATGAAGCCGACCGCGGTCAGTCAGGTGATCGAGGCGATGGGCAAGCTCCTGCTCGGCCTGAGCTTTGCATGGTTTGCAATGCGGCAGTGGGACGATCCCGCCCTTGCCTCCGGCGCAACGATCCTCGGCATTACGCTGGGCGCGCTGTTCGCGGCGATTTACGTCTTTTTCCGCTTCCTGCGCAACCGCAGGGCGGTTGCGTCGCTTGGCGGAACGGCGGAGCCGTTTAACAAAACGCTGAAAGCCCTGCTTGCAATCGCCGTCCCCATCACGATCGGCGCCGCCGGTCTGCAGCTCATCATTCTGCTGGACGCTTCCACCGTAAACGCGCGTATGGTCGTTGCGGCGGGAAAAACCACGCAGGAGTCGATGAGCGTCATGGGCAGAATGCTCAACATCGCCGCGCAGGACGCCGCCCGTCCGGAAACCATCACGCTGGCGGAGCACGCCAGAGACATCGGCAAGGGAATCTACTCCTTCGCGCAGACGATCTTCAATCTGCCGACGGCGTTCATTCCCTGTATCACCGCCGCGATCATTCCCGCCATTACGAGCCACCTGACCCTCAAGGACAAGAACGGCGTGCGGATGGTGCAGGATTCCTCCCTGCGGCTGATGAGCCTGATTGCGATGCCCTGCGCGATCGGTCTGTTCGTCATGGCAAGACCGATCATGCAGCTTCTCGGCGGCTATGACGGGCAGCGGCTGGAGATCGCCACATGGCTGCTGGCGCTGCTCGCCCCGACCGTGCTGATCAACAGCATCACCACCATGACGACCGCGATCATGCAGGCGCACAATCACATGATTCTGCCCGTGATCAACACGCTGATCGGCGGTCTGACGAAGCTGGGCGTGAACTTCATTCTCGTCGCCAATCCGGAGATCGCCATTATCGGCGCGCCGATCGGCACCTTCGCGTGCTTCCTCGTGATCATGATTCTGAATATCGTCTCGATGCGGCATGTGCTCGACGAGCCGCCGCAGCTCCTGCCGAAGCTCTGGAAGAGCGGTCTTGCGGCGCTCGCCATGGGCGCTGTCGCCTACCTTGGGTACTATCTCCTCTCGCGCGTGATTACGAGCGTCGCGGTCGCCTGCCTCGGCGCGATTGCCGCCGCCGCGATCGTCTACTTGTTACTTGTCATTTTGCTCAAAGCGATCACTTACGAGGACTGTCTGCTGCTCCCGAAGGGAGAAAAAATCGCGAAAATTCTGAAAATTCATTGATTTTTCCGTTTTTTTACTTGCTTATTTCCGGAAGATGTGATAAATTCTATTGCGGAGAAAATGTCGGAAGCAACGCACGTTGACACGCTGCCGATCTGATATTTTTAAACATTTGAATTATTAAGAAAGAGGTATGATTATGAACAAGACTGAACTCATCGCTGAAGTTGCTGCAAAGGCCGGCCTGTCCAAGAAGGACGCAGAGAAGGCTCTCGCCGCTGTTGTTGACTCCGTTAAGGAAGCTGTCGCGAAGGGCGACAAGGTCCAGCTCGTCGGCTTCGGCTCCTTCGAACTGAAGTGCCGCGATGCCCGCATGGGCCGCAACCCCAAGACCAAGGAAGCAATCCAGATCCCCGCTTCCAAGGCTCCCGTCTTCAAGGCCGGCAAGGCTTTCAAGGACGCTGTTGCAAAATAATTGCTGAAAAACGGG
>CAJOMA010000019.1:0-15708 GCA_905235655.1 uncultured Oscillospiraceae bacterium | reverse complement strand
CTTAGACAAATATTTGAAGGTGTCGCGCCTGATCAAGCGGCGCACGGTCGCCAATGAAGCCTGCGACAATGCCCGCGTGACGGTGAACGGCAGACCAGCAAAGGCGTCGCACGACGTCAAGGTCGGCGACGTGATCCGCATTGCCTTCGGCAGCCGCACGGTGGCGGTTGAGGTGCTGGCGGTCGCGGAGGCAGTCAAAAAGGACGACGCCGCTGCGATGTATAAGGAGCTGGCAGAATAAGGCTCGCTCCGGGCAGCGCCCCTGCCGGACGGCATGGAACGATTCTTGCATGCAGGAATGCGATAATTGAGATACTTATATTAGACTTCGATAAATGCTTAAAAAAGCATATTATCGAAGTCTACTATTATATTTTCACTATGTTTTCAAAGAAGCGCATGTGGATGGTCGAAACTTGGGAGCGGGTGGCGTTACCCTGCGGCAGGAGCTTGCCGTTGTCGCCGCCAAATGGAAACAATCCCCTTCAGAGGACGAAAAGCAGACTGCCATTTTTCACCGGAAACGCATTGACAGCAAAATGGAATGGGTGTAAAATTATAGTGATATATTGTATATTCATTCTTCCCGAACCGGCATAGGAGGGGATTTGACATGAAACGAATACTCGGCTTGCTGCTCGCTGCGCTCATGCTGCTGTCGCTGCTTCCTGCGGGCGTCTTCGCGCAAGGCGCGTTCACGCTCGGCGCGGACAGCGCGGACATCCTGAACTGCGGCGGCAGACTCCTGCACGCAAACGGCGCTACATACTTTTCTGAGGACGGCTGCGTCCTGCGGGACGGCGAGCCCCTGTTCTACGCGGACGCTTCCAATCTGAACTGCTTCGGCGGCGCGCTGTTCTTCACCTGCCCGTCAGCGGAGGGCTTCGACATCTGCAGGTACGATCTCAGCGCGCAGGAGACGGAGGTTTTGCTATCCTGCGAGGGTACGGTGCGGCAGATGTATGTCGTGAACGGCGCGGAGATTTACTATCTGAGCGGGCAGACGGTTTACCGCTATGCGGAGGGGAAGACGCAGCCGCTTCTGACCGACGAGGGGCTGTGGAGCTTCGTCCCGACGCCTCACGGTCTCGTCTACGCCGTCGGCACGCTGTTTGAATACTCCATCCATGCAGGAAACACTCTCGTGACGGACTGCGCGCGCGAGTATCACGTGGACTTTGACGCCGACGAGCCGCGACTGGTCTATACGACCGTAAACGGCGATTTCGAGCTTCCGCTGCGCGCCGCCTTCGGCGGCGATACGACCCCGGACGCCTATACAGGTTATGGCGAGGTGGACGTTTCCGCCATGCTGAGCGGGGAATATAACGAGAGCGCGGCGGAGCTCGCCGCCGAGGAGCTGACCGCCCAAAACGCCGCGCGCCAGACCCGCGCCTTCAACGGCGCGCAGGGCGATCCCGGCGCGCTCCGTCCGACGCTCACGCAGGGGCAGCAGAACGCGCAGAAGCGCGCCTATCAGATGACGGACATCGAATGGACACCGAAGGCGAACGTCCTCGGCTGGAATTCCGGTCTGACCTATACCGCCGGCACGACCTACAAGGGGTTGCCCTACGGACAGCCGGTTTACGCCAGCTACGTCCCGTGGGGCACCGATCTGACGGGCTTCATCAATGCGGTCAACAATTCCGCCAGCAAAATGTACACCGATTATTCCTCCTACAACAAGCGCGCGCCCTACTATTCCACCGACTGCAGCGCGTTCGTCTCCTGGGCGCTGAACATGGGTTCGCGCCAGACCACCTCCACGATCGCAAGCAAGGGAACGCTGATCAGCAGCAGCTCCTATGCGAACATTCAGGTCGGCGACTATCTCAATAACGCCGGCTCGCACGTTGTGATCTGCACGGACATCACCTACGACGCGAACGGCGCGATCAACGGCATTGAAATCTCCGAGGCGACGGTGGTTGCGGCGACAAAATACTGCTGCCAGCGCACTTGGTACGGCGACGGCTTCGGAAATTCACTGAGCTATTTCACCACCAAGTACTTCGGCGGCGGATATTCCCTCTACCGCTCCAACACGATCGCCAACGTGTCGTATTCCCACGTTTGCGTCTCGCCGGTCTACGGCGACGTCTGCAGCGTCTGCGGCTACGGCGTGACCTCCGGCTCCTCCGGCGGCTCGTCCGATTCGACGAAATTCGGCATCGACGTCAGCGCCCATCAGGGCACGATCAACTGGGACGTTGTCGCCCCGCAGATCGACTTTGCGATCCTTCGCGTCGGCTACGGCAGCGACTATACCAATCAGGACGACAGCCAGTGGGCGAACAACGTCGCCGCCTGCGAGCGGCTGGGCATTCCCTACGGCGTCTACATTTACTCCTACGCCAATACGACCGACAAAGCCGCCAGCGAAGCCCAGCACGTCATCCGCCTCCTGCAGGGGCACAATCCGACGCTTCCGGTCTTCTACGATCTGGAGGACGACACGGTCAGAGCCTGCGGCAACGCGACGATTTATCAGTTTGCGACGATCTTCTGCAACGCGATCGAGGCGGCGGGCTATATTCCCGGCGTTTACGCCAACCTCAACTGGTGGCGCAACTACCTCACAGACCCCGGTTATGATCAGTGGTACCGCTGGGTCGCGCAGTACAATACGTCCTGCACCTACACCGGCGCCTACTGCATGTGGCAGAACAGCAGCAGCTATCAGATGAGCGGCATCACGGCGAACACCGTCGACACGAACTACTGGTACGGGTCGTTCCCCGGCGGCGATACCCAGCAGCCCGCCGGCACCTATACCGTAACCTATAAAGTCCCTACGGACTACGCCGCCGTAGGCACGGCGACCGTGACTGCGGGGGAATCGGTCACACTCCCGTCGATCTCCACCAGGGTCTGCGGCTACACCTTCATGGGCTGGACGACCTCGGCGGTCTCCGCGACGACCGAACGCCCGACCTTCTACTACGCAGGGCAATCCTTTACCCCAACGAAAAACACGACCCTCCGCGCCGTCTTCTGCTACTACAAGGACGGAAACACGATCAAGGGCGACATCTACTATCCCGCGTGCAGCGCGTCCCAGACGGGACTTGCCGCCGCGATGACGGAGGTGGGCGCGTCCGATAACGGCCTGTCTTACCGCACGAATCGCGTTGCGCCGGTGAACTTCGTCTATAACTACTCCGGCACGGCTGCGCAGAACACCGCGCTGTTGAATCTTTTGAAAGCGGGCATGCTCGTGAACCCCGAGGCGGTCTCCTCCTACACAGCATACTACAACACCACGCCCGGCGTCTGCAAGCGCGCGACCGCGACCACGACGGTTGCGGCGACCTGCACGACCTCCGGCACAAAGGTCACAAGCTGCGCCTGCTGCGGCTACAGCAAGACCTCGACGATCAACCCGCTCGGGCATAACTACGCGACGGTCATCACCCCGCCGACCTGTCAGACGAGCGGCTACACGACCTACACCTGCAAGCGCGAGGGCTGCGGCGACAGCTACGTCGGTGACGAGGTGCCGCCCGGCAATCACAGCCTCGCCTACATGGACCTCGGCAACGGCACGCACAAGCAGTACTGCACCGTCTGCGAAACGGTGATCTCCACCGGCGCGCACACCTTCGAGAACAACTACTGCAAGCTCTGCGGCGCGTATAATTCCGCCGTGAATTATGCGGGCACCTATTATATCGCCGCCAAGCGCACGAACGATACGAATTGGCACTATATGACCGACGCGCTGTCCTCAAACCGCTACGTGATCGAGGACTCCGGACTGACGGAGCTTCCCGCCGCAATCGCCTCGCCGGACGCGAATAAGGCGTTTACCCTGACGAAAAACGCGGACGGGACCTATCTGATCAAGGCGGAGGGAATTACCGGCGCAAACTGCTATCTCGGCTGGACGAGCGGCAACACCGGCACGTTTGTCACGCAGGAAAACGCGATCCGTGCCGCGGTGACCGGACAGCCAGACGGCTATGTGTATATCTCCTTTGCCGATACTGCCGATACCACGCACTATCTTGCCTTTAACGCCACGGCGACCAGCTTGTATGCCGCATGGTACACAAGCCAGATGAAAAATCTCTGGCTGATTCCCGTGACAGGCACGATCCCGCAGCATACCCACAGCTATGCAAGCGAGATCACGACCGCGCCGACCTGCACGGAAAGCGGCGTTCTGACCTATACCTGCGCCTGCGGCGACACCTACACCGAGGTGATCCCGGCGACGGGTCACAGCCTGACCTATACCGACAACGGCAACGGCACGCATACCGTCTCCTGCGCACGCTGCGCCTACAGCGCGGTGAGCAGCCATACCTACGTCGGCGGCGTGTGCGTCTGCGGCAGCAGTCAGCCCGCCGCACAGCTCGATATTCTCTCCGCACAGCCGCGCATCGGCGAAGACGTCAATCTGATCTATAGCGTCTCTGTTCCGGACGGCTATTCGAATCCGTATATGGTCTTCACCTTCCTCGGGATGTCGGTCACCGTGCGGGACTATACCATAAACGAAAAGGGCAATTACTGCTTCGAGCTGACGAAGATCCTGCCGCAGTACATGGGCGAGAATATCCGCGCCATCCTGCACGCGACGAACGGCGGCGCAGACGTGACCGACGAGGTCGCGGCGTACAGCATCCTGCAGTACTGCGTCAATCAGCTTGCAAATTACCCAGACGATACGAAGCTGAAGACCCTGCTGTCAGACCTTTTGACCTACGGCGCGGCGGTGCAGCAGTACGTCGGCTACAGAACGAACGAGCTGGTCACGAGCGGCCTGAGCCTCACGCCGAGCGCGTTTTCGCCCCTCTCCGGCAAGGCGATCGCCTTCTCCGGCGCGGCGGATGCGGGCGCGGACTGGAAGTCGGCGACGCTGGTGCTGCAGAATACGATCGCAATGCGCTTCTACTTCACGGCGGCGTCCGTGGACGGTCTGACGGTGCGCTGTGCGATCAACGGACGCACGCAGACCTTCACTGCGGCGGACTTTGGCAGATTGGCGGACGGGAACGGTCTTTACTACGTCGATATGACCGGTATTGAGGCGACGGAATTCGACGATAGCGTGACGGCGGCGTTTTATCGGAACGGCGCGCAGACAGGCACAACCGTGTCCTATAGCGTCAACGCCTATATCTGCAGCGCGCAGAACAGCGAAAACGTAAAGCTGCGCACCCTGGTCAGAGCCTTGTATAACTACGGCGCGTCGGCATACGCCTACGCAAATAAGGAGTGAGCGCCATGGAAGAAATCAGAAAGGGCAACTGCCCGCATTGCGGCAAGCCGCTGGAAATCCCCGCGGAGCTGGAGGAATTCTCCTGCCTGTACTGCGGCGCGCGTTCGAAGACCGCCGACCTTTGCGTGAAAAAGGCGATCGTGGCGGGCGAATTCGAGCAGCGGCGGCAGGTTCTGCTTCAGGAGCTGCCCAAGGCGGTCACGGGCTATCCGGATTACTATAAAAAGATCACGAAAAAGGACTTTTTCCCCGCGTTCGAGCGTTACGAAAACGAAAACCGCGAGACGGTGGACAGCCTCGACCTCTGCGTGGACGCCTGCCCGGACGGCGAGCAGGCGGGCGTGGAGCTTCTCTGCAAAGACCTGCTGGACGCAATCGACGCATACATGCAGGCAGATCGCCGGAGGAATAAGAGCGCCATTCAGTTTGAGGTCAAGGTCGTGCTTGCGATTTTCCTCACGCCGCTGATCGGCAAGCGAAAGCTGCACTGCGCCGAGGCCTTCCGCACGGAGCTCAACCGCCGGTGGCTGGAGCGATATCCGAAGCAGCTCTGGACGCCGGGCGACTATGACGTGATGGCGAGCGGCTTCCGGAAGCGCAAATGGTGCTTCATCACCACGGCGACCTGCGCCTACGAGAAAAAAAGCGACGACTGCGCCGAGCTGACCGCCTTCCGCGCCTTCCGCGACGGCTGGCTGACGGAGCACGGCGGGCAAGCGCTGATCGCGGAGTATTACGAGAAGGCGCCCGGCATCGTCACCTGCATCGAGCTGTGCGACAACCCCGCAGAACGCTACAAGGAAATTCGGGAGCGCTGGCTTGCGCCGTGCTACCGCGCCCTGCAGGAAGACCGCATGGAAGAATGCCGCGACCGCTACGTCGCTATGGTGCGCACGCTGGAACAAAGGTATTTGCAGTAAAGTTTAAGGAGCTGTTGCATCTTGCAGCAGCTCCTTAAAGCATTTTTGCCGTCAGGCTCGCCATCAAAAAGCCGGTCAGGTCAGCGATCAGCGCAGCGGGCACGGCGTAGCGCGTCTTGCGGATACCCGCCGCGCCGAAGTAGACCGAGATCGTGTAGAAGGTCGTCTCCGTGCTGCCGAGCATGATCGCCGCCGTGCGACCGATCAGACTGTCCGCGCCGTAGAAGCCCATCAGCTCCGCGCCGACGGCAAGCGCCGCGCTGCCGGAAAACGGGCGCAGCAGCAGAAGCGGCAGCGTTTCGGCGGGGATTCCGAAAAAGCCGGAAACCGGCGAAAGCCACCTTGTCAAAAGCTGAATCGCGCCGGAGGCGCGGAGCATCTGCACCGCAGTCAGCAGCATGACGAGCGCGGGCGCGATTGCGGCAAGCAGCTTCAGCCCCTCCAGACCGCCGTCCGTCAGCGCGGCGTAGACGTCCTGCTTTTTGGCGAGGGCGATCACCGCGATCCCGATCATCAGCGCGGGGATCAGCAGGTCAGTCACGCCGCAGCCTCCCAAAGAGGAACGCCGCCAGCAGCCCCGCGACGACGGAGCAGACCGATGTGAGCCAGACGGCGGGAAGAATGTCGAACGGCGACGCCGCGCCTGCCGCCGCGCGGACGGCGGCGACCGTTGTGGGCAATAGCTGGATGGAGGCGGTGTTCATCACAATGAGCCTGCACATCTCATCCGTCGCCTCCGTGCCGCCCGCAAGCGTCTGCATCCGCTTCACCGCAGCGACGCCCATCGGCGTGGCAGCGCTGCCGAGCCCCAGAAGATTGGCGCTGACGTTGGCGGTGAGACAGCCGAGGGCAATTTCATCCTTGCTCGTCTGCGGAAACAGGCGGCGAAACAACGGCCGCATGAGTTTTCCGAGCTTTTCCGTCAGACCGGTGCGCTCCATCACCTTTGACAGCCCGCTCCACAGGCAAAGTGCGCCTGCCAGCGAAATGCAGAGCGTGATCGCGGCGCTTGCACCCTCGAGCGCCGCCGGCGTCAATACGCCCGTGTTTCCGCTCCCAAATGCAGCGCCGACCGACAGGAGAATCATTCCGAGCCAGATCGCTCCCATAACCATGTCCATCCCTCCGAACACATCCTATGAGAAAGCGCACAGAGATATGCAAAATCACTTGACATGTCACGGAAAATCTGATAATATGACAATAAATAAAAAAGAAAGGCGTTGGGACATGAAAACGACCGGAATTGTCAGAAGAGTGGATGAGCTTGGGCGTGTGGTTTTGCCGATTGAACTGCGCCGGACTCTTGAAATCGAAGAGCGCGATCAGTTGGAGATCATGCTCGAGGATGACCGTATTGTCTTGCGGAAGTATCAGCCGACCTGCATTTTCTGCGGCGCGGATACGGACCTGCTGGAGCACCGCGGCAAAAGGATTTGCGGCAAGTGCCTGAAGGAAATCAACGAGCAGGAAGACTGATCCGCAGATAGTAAAACGGAGCATTGTTAGGAACAATGCTCCGTTTTGCTGTGATATTAGGGCTTTCGCCGAAAAGGCAAACCAAGTAATTCGTCGGAAGACACCTTGTAATAACGACAGAGCGTGATGAAGTGCCGCATCGGCAATTCATTCGCGCCGCGCTCATACCGTGCGTACATCGTCTGGGAGGTTCCCAATAGTTCTGCGACCTGCTGTTGCGTCAAATCTGCGTCCTCCCGCAGATCACGCAGCTTTTTCATGTATTCCTCCATACCGCTGCATCCACATCCTTTGTGTGGGTATCATATCACAGTAAATATATTTACTATTGACTTTAGTAAATATATTTATTATAATAATAGTATATGAATATGCAGGTTAAGTATTGCAGTGAGGTAATTCAAATGTTGATTGGTTTCTTTTATAAGCATTATCCGAACAGCCGTCTTGCCACTTGTGTGAGTGTTATTGCAGGCAGTTTCCTTTGCATTGCTGGAGCATTCATTACTATGATAATATTTTCCAGTTCCGATATGGATACAGGAGAGAGAACTGCGTTTCTCATAATGGCTGCAGTTTTCGCCGGACTGTATGCGGCGTTCCGTTTTCTTGCCAAATGGATAGATGCAAGAAAGACGGCAAAAATGAGTTCAGAAAACATAAATAACATGAAGGGAGCAAACGGAATGGAAGAGCCGACACAGACAACAACGCAAAAGCCAAAAAAGAAGCGCCCTTGGCTCTTAATCATCATCGGTGTCCTGCTGGTCATACTGATCGGTGCAAAAATAACGGGATCACAGGGCAAAAAGAACGAAGACAGCCAGCCCACGAAAGAGTTAACGGAAACAGAGGACGACGGCAGCCTGCCTGCAAGTCTGCGCGGCAGCGTCGGAGAGATGAAGACCTTCGACTGTTATTATATCGAATCGGCCTATGTATATGACCCCGAGAATCCGGGTCGAGTTTTATTTGCGAAAGGCCAATACTCCGGCATGGATTATTTGTGCAAGGTATATATCAGCCGGGAAAGGTATGATACCGACTGCGTCTATTTGCACATTGCTGTTGACGACTTCGAAGAAGTGTTTGGAGAAAACGCCGCCTCGACAGCCGGAGCATCCGGAACGATCGTTTTTAATAACATAGACAAGGATACGGTGGTTTTTGCACGACTATATGACGAGCCGATCCAAATTACAGGAAAGATTATGGATTCTGAGGAGCTGGGTCCATTCAATAGCTGGTTCAAAGATATTTCCGACAAAACAAGGCTGATGGATTTCATTTCCGTATCATACTGACAGAAACAAAACGGAGCATTGTTAGGAACAATGCTCCGTTTTGCCATGTGATGAATTGACGGCTGTGCCGTCATGATTTGCCGCTTGCGCGGCATGAATTGAAGCCTTTGGCTTCGTGAATTGAATTGCGCTCTCCATGCCCCGCAGGGCAATTCATGCACGAAGTGCAATTCATGACCGAAGGTCAATTCACGCGCCGTCAGGCGCAATTCATTTTTTATGCCTTGCCGGCGCAGCCGAGGACGTCGATCAGCTTGTGCTTGACCATTTCCTTGATGTTGTTGCGGGCGGGCTTGAGGTACTGGCGCGGATCGAAGTGATCCGGATGCTCGACGAAGTAGGCGCGGATGGTGCCGGTCATCGCCAGGCGCAGGTCAGAGTCGATGTTGATCTTGCAGACCGCGCTGCGGGCAGCTTCGCGGAGCTGCTCTTCGGGGATGCCGATCGCGTCGGGCATGCAGCCGCCGTTGTCGTTGATCATCTTCACGAATTCCTGCGGGACGGAGGAAGAGCCGTGCAGAACGATCGGGAAGCCGGGCAGACGCTTCTCGCACTCATGCAGAACGTCGAAGCGCAGGGGAGGCGGAACGAGGATGCCCTTTTCGTTTCTGGTGCACTGCGCGGCGGTGAACTTGTACGCGCCGTGGGACGTGCCGATGGCGATGGCGAGGGAGTCGCAGCCGGTCTTGGAGACGAACTCCTCGACCTCTTCCGGATGGGTGTAGGACGAATCCTCGGCGGAAACCTTGACTTCGTCCTCGACGCCTGCCAGCGTGCCGAGCTCCGCTTCGACCACGACGCCGTGGTCATGGGCGTATTCGACGACCTTGCGGGTGATCTCGATGTTCTCCGCGAAGGGCTTGGAGGAAGCGTCGATCATGACGGAGGTGAAGCCGCCGTCGATGCAGCTCTTGCAGGTCTCAAAGTCGGGACCGTGGTCGAGGTGCAGGGCGATGGGGATGTCCGGATTTTCGATGACCGCGGCTTCGACCAGCTTCATCAGATAAGTATGGTTCGCGTAAGCGCGCGCGCCCTTGGAAACCTGCAGAATGACCGGAGAACGGGTCTCCGCGCAGGCTTCGGTGATGCCCTGAACGATTTCCATGTTGTTGACGTTGAAAGCGCCGATGGCGTAGCCGCCGTCGTAGGCCTTTCGGAACATTTCGGTGGTAGTTACCAGAGGCATAGTGAAAACACTCCTTTTGTGTATTGATTGCGGAAGTATTATACCATATTTATACAGGATTGCAAGTATTTAGAGCAGACTTTCATCATAAACGGCGCGGCTGCCGCCGATGAACTTCGGACGGACGCGGGCGGCGAGCAGGATCGCGCTGCCGATCCGGTCGATCCCGAGACGGCACGGCACGGCGACCTCCTTCAGGTGCATGCCGATCAGCGTGCCGCCGATGTCGAGCCCCGCATCGGCGCGGATATGCTCCAGCGCGACCGGATCGCGGAAGGAGCGGTAGGCGGCGGTGGCAAAGGAGCCGCCCGCCTTGGGCTGGGGCACAACGTTGACGGGGTCGGCGGCGCCTGCCGCTTCGCGTTCAATGATAATGGCGCGGTTCAGATGCTCGCAGCACTGCGCCGCTAAATAAACGCCCTTTTCCGACAGAACGCCGAAGATCGCGTCGAACACGACCTGCGCGACCTCGGGCTGGGAGTCCGTGCCGATCCGGCTGCCGCAGATCTCGCTGGTCGAGCAGCCGACGATGACGATATCGCCTTTGCGGAGCTTCGCTTTTTCACACAGCGTTTGCGCGGCAAGCGCCGCCTGCTGTCTGATTTCATCCTTCATGGGAAATGCCACCTCCAAATTGACCCGTTACATGTGCGCGATCCAGCACAAAAAAGAGAAGGATCGCGACTGCGGCGCTGACCGCCGCCTGCGGCAGATTGGTCGTCAGCAGACCTTCCGTGCCGCCTGCAAGACCGTAGAGCGCCCATTCATAGAAGAAATAGCCCGCCGCCATGACAAGCTCTCCCGCGACCGCGCCGAGTGCTGCGCCGAGCAACGGGCGCTTTTTCTGAGTGCGCAGCAGGAAGGCGGCGGTCAGCGCGGTCAGAAATTTAATGACGAAGGTCGCCGGCGCGTACAGGGCGAAGCCCAGCAGGACGTCCGCCAGCGCCGCGCCGACGCCGCCTGCGACCGCAGCCCAGACGGGCGTGAGCAGGAATGCGCCGATCAGGATGACGGCGTCGCCCAAATTGAAGTAACCGCCGATCGGCGAGGGAATATGCAGCGCAGCCGTTGCGGCGCACGTCAGCGCGGCAAAGAGCGCGGCCAGTACCAGTCGGCGCAGGGTCAGCTTATTCATTGCTGCGTCCTCTTTTCTTATAATCTGGCACGATTATACAGCAAAGAATATGAAATGGCAAGAGTCAATCCGCGCTCTCGACCAAATCGTAGAGCTGCTTGAGCAGAATCGCGCCGATCGGCAGGAGGATCATGCCCATCACGCCGAACAGGCGAAAGCCCGCGTAGAGGGAAAACAGCGTCAGCAGGGGGTGCATACCGATCTGCCTGCCGAGGAAGCGCGGCTCCAGAACGGTGCGGGAAACGGCGGCAACGGCGTACAGGAGCAGCAGTCCGAGCGCGAGCGCGGTATTGCCGCGCAAAAACGTTATGATACTCCACGGGATCAGCACCGTGCCGGAGCCGAAGACCGGCAGCGCGTCAATGAACGCGATGATCAGGGCGGTCAGCGGCGCATTCGGAACGCGCAGGAGCAGCAGACCGACCGTCAAAATGGCGAAGGTCACGCCGGTCAGCCAGAGCTGTGTCCTGCAGTAGCCGCCGAGCGCGGCCTTCAGCCGGCGACGAACGGTGTGAAAGCGTTCGATCCAGCTTTCCGGAACGCGGCGGCGCACGGCGTCACGGAGCTGATTGCGCTGGGAGGAAAAGAAATAGGCGGAAAGCAGGGTCGTCAGCAGGAACAGCAGGCAGTCCGGCAGAAAGGAGATCAGATCGCCCGCCATGCGCAGCAGACGGTCGGATACCGTGCCCGCGATCACGCTCCCGCCCTCAAACAGGCGGTTGACCCACTGCGTCGCAATCGAAGCGGCGGAGGCGGGCAGGTTGGCGGTCAAACGCAGCAGCCTGCCGTGCAGCTCATGCAGCGGCTGCTCCAGCGAGGAAAACAGCGCGGGAAGCCGCTTCGTCAGCCGCTCCAGCTCCGCCGCCGCGAATCTGCCCAGCAGAAACACGCCCGCGATCACGACGAGGCAGACGAGGGTGACCGTCAGGAACGAGGCAAGCCACGCGGGGAAGTGCGCATGCTTTTGCAGCCACGCCGCCATCGGGTATGCCGCGCACGAGAGGGCATAGCCCAGCAGGAACGGCAGCCCGATCGGCAGAAAGAGCTTCGCCGTCAGCCAGACCCCGACCACCCCCGCAGCGACGCAGGCGAGCAGCTTCCACGGCTGTTTCACGGATATTCCTCCTTTCCCGACCGTTTACACCCTTGCAATTTGCACGGGAGTATGATAATATGTTCTTGAGAGAAAAACAAATGAATTTAATCTGCGCACAGGAGGAAGACATGATGATCCAACTGCCGAAGTATTACATCGTGGAGGCGAGTGCGCTTCCCGAGGTGTTTCTGAAGGTCGCGCAGGCAAAATGGCTGCTGGAGACGGGAGAGGTCGGCACGGTCAATGAGGCCGCGAAGGCGACCGGCATCAGCCGCAGCGCGTTTTACAAGTATCGCGACGCGATCTCTCCGTTCCAGAACCTGATGGCGGGGCGCATTCTGACCTTCCACTTCATCCTGCGGGACGTGACGGGTCTGCTGTCTTCTATACTGTCCATTTTTGCCCAATTCGGCGCAAATATACTCACGATCCACCAGACGATCCCGACCAACGGCTGCGCGGCGGTGACGATCTCCGCCGAAACGATAGCGGTCGAGCAGGGCGCGGAGGAGCTGCTGCGGACGCTATCGCACATGGAGGGCGTTTTGAAAGCGGAAATCCTCGCCGGCTGACAAAAAAATAAAGGCGCCTGCCTCGCGGCAGGCGCCTTTGCGCGTGTCAATGCGCTTATTTTTCAAAGGTGAGCGTAACGCTGGAGTCGTCGAGATAGAGCCAGATTTCGCCGTTATCGACGATGTAGTCAAAGTAGATGAGTTCTTCGCCGTCACTCAGCCAATAGGCATAATCGCCGAAGTCGTCGACGTAGTCGAAGCCCCAGGTAAGATCGTCCGTGGTATTCGAGTTCAGGGTCATGGTGGCGGTATGGTCGGCATTGAACTTGATGCTGCCGCTCGCACCGTATTCGCTCGCGGGAGTATCGGTGTCGGAATCCCAATCGTAAACAAGCGTCAAACGCCAGTCGCCGAGGATGTATTTGTCATATTCCGACGCGCTGATCGGCGTAGCGGCCTCGGAGACGTCCACATAGCAGTAATCGGTGACGCCGTTGGCGGCGGTTGCGGTGATCTCGCAGGAGCCTTCGCCGACGCCGGTGACCGTTCCCTTATCGTCGACGGTGGCGACGGAAGGATCGCTCGATTCCCATGTGACGGTCTGATCCGTTGCGTCCTCGGGGGTAAACGTCACCTCCAGCGTGACCTTATCGCCGACCTTGAGATCGTCGATCCACCATTCGGAAATGGAAATGTATTCGACCTCCACGCTCTCGGGACCTACGGTAACGATACAGGTTCCGCTCGTGCCGTTGGCGGCGGTAGCGGTGATGGTGCAGGTGCCTTCGCTGACCGCGGTCACCTTGCCGTCTTTGGAGACCGTCGCGATGTCCGGGTCGTTGGACGTCCATTCGAGCTCCGCGTCCTTCGCCTCCTCGGGCAGGATAACTGCCGTCAATTCGAGCGTTTCGCCGAGGATAATCTTGGCGGTGCTTTCCGAAAGGGTGATGGATTCGGGCGCGGCCTTTACCTTGACGGAGCAGGTCGCTTCCTTGCCGTTGCCGGTTTTTGCGGTGATGGTGCACGAGCCGGTCTTCAGACCGGTTACCTCGCCGGACTTGGTGACCTCGGCAATCTCCGGATCGCTGGACGACCAGGTGATCTCCTTGTTAAAGCCGAAGTTAGGGGATAGCTCCGCCTTCAGCTTGACCTCCTCGCCGCACGCGAGCTTCAGACTGCTCTCCGAAAGGGAAACGGAGAACGGCATGAACACAAAGAACAGAAGAGCAGCGGCTGCAAGCAGGACGGCGACGATGGAAAGAGTGATGATCAGGCCGGTCTTTTTCTTCTTCGGCTTGGCAGCGGGCGCGGCATTGTAGGCGGGCGCGGCGTAGCCGTTCGGCGCGTAGTTCGGCTGCGGGGCATAGTTTGGCTGCGGGGCATAGTTCGGCTGCTGCGGGTAAACAGGCTCCGCAGGAGCGACGGGCGCAGCGTAGACCGGCGCGGCAGGCGCTTCATACGCTGGCGCTACAGGCGGCACGGGTGCAGCAGGCGCTTCATACACAGGCGCAGCGGGCGCTTCATACGCTGGCGCTACAGGCGGCACTGGCGCAGCAGGCGCTTCGTATACGGGCGCAGCGGGCGCTTCCTGAACGGGCGCGACTTCCGGCAGCTTGTTGCCGCATTCCTGACAGAATTTTTCGCCGGGAAGGTAAGGCGCGCCGCAAACGGGACATTTGTTATCCATATTTGATTTCCTCCCTCTATTAGATCTGTTTAGAAAACGCCGTTCTGTTTCGGAAGAAACAAAGCGAAACAGTTTTCCCTTCTAATTCTCAGTATAAGGGGATTTTTCTGCACTGTCAAGTAAAAACAAGCGCCCCGCCGAAGAAAAGAAGCTCCGGCGGGGTGATTTTTACGGGCGATAGGCACGTAAGATGGCGCGGCGCGAAAACTCCTCCGGGAAGGAGGCAAACAGCGCGGCGGCGTTTGCCAGCAGCGCGGCGTTCAGCGGCGCGTTTTCCTTCGCCTTGGGCGGGAGCAGACCCTGCGCCCTGCACCAAGCCATCGCGCCACTGTAGCGCGAGCGGTAGGCGCGGTTTCCGGCGAGAAGCTGACGGATTCGCTCGTCCACAGCCGCCTCACGCGGCGCGGCGAGCATGGAAAATTCGCCGCAGGTCATAATCCGGTCGGGCTGCAGGGTGTTGTCGGAATAGGCGATCGCGTGCGTCTGCGCCAGTGCGCGGAAGGCCTCAAAATCGGGGTCATCCGCGCCGACGTCCGCAAAGGGCGAGCGGTTGAGCAGCTCCTGCACCGTGACCACGCGGTAGCCCGCGTTCGTCAGCAGCTCCAACTGCCTGCGCAGACCGACGGTAACCGGCGTGCGCAGCGCCATGTTGCAGCCGTCCTTCTGGAAGATGATCTGCCCGCAGAAGAAATTGGGGTCTTCCTCCAGCTTTTTCTGCATCGGCCGGATCATTTCGTCGACCTCCGCCTCAAAGGGGTATTCGCTACCGGAGGGCAGCCAGCCCGCGCCGTCAAACGAGGCGGCGAGATACAGATAGCCCATTTTTTCATAAGCGTCGTAGGAGGTGAACGTTCCGTCGATCCGGTCGACGTAGTGCGGCGGACGGCTCATGGCCATCGGATAGCCGTACTGTCCGCGCAGGTACTGGTCCAGAGCGGTCAGATCGGCCAGCACGCTGTCCAGACTGCCGAGGATATGGCGTCTGCCGTAGACGAAGGACTTTTTGCCGAACAGGATGTGGCGATAGCCGTGATTTGTGATCTGATGCCCCTCGCGGATCATACGCTCGATCAGCCGCGGGCAGTGCACCGCGCCGCCCTTGTCGTCCTGACCGAAGGCAGGCGCGATGTGCACGATGCCCGTGCCCTCCTCGGTGCTG
>CAJOMA010000018.1 GCA_905235655.1 uncultured Oscillospiraceae bacterium | reverse complement strand
GATTAGTGGATCGTGAACAGTCAAACGTACACTCTAATCACTAACCACTTTCATCTCTATTTGATGTTATGTTTATATTACATCATATTTAATTCTTGTTGACAGGATGGATTATACATCTATTTCGTCATTTACACAGGCCTGCCTGCGTGATATAATGATACAATGTAAAGCAACCATGCGACACGCGGTCAAGAAGAAGGCATCAACATGAGAGATTACCGATTTGCGCTATTCACGTCGGACTGGAACTATGAGCTGGTGGAGCGTACCCTCCACGGGCTGAAGCAGTATGATTTCATTTTCAATACCGTACCTGCTCCGGTGCTGGCGGAGGAAGACCTGAACGCGCTCCGCCCCGACTGCCTTATATTGGAGCTCGCGTCCTTACCCGGCGGCTTTTCACAGGACTACTGCAAGGCGCACAGTATTAACTGTCTTTTCGCGCCCGGACTGCCGGGACGCTGCGCGCCGAAGACCGCCGGCGCGCTCTATGCGCAGAACATCCTTGACGATATCCGAAGGGAGGAAGAACCATGAAACAGACCGTCGGCTTTGCCATGACCGGCTCGTTCTGCACCTACCGAAAAACAATCGACGCGCTGCAGAAGCTGGCAGAGGATTACACCATCATTCCGATTTTCTCCGAGGCGGGCTACACGATCGACAGCCGCTTCGGTACGGCGAAGGAGTTTGTTGCAGAAGTGGAAAGCATCTGCGGCGCGAAAGCCCTGCATACGATCGCCGAGGTGGAACCGTTCGGCCCGAAAAAGCTGCTTGATCTGCTGATCGTCGCGCCGTGTACGGGCAACACGCTCGGCAAGCTCGCCAACGGCATTGCGGACTCCCCCGTGACCTTCGCCTGCAAGGCGCATCTGCGCAACGGCCGCCCGATCGTGCTGGCGGTCTCCACGAACGACGGGCTTGCCGCGAGCGCGGAGAACATCGGCAGGCTGCTCAACCGGAAGCACTACTTTTTTGTCCCCTTCGGGCAGGACAGTCCGACCGGCAAGCCCTGCAGTCTTGTCGCCGACATGGCGCTGATCTCCGAGACTGCCGCCGCTGCGCTGCGCGGGGAGCAGCTGCAGCCGCTGCTGCTGAAGTAGCTTGCTTTTTCTGCGCGGAGCAGATATAATAAATACAGAACGACAAAGGAGGACAGCGTATGCCAACTTTCAGCCTGATTGTGCCGATCTACAAGATCGAAGTCTATCTTCCGAAGTGCATCGACTCCGTACTGGCGCAGACCTGTCAGGATTTTGAGCTTCTGCTGGTAGACGACGGCTCGCCCGACGGCTGCGGCGCAATCTGCGACGACTACGCGCGGCGATATCCCGATAAAATCCGCGCCATCCACCAGTCGAACGGCGGCGCAGGCGCGGCGAGAAATCACGGGATCGAGCTGTCCTCGGGCGACTACCTGCTCTTTATCGACGGCGACGACTATCTTTCCGACGATTTCCTCGCCGACCTCAAGGAAACTATCCATGCCACCCCTGCCGATCTGATTCTCTACGGCGCGGAGGTGGAAAAGGGCGGCAAAAAGGTCGGCGAGCTGCACGAGCTTGTCGAGCCGGGCAAGGTGCTGGAAATCAAAAACGAGCCCAATCTCTTTTTCGGCGTCATGGCGCCGTGGAACCGCGCCTATCGCCGCAGTCTGTTTACGCAGCACGGTATCACCTTTGCCACAAAAGTCTGGTATGAGGATATCCGCGTCGTGACCAAGATCCTCGCCGTCGCGCAGACGGCGATCCGCCTGCCGAAGTGCTACTACCACTACCTCCAGCGCGAGGGAAGCGCGATGAACAACAAGAACAGCGAGCGCAATGTCGAAATTCTCTATGCCTATGACGACATTCTCGGCTGGTATCAGGAACACGGGTATTATGAAAAGTACCGCGACGCGCTGGAATTCCAGGCGATCCAGCATATCTGGCTCGCCGCGACGGTGCGTGTCCTGCTCATTGACCGCAAGCACCATCTGATCGCGGACTTCCGCGCCTACATGGAACAGCATTTCCCGCGCTTTCGCCAAAACAAGTATCTTTTCAAGCTGGACGGCAACAAGCGTCTGGTCTTCAAGCTGGTGGATAAAAAGCGCTACCGCACCGTCCGCCTGCTCTTCCGCGTCAAAAACCGGCTCGGGTAATAGTATGGATAATATGTAAAACCGCACCCGACCGGGTGCGGTTTTGCTGTATCATCAATTCCTTCTCCCGTGTCATTGCCCCGAATGGGGCAATCTGTCCGTCGCAGGGATGGCATGAGTTGCGTATTCCGAGAAAGTGTCCCGCGTCGATAGGCACGGATTGCCACGGTCGCTGCGCGACCTCGCAATGACAGGTGCGTCGGAGCACATAGCCCTATTTCGACGGCTTTTAGCTTTTTTGAGCGTCTGAAACCGCACCCGATCGGGTGCGGTTTCAGCTTGCTTCACAGCACTGCCTCTGTTACCATATCGCAAAATACTGCGTAGCTCTTGACCTGCAGATACTCCAGACCGTCATAGATATCCGGGTAATACAGCGACCCATCCTCCGAAGAAACAACAGCATAGAACAGACACTCCGTCCTGTTGATGTTCTTTCTTGTATTTTGGGCGATTTTGTTGAGCGCCTGCGCAGTTGCGCGATTGCAAACGATAAGATTTACGATTGCAAGCTTTCCGGCAAAAAACAGCCCAACCGCCTCTTTACGGCGAGGGAATACCCTTCTTGTCATGGATTGCATCTCTTTGAGCCGTCCATCCTCGAGCTCATCGGTTTGGATGATTCTGACGGTATAGAAGATACCGTCTCGCTGCACCTTTCCTTCATAGAAGGCATCAGCATACTGTTTGGCGGAAAAGCGCGCGACCAGCCGCTCCAAGCTTCCGTGTTTGCACGCAAGCTGATGCATACAATACGCTGCATGGCGTCGAAAATACAGCCGGAGGAACAGCAGCGCAGCAACCGCGGCGAGGAGTAACGCCGCAAAAACCGCCGCCGGAAGCCACGCTGTCAGCAGAATTGAGGCAATCGCGACGACCGCACCGAAAATCGCAAGCACAATCGCCGCAGCCCATAGTATTGAAGCGAGGTACATTTTTTTGATTTTGGCGGCGTACGGTCGTTGTGTCATTCGTCCCTCACCACCCAGGCGCAGCCTTTTCATAGCGGCTTATGCTGCAATTCTGTTCCTCGCACAGTTCCCTGTGGCGTTCCTTTTCCCGCTTGCACATGGCAAGCAGCGTTTCGACCGCTTTCTGCGGATAACCGCTATTCCGCAGAAGCATTGGGACGGTCAAAGGCGTTTCTTTTCCCTCCGAAGCGTATGCCGCCGCAAGCTCCAGACGCGACCAAAGCGTATTGGCAGAGTGCTCCGGCTGTTCGATATCTTCTGACAAAACCTGATCGAGCAGGGCGACCGTGTCACTGAAAAACAGGCGAACGATCTGCTCTATTCGCGCTGCCTGTGCATCTTTTCCGGTTTCCGTTGGACATCCCCTCCTTCGTATTCACTCTCCTGCCGAAACAGTGTGCTCATCTGCATGACGCAGAGAGCCGTTCCATGCGTCGCGTTATCGTCCCCCGACCGCGTCATTGCGAAGCCGCAAAGCGGCTGTGGCAATCCTGCCCCCACGTCATTGCGAATCGCGCAGCGACGTGGCAATCCACCCGTCGCAGGGTTGGGAATTGTGCCATATTCATCAGCAAATCCCCTCTACCGTGTCATTCCCCGGCAGACAAAGTCAGCCGTGGGAATCTGTCCGTCGCAGGTATGGCATTTGTGCCGTTTTACGGGAATGTCCTCATGTCGGGACGGACAGATTGCCCCATGCGGGGCAATGACAGAATAGTTGGTCGTGTGTATTGCGATGCTGTTCCCGTGACGAAACCCACGGATTGACACGTCGCTGCGCTCCTCGCAATGACGCAGCGGATAGATGGCTGCTATTCGCAAAGACGCAGCAAGTGCTTTCCCTACACCTTCCAGCCGGAAAGATACGCTTCCTGCTCGGGGGTGAGGACGTCGATTTTGAAGCCCGCGCCGTCCAGCTTCAGGCGGGAGACCGCCTCGTCGATCTCGCGCGGCACCTCATAGACCCGCTTTTCCATCGCCGCGCCGTGGCGGAGCATGTACTCCAGCGAGAGCGCCTGCACGGCGAAGCTCGTGTCCATGATCTCCGCCGGATGACCGTTGCCGGAGGCGAGGTTGACCAGTCGCCCTTCCGCGAGCAGATTCAGCACTCTGCCGTCGGGCAGCTCGTAGCCAACGATGTCGTTGCGGCGCTTGAACACGCGCACCGCCATTTCTTCCAGTTCTTCGCCGTTGACCTCCACGTTGAAGTGACCGGCGTTGGAGAGGAAGGCGTTGTTCTTCATGACTTCAAAATGGCGGCGGGTGATCACGTCGCGGCAGCCGGTCATCGTGATGAAGATATCGCCCTGCGGCGCGGCCTCGTCCATCGGCATGACGCGGCAGCCGTCCATCGACGCTTCCAATGCTTTGATGGGGTCGATTTCCGTGACGATCACGTTCGCGCCCATACCCTTTGCGCGCATCGCAACGCCGCGTCCGCAGTAGCCGTAGCCCGCGATCACGACGGTTTTTCCCGCGACCAACAGGTTGGTCGTGTGCATGATCGCGTCCCAGACGGACTGGCCGGTGCCGTACTTGTTATCATAGTAGTGCTTGCACTTGGCGTCGTTGACGTTCATCATCGGGAAGGGCAGCAGTCCCTCTTTCTCGCGGGCGTACAGCCGGTGGATGCCGGTGGTCGTCTCCTCCGCGCCGCCGATGATGTTGTCGCCCAGATGCGCATATTCTCCGCTCAGGAGGTCTAAAAGGTCGCCGCCGTCGTCAATAATCAGATCAGGGTGGCAGGACAACGCTTCTACCAGAAGCTGTCGGTACTCTTCCGCGTCGACGCCATGCATTGCGTAGGTCGCAACGCCCATGGACGCCAGTCCTGCGGCGACGTCGTCCTGTGTGGACAGCGGATTGCAGCCGGTCGCGTGGACCTCTGCGCCGCCCGCGGCAAGGCAGAGCGCAAGAAAGGCGGTCTTCGCCTCCATGTGGATGGAAATTGTGATCTTCTTCCCAGCAAAGGGCTGTTCCCGCTCGAACCGCTCGCGGATCGCGACCAGCGCGGGCATAAAATCGCGCACCCACTCGATTTTCATTCTGCCGTATTCGGCAAGGGACGTATCTCTGACGTGACTCATGGCACAAACCTCCGATTTTTCTCTGCTTATCATAGCATAGCGGGCGCTTTTTTTCAATCATCGGACAAAATTCAAAGAAAGTTTATAGACAAGCAGGAAAAAATCCGTTAGAATAGGGGTATTCCAAAGGAGGAATTCTATGGGCAATCTGAAACGCAACGCAAACCGCTTCCTGTACCGAAACCGCAACAAGGGTATTCCGAATCTCATGCTGTACATCGGGATCGGCAACGCGGTCGTATATATTCTCTCTCTGATCATGCAGAACAGCGATTTTTCGGTCGCTTCACTTTTGACTTTCGACGCTGAGCGCATTCTGGCAGGGCAGGTCTGGCGGCTGTTTACCTATCCGCTGACCTATATCATGGAGATTCGCTATCTGATCTTCAAGCTGCTTTCGCTGTACGTCTATTTCTGGATCGGCAAGGCGGTCGAGGGGATCTGGGGCACGCTGAAGCTCAACCTTTTCTATCTGAGCGGCATACTGCTGATGGACCTCGCCGGCATTCTCGTGCCGCTGCTCGCCTCTTACCCCGTCTACGTTTCCGCGACCTATATCAACACCTCGCTCTTCCTTGCGATCGCAACACTGATTCCGGAGCAGACGGTTCTGGCGTTCTTCTTTCTCCCGATCAAAATGCGCTGGATGGCGCTGGTCGACATTGCGCTGACGGTTTTTGAAATTCTTCGTATTGTGCTCCCGATGACGTCGATGGGCAGCGCCGTGTTCTGGTATGTGCTGATCTTCGTCGGCACTGCGCCGCTGGTCGCACTGATCAACTATCTACTCTTCTTCGGGCGCAACGTGAAGAACCTGTTCGGCTTACACCGAACCTATCAGACGCGGCCGAGGCGTCCGGAGCCGAAGGCTGCGCCCAATCCGAACTGGGCGAGCAACTACCGCAGTCCCTCCGGGCAGCGCCCGTACCGTCACAAGTGTACGGTATGCGGCAGGACGGACACGGACTGTCCCGACCTCGAATTCCGCTACTGCTCAAAGTGCGCGGGTTATTTCTGTTACTGTATTGATCACATCAACAATCATACACACGTACAATAATTGCACAACCGGGGTCCAGGCAATGCGCCTGACCCCGGTTGCTTTATTGCTGTTTATTATTCCTGATCAATGTGCCGCTGGATGCGGTCGATGATCATTTCCAAGGCGACGAGGTTCTTGCCTCCCTCCAAGACGACGAGGTCCGCGTTCTTCTTGCTCGGCTCAACGAACTGCTCATGCATGGGCTTGACCGTGGCAAGGTACTGATTCAGAACGGATTCCAGACTTCTGCCGCGCTTTGCGACGTCGCGGCGGATTCTGCGGATCAGACGGACGTCCGCGTCCGTATCGACGAAGATCTTGATATCCATCTGAGAGCAAAGCACCTTGTTCTCAAAAATCAAAATTCCTTCGACCAGAATGACCTTGCGCGGCTCGACGCGGGTCGTTTCCTTGCAGCGCGAATAGGTCGTATAGTCGTAGATCGGGCATTCGATCGCCTGCCCCGCCTTGAGCAGGCGCAGATGCTCGATCATCATATCCGTGTCAAAAGCATCGGGATGGTCGTAGTTTACCTTTTTCCTTTCCTCGATGCTGAGCTCTTCATAAGGACGGTAGTAATTATCATGGCTGAGTACAGTCACATCATCCTGAAAGCGGGCAATCAGATTTTTCATCAGGGTCGTCTTGCCGCTGCCGGAGCCGCCTGCAATGCCGATGACAATAATTTTAGACATTTTATATCCTCCGTATGGGGTAGGTCATTTTCGCGTTTTGCGTATTCTCCCAGATCACTTCTGTGATTTTTCCTATGAACAGTCATTGTCCTATCCCCAAACGGGGATAGGACAATGCTGTAATTCGGTTTATCGCATTCCCTTGTCGTAAGGAATGCCTTCTGCCTTCGGTGCTCTGGACTTCTTGGAGGTGAATGCCAGAACGATCAGGGAGACGATGTAAGGCAGCATGTTGTAAACTGCCGAGGGGATGTTCAACGCCTTGAGGAAGTCAAAGCCATTATAGACGTTGCCGAGTGCGCGGAACAGTCCGAACAGAATTGCGGCGCCCGCAATGCGGAACGGATGCCATGCGCCGAAGATCATAACGGCCAGAGACAGGAAGCCAAAGCCGGCAACGCCGTTTTCAAACTTCCATGTGGACACGCCGGCGGTGATGTAGGTGATGCCACCGATTCCGCCAAGCATACCGGAGAGCAGGACGCCAGCCCAGCGCATCTTGAAGACGCTGATACCGACAGAGGCGGCAGCCTGGGGATGCTCGCCGCAGGCACGCAGCCGCAGACCGAACTTGGTCTTGTACAGCAGGACAAAGGCGACGACCAGCATGATGATGGCAACGATCATGAACCAGTTTAGCTCAAAGTCGCCGATGTTGGTCAGGAACGACTTCTTCGCATCAATGTATTTGATTTCGGAAGAATGGTCGTCGGGGCTGATTGCGGTGTTCATGGACTTAACCACGACGGTGGCAAGCGCAGTACCGAGCATGTTCAACGCTGTGCCGACGATTGTCTGGTCAGCCTTGAGGTTGATACAGGCGAACGCCAGCAGCATGGAGTAGATCACGCCGAACAGGACAGCAGCGCCAAGCACGCAGATGAACATCAGGAACTGGCTGGATTCGCCGTGCGTATACGGCAGGAATTTCATCACCAGCGCGCCGCCCAGCGCGCCGATGACCATGATGCCTTCCAGCGCGAGGTTGATAACGCCGGAATGCTCAGAGATACAGCCGCCCAGCGCCACGAGCAGCAAAACGGAGGCAAAAATCAGGGTGTATTGAACCAGCAATAACATTACGCATTACCTCCTTCATTATTTTCTGCCTCGGCTGCGGCGCGAGCCCTCGCAATCTTCTTTTCCTCCGCCTTGTCCATCCGCTTGTTCATGAAGGTCTTGAAGAACAGCACGAAGCCGCAGAGGTAGATGATAACGGAGGAAATGAAGTCGGCGATCTGCGCGCAGTAGTGGCTCAGATCGACGTTGCCGCCGCCGACCGTAATATGAGTGATAAAGTAGGACGAGAAGATGGAGCCGATGGGATTCAGGCCGCCGAGGAAGGCAGCAGCAATGCCGTTGAAGCCCATGCCCGGAACCGCGGAGCTATTGACGTTCCACTGCTCAAAGTCGGACAGGTAGTACAGGGCGCCGCCCATGGCAGCCAGACCGCCCGCAATCACCATGGTGAGGATGATGTTGCGGTTTTCCTTCATGCCGCAGTACTTGGCGGCATTGAGGTTGTTGCCGGTCGCCTTCAGCTCATAGCCGAGCTTGGTCTTGTCCAGAATAATCCAGATCACGACCGCCACGATAATCGCCAGAGGGATCGCAATGGTAACGTACTGGTTCTTGTTGAAGAGCTTATCCAGACCCAGCGTGGGCAGGAGCGCCTGCTTTGCCTTGTTGACCAGACGGAAGGTGTCCTTGCCGGACGGGTCCATCGCGGGCTTTAGCAGCAGGTTTGTTCCATAGAGGGATATCCAGTTGAGCATGATGCCGGAAATGACGACGTTGACGTTAAAGAACGCCTTGAGCACGCCGCAGAGTGCACCGGAAATCGCGCCGGCGGCGATGCCTGCAAGCAGGCAGAGCCACCACGGAAGCTGTACAATGATCGCCAGATACAGCGCCAGCGCAATGCCGAGGCAGTACTGACCGGCAGCGCCGATGTTGAACAAGCCGACCTTGTAAGCGAACAGAACCGACAGGGAGCAGAAAATCAGCGGCGCGGTCTTAGCCAGCGTGGAGCCGAAGTACTGCAGACGGAACGCTGCGGAGGGATAGCTGAAGAAGTTCTTGATGACGGCGACAATGGCGCCCCAGGCGCCTTTCGGCTCAATGATGAGCAGCGCCAGAAAACCGACGATCATGCCGAGGATGATACATACGATCGACGTGGTGAAGGTCTGGAAGCCGCCGTTGCGTAACAGTGATTTCTTTTCTTTCATTGTTTCCTGACCTCCTTAATTATTGCCGCTTCGCGCCGGCCATATAGAGGCCGAGCTCTTCGACGGTGGTAGTCTTCGGGTCAAGTTCGCCGACGATCTCGCCCTCGTACATGACAAGGATACGGTCGGAAAGGCTCATGACCTCTTCCAGTTCAAGGGATACCAGCAACACGGCGTTGCCGGCGTCGCGGTGTTTCACGATCTGTTTGTGGATGTACTCGATTGCGCCGACGTCAAGACCGCGGGTCGGCTGAACTGCGACCAGCAGCTCCGGAGCCTTGTCGATTTCGCGGGCGACGATCGCCTTCTGCTGGTTGCCGCCGGACATCGCGCGCGCTGGGGTGATGGGACCCTGACCGGAACGGACGTCGTACTGGTCAATCAGCTTTTCGGCGTACTTGCGGATGTTGTCCTTCTTAAGGAAGCCAGCCTGATTGGTGAATTCCGGTTCGAAATAACGCTGCAGAACGAGGTTGTTTTCCAGCGTGTAGTCCAAAACGAGACCGTGCTTGTGACGGTCTTCCGGAATGTGGCTCATGCCCATGACGTTGCGTTTGCGAATCGCAGCTTTGGTGATATCTTTGCCGAGGAATTCGATCTTGCCTTCCTTCAGCGGCTCAAGACCCGTGATGCCATAGACAAACTCGGTCTGGCCGTTGCCGTCGATGCCGGCGATACAGACGATCTCGCCGCGGCGTACCTGCAGGGAGACGTTCTTGACCGCGTTGTTGTGGTGCAGCTTGGAAGCGACGGTCATGCCCTCAACGTTGAGCACAACGTCGGTGGGGTTCGCCGGATCCTTGGCGACGACGAATTCAACGTCGCGGCCGACCATCATGCGGGAGAGCTCTTCCTTGGTGGTGTTCGCGATCTCGACCGTGCCGATGTACTTGCCCTTGCGAAGGACGGAGCAGCGGTCGGCGACCTCCATGATCTCGTTGAGCTTATGGGAGATAAAGAGGATGGACTTGCCTTCCTTGGCAAGACCCTTCATGATCTGCATCAGCTCTTCGATTTCCTGTGGGGTCAGCACGGCGGTCGGCTCGTCGAAGATCAGGATCTCGTTCTCGCGGTAGAGCATCTTGAGGATTTCAGTACGCTGCTGCATACCGACGGTGATGTCCTCGATGATGGCATCGGGGTCGACCTGCAGACCGTACTTGTCAGAAAGTGCAAGCACCTTCTGCTTGGCTTCAGCCTTCTGGAGGAAGCCGGCGGTGTTGGGCTCAACGCCCAGAATGATGTTGTCGAGGACGGAGAAACACTCAACCAGCTTAAAGTGCTGGTGCACCATGCCGATGCCGAGACGGTTCGCATCGTTCGGGTCGTTGATCTTTACGACTTCTCCATCCTTCTTGATCACGCCCTCTTCAGGCTGGTACAGGCCAAACAGCACGCTCATCAGCGTGGATTTGCCGGCGCCGTTTTCGCCCAGGAGCGCATGGATTTCACCCTTCTTCAATTGGAGGGTGATGTTGTCGTTTGCAATAATGCCCGGGAAACGCTTGGTGATATTGAGCATTTCAATTGCGTAGTTCTCCAAGCTATGCCACCTCCTGTATTTAATACATATTCAGTATACTACAGCCACGCAGAAATTTCAAACAAAAATTTCAAATTTGTTCATATTTTTTTCATTTCTTTTGGTCTTTCTGACGAAACGCTTATATGGCGCTTTTTTATCTGCCTATTGCACAAAAACAGCCATCCGATTTTGTGCAATAGGCAAAATCGGATGGCTGGAGCAGAAAAAAGAAGAGACCGGCAAGCCGGCCTCTTCGATTTGTTGTAAGACGATCTTACTTGATGTTGCCCTGATAATCGACAGAGATGTCAACAGCGGGAGCATTCTCAGTGTCGTTGGAGACAGTGATCTTGCCGTTGAACAGGTCAGCCACGAGAGCGTTGTAGTCAGCTTCGGAGAAGCCGTCCGCCCACTGAGTAGAAGCGGGCAGCTGGACGTAGTTGTCAGCCGGGGTCTCAGAAACGAGACCGAGGGTCTCAACCTTGCCGCCTTCGAACTTGTCGTCGGCGATCTTGCCCAGCAGGGTCTTAACGGTGGCAGCCAGACCCTTCATAGCAGAAGTGACGGTCATGCCAGCGCCGTAAGCGTCGATGGTGGGAGCCTGGTCAACGTCAACGCCGATGACCTTGCCGCCGACCTTCGAAGCAGCCTCAGCAGCAGAAGCATAGATGCCGCCGCCGCAAGCGAAGACGACCTCAGTGCCAGCCGCATACCAGGTGTCCATGTAAGCAGTGATGTCGGGATCGCCGAAGAACTGGTTGCCATAGACATACTTGACCTCGATGGCGTCAACCTTGTCGAGTTCCTTCGCAGCGTCATTGACGCCCTGCACGAAGCCGTAGCCGTAACGAACGACAGCGGGAACCGCCATGCCGCCCAGATAGCCGATCTTCTCGTAGCCGAGCTTCACAGCAGCAACACCGGCCATGTAGCCAGCGAGCTCTTCCTGGTAAACAGCGGAGTACAGGTTGCTCGGATATGCCCAAGAGAAGTCGTCAGCAGTGCCATGGGCATCCTGCAGATCGAACTCGGAAACGTCCAGAGCGACGTACTTGACATTGTCATACTTCTCGACGGTCTCAACGATCGCGCCAGCGAACGCATAGCCCGGGAGAAGGAGAACGTCGTAGCCTTCAGCAACTGCCTTGTCGATCATAGCGACACGCTCAGCGGTGGAGTCACCGGTGGGCTTGTAGTAGGTGAAGTCAACGCCCTTTTCTTCGCACCATGCCTTGGCGCCTTCATAGGTAGCCTGGTTAAAGGATTCGTCGGTGATGTCGCCGTAGTCGGTGATCATCGCAACACGCATAGCAGGAGCGTCTTCGCCGCCCTCGCTGGGGGTCTCTGCTTCGCCGTCGCCGCAGCCGACAAACAGGCACGCGACCATCGCAAGGGCGAGCAGAAGAGCAACAAGTTTCTTCATTTTCTTACCTCCAATAGTTTTTGTTTGCGGATATACCGCAAGAATTTAATTTGCGGTTTACCCGCATAACATATTCTTGCACAAATCGGCGCAAAAATCAAGATGTTGTTAAATATTTGTTAAAAATGACCAAAATCAGTGCTCCAAATCCTCTTTTGTGAAGCTCAATGGCAGCAAATCTGCCAGTGTCATCGTGACGACTTCGCCGTCACCCTTGCTCAAGTAGATTTTGAAGTCGCTTTTGCAGAATTCCGCCATGACCTGACGGCACACGCCGCAGGGTGCACAGAGCTCCGAAATCGGCTGTCCTCCCCTGCCGCCGACAATGGCGATCGCTTCAAAATCGCGCTCGCCCTGATAAACCGCGGTAAAGAACGCGGTGCGTTCTGCGCAGTTGGTCGGGCCGAAGGCGGAGTTTTCGATATTGCAGCCCTGATAGACCTTGCCGTCCTTCGTCAGCAGCGCGGCGCCGACTGCAAAGCCGGAATACGGGATATAGGCGTGCTCGCGCGCCTCAATTGCCAGATTGACCAGTTCCAACGGTGTCATAGCATTCTCTCCTTTTTCACGGGATATGCCCTAAGTTTTAAACGATCTCTTTCGCGAAGCTGTTGCCCGGGGTCTTGTAGTCGACGCCCAGCAGCTCCGTGATCGTCGCGGCGATATCGCAGAAGCCGAGTCTGGTTCCGAGGTTGACCGGCTTGACCTTCTTGCCTGCGATCAGCAGCGGAACGTATTCGCGGGTATGGTCGGTCGTCGCGGTATACGCCGGATCGCAGCCGTGGTCGGCGGTGATCATCACGACGTCGTCCTCGCCGAGCTTCTCCATAAAGTTCTTGAACCAGCCGTCAAACTCTGTCAGCGCGGCGGCGTAGCCGTCGATGTTGCGGCGATGGCCGTAAAGCATGTCAAAATCGACGAGGTTGATGAAGCACAGACCGTGGAAGTCGCGCGCGGCGTATTCCATCGTCTTGTTCATGCCGTCGGTATTGCCCTTGGTATAGACGTGCTCCGTCGTACCGCGGCCGGCGAAAATATCGAAGATTTTGCCGACTGCCAGCATGTCGAGACCCGCGCCCTTGATCGCGTCGAGCATGGTCTCTGCGGGCGGCTCAAGGGAGAAGTCGTGGCGGTTGGAGGTGCGCTTGAAGCCGTCGGTCGGATTGCCGATGAACGGGCGGGCGATGACACGACCGACGCCGTGCTTGCCAACCAGCAGTTTTCTTGCGATGCGGCAGTATTCGTAGAGCTGTTCCGGCGGAACGAGGTCTTCATGCGCAGCGATCTGGAAGACGGAGTCCGCGGAAGTGTAGACGATCAGGTCGCCGGTCTTCATGTGCTCTTCGCCGTACTTGTCGATGACTTCTGTACCCGACCACGGACCGTTTGCCAGAACGCCGCGTCCGGTCGCCTCACGGAAGGGCTTCAGAATCTCCTCGGGGAAGCCGTTGGGATAGGTGGGCAGCGGATCGGGTGAGACGATGCCGGCGATCTCCCAGTGTCCGATCGTCGTGTCCTTGCCCATGGACCGCTCCTGCAGACGGCAGACGGCGCCCTTCGGCGCGTCCGTGCCCGGCAAATAATCGACGTTATCAATATTGCCGAGGCCGTAGGAGAGCAGGTTCGGAATGTGCAGCTTGTCGGAGGTGGAGCAGCTCTTGAGCGTGTTGACGCCGTAGTCGCCGAACTTCGCTGCATCCGGCATTTCGCCGCAGCCGCAGGAATCGAGTACAAACAAAAATACGCGTTTCATGGTTATGTTATTCTCCTTTTCAGAAAAATTTAATACGAAGTTACTTTTCCAGCTTGACCGCCGTTTCCAGCGCGACCTGCATCATCTCGCGGAAGGAGGTCTGACGCTCTTCGCTCGTCAGATGCTCGCCGGTCAGAATCTGGTCGGAGATCGTGCAGATACACAGGGCGTTCTTCTGCGCTCTGGCAGCCGTCAGGTACAGACCGGCGGCCTCCATCTCGGCTGCCATCACGCCCATCTTCTGCCACGCTGGCACCATTTTCATAATTTCGGGAAGCCCGTCCTCATCATTATAAAATATATCGCTCGTGAAGACGTTGCCGACGTGGTAGGCCGCGCCGAGCGCCTCGCAGGCGTCGACCGCCTTACGGAGCATTTCAAACGACGCGATCGGCGCGAACTTGCCGGTCAGGTGGAAGTTCTTTTCAAAATTGGAATCCGTGCAGGCGCCCTGTGCGATCACGATGTCGCGGAGCTTGATAGCCTCCTGCATGGAGCCGGCGGAGCCGATGCGCATGATATTCTGCACGCCGAAGGCGTGATAGAGCTCATGGGCGTAGAGGCTGATAGACGGAATGCCCATGCCGGACGCCATGACGGAAACCTTCACGCCCTTGTACGTGCCGGTATAGCCCTGCACGCCGCGGACGTTGTTGACGAGCCTTGCATTCTCCAAAAAGTTCTCCGCAATATACTTCGAGCGCAGCGGATCGCCGGGCATCAGGACGGTCTGACCGAAATCCTCCGGCGCGGCGTTGATGTGCGGGGTCGGATATTTCATACAGTCTCCCCTTTCAGTGCGTGTGCAGCTTGATAACTCTGTGCTCTTCGATGCTCTTGATGTAGCAGCGGTGGCACATGGCGATGTACGCATCGTTGCCGCCGAGGAAAACCTGATCGCCGTGCGTCACGACGTAGCCGTTGCCATCGATACGCGCCGTGACGGTCGCCTTCGCGCCGCAGTCGCAGATCGTCTTGATCTCCTCGATATTGTCCGCGATCTCCAAAAGGCGGGCGCTGCCCGGGAACGCCTTGGTCAAAAAGTCCGTCCGCAGACCGAAGCACAGGACGGGAATGCTGAAATCGTCCACGATCTTGCGCAGCTGGTCGATCTGCTCCGGCGTGAGAAACTGGCACTCGTCGACGATGACGACGTCCGCATTCCGCCGCGAAGCGAATAACGCATATACGTTCTGCTGCGGCGTGATCGTCTCGGCCTCCGCTTCCAGACCGATGCGGGAGCGGATCGTGCACAGACCGTCGCGCTGATCGGTCACCGGCTTGAGAAGCCATACGCGCAGATCGTTTTCCTCATAGTTGTATTTCGTGATCAGCGCCTGCGCCGTCTTTGAGGAGCCCATCGCCCCGTATTTGAAATAGAGTTTTGCCACGGATAAACCCCCATTGTATGTTTGTTGCCTATTTATTATACAAGATCGCTCCGCTTTATGCAAGTAAAACTATAACGAATGGCGGATCGCTGCCAAAATTGGTTGTTTTGTCAAAAATCATCGCGCATTTTTGTGAAAAAAGCCATCCGCTACTTGACGGACGGCGCTCTGAATGATAGAATACGGGAGCAAACGCCGCTGTGTTGGAACAGGTAGACAAAGCAGACTTAAAATCCGCAGTGCGTTTTTGTACCCCAAATCCCGAAACATTTGATATTGCAAGGGTTTCTGAAGCGCAGTTTTTTGCGTTTTGGAGCAGTTACCTCCAAAGTTACCTCCGATTTCCGAAAAACATTCTCAACTTTATATCTGCCGCTGTGATGGAATGGTAGACATAGTGGACTTAAAATCCACCGGAATTTGTTTTCCGTGCGGGTCCGAGTCCCGCCAGCGGCACCAAAATGAGGCACTTTTTGTGCCTCATTTTTATATGTGGGAGAACAGTTTGGAAATTGTATCTGCAGACACTTCCTTCGATTTACTGTCCAGGTGCGCATAAATGTTTGCCGTTGTAGAATAGTTGCTGTGACCGAGCCATTCTTGTATCTGTTTCATTTGAACGCCGTTGAAAAGTAGCAGCGACGCGCAGCTATGTCGAAGATCGTGAAAGCGGATTTTGCGCAGATTGTTTTTTTCAAGCAGCGCACGAAAGCGCACCGAAAGATAATCTGGCTTCACAAGCTCCCCTATCTTATTGACATAGATGTAATCCAAATAATCGGTACAATAGCATTTCCCGCACAGTTTTGTAGGTTTGTAAATGATGTGTTACACTTTTGGGAAAGAAAAAAGGACAGATTTGGGAGACCTCCAGTTGAGAGGACGCATGGGGAAATGGTTATAGGCTCTGTTCCAGAC
>CAJOMA010000017.1 GCA_905235655.1 uncultured Oscillospiraceae bacterium | reverse complement strand
TGAAAAACGCCGAACTTACATAAAAAGATCAATCAGCGCAAAATACTCAAAATGTTTGATTGATTTTGACGGTTACGGACTTTTTTGACAGTCTGAGAAGGACATCCTCGCGGATGTCCTTCTTTCAGCATGCGTCAGTTCGTTTCGGTTCGCAGTTATTTTAAGCCATAGAGGAAATGCCAACTGCCGTCTTCCTGCTTCTGCAGGACGAAGATCAGTGATCCGACGATCTTTCCCGCGTAGTCGCCGCTTCCCTCATGGTCGGGTCCTGTGATATTCTCCGGGCCACGCGGGGTGTAGGCGTACCAAAGCGAACCGCTGATTTCGGGTTTGTCGCCGTCGTCGCTGACCTGACTCACGCGCCAGCCGGTAATCTCAAGCTCGTCCATACGGCGGGTGCTGTCCGGCGCAAGCGACTGATTCGCCTTGACAAACGCCGTCGTTGCGAAGTATTCGACGACGTCCTCCGCGCTGCCGTCTTGGCGGAAAGACAGAGCGTACAGCGCCTCGCCCGCTTCGTCGCTGTCATAGATGTCGCGGACGCTCCAGATAAAGGATTTATATCCATTGTTCGTCGGCGTTGCGCGCCAGATCATCCAGTCCGTTCCGTCGTAGTATCGCAGCATACCGGCGCCGCCGTCCGGCCGAAAGGTCAAACGCTGCGCGCCGTCTGCGGAAACTGCGGTGAGCATAAAGCTGCCGTTTGGTGAGTAACGAGCGTCCTCCTGCGTCCAGTGGAAGCTGTCTGCTAAGCCCAGCAGGCGTGTTTTGTCGCTTGCGGCTTCAAGGGAATACGTCTTCCATTGGCTGCCGTCGTCATAACTGAGCGTCAGCGAGGCGTCGCCGGATTCAAATATTCTCTCTATTGCAGTTTGAGGCGTCATCTTTGCCCCGACTTCGATCCCTGCATAGGCATATCCATCTACGGAAATGTAAGAGACGACCCGCCACTCGTCGCCGTTCTTTTCCAGCGTCAGTCTGTCAAACGGGGCATCGCTTCGCTGTAATGTAAAACCGAGTCCCCTCCTCCAAAGGGTCACCGACGACCCGTTTTGCACGCCGAAAGACGGGCGGAAAATTGTGGGTCCGAAGTAAGAGACGGGGATATAGAAGCAATCCGTTTCGGGAAGATACGTTACTTTCTCAAACCAGTTTGTGCTCATTTCCTCTACGGTTACGCCCGCGTACTGCGTCAAATATGCATCGACCTCGGCGCGCGCAATGCGGCAAACTGTATTGTCCGGATTAGCCGTATAATCGACGTATTGTCCGTACACGTTCTTGATCCTCGTCGAAATCTGCCGCTCCGCCTCATTCTCCGGCTCAAAGCGCTCGCCGTTGAAATAGTGCAAAAACCACCATGCACTCATGTCCCGCACGTCTTCAAAATGCGAGGTTAGGAGGAAGTGACGCATAACATAATCACGGAAGTATTCCAGTTCCTCCGCAGTCAGCAGACGCCCTTCTCCGCCGAAAAGCACCGCGCCCTCCGCTTCTTCATACCAGAAAGCCATTTCCTCGCCTGCACGCGCGCCCGACCACGGGTCATAGCCCATCGTCGGCGACAGGAACCAGCCCTCTGCGTCCTCCGTTTCGATTTGCACCAGCCAGCCGGTACCCCGGTTTTTTCCGCAGAAGGTAATGGTCGTATGCGGCGTGGCAAGCCGACGGTAGCCGAATTCCTCATAATCGATCTCGCTTCCGTCCGATCGCTTCGGGGTTGGGAACGGCTTCCACGTATACTGTTTCAGTTCCTCCAGATATTTTTCTGCGCAGATCGCCGCGTCTGCGGGATAGGCGGCTTCCTCACCGGACATCGTCAAGGTCGCCTCCCGCAGGTCGATCGCGTCGAGGATCGCCGGAATGTCGGAGACTTCCAGATGGGCGCGCCCGGCAGGCAGCTCCGTCCTCGCAAATGCAGCCTTCGGAAGGTAATTTTCCGTCGTATGTGAGAGGATTTTCCAGCCGTCGCCGTCCTTCTCCAAATCCAGTCTCCACGGAGGCGACGGTCTTGACCACAGGGATACCTGATCGCCGTGCTCTATGCCGAACCACGGAACAAACGTGCCGTGACCGGCGTCGCTGGTGTAGGTATAGAAGCAATCTGTTTCCGGAACGTAGATTGCTTCGGTAAACCAGTCCGTGTTCATTTCCTCGACGGTAACGCCGGCGTACTTCATCAATACCTCATTGACGCTGGCGCGCGGTATGCGGTGGATCGGCACCATAAGCTCTTCCCGCGTAGCGAGGTGCTGATCCTCTCCCGTCCTCCAGTCCAGCACCCGCTGCACAAGCTGCCATTCCGTTTCGTCGATTTCTTCCCCGTAACTGGCATAGGGGAAATACCACAAAAACGAATATGCGTCAATATCCCGCACGTTCGTATAATACGAGGTAAAGAAACAGCTGATCTCCGTCATGTGCATCGAGGTCATACCGGTTTCCTCGTCATACGTCTCATAGGTAGAGGCAGTCAGCTCACGGAAATAGTCCATTTCCTCTGCCGTCAGGATGCGGGTGTTCCCGCCGTAGAGCGACGCTCCCTGCGCCTCGATGTACCATGCGAGCGCGTTATCATAAGGGTACCATTGCGAGCCGTCCTCATGGATGACGAGCGAGCCGGTCTGGAACCATCCCTCCGCGTCGTCTGTTTCAACGTGAAGAAGATTCTGCTGGCTCAGCCCTTTTTGATAAATCGTCACGGTCGCCTGCGAGGCCGTAAGCCGAACGTAATTTCCGTTGAAATCATCCGCGTCGAAGCCGCCCATACTGCAATCCTGCCATGCGAGCTGTTTCAGTTCTCCGAAATACCGCTCCGCGTTTTCCGTTGCTTCTGCCGGGAATGTGATGTCTGTCCCGTAGTAATAGGTCAGGGTCGCGCCCTGCAGGTCGATCGTATCGAGGAGCGCGGGCAGCTCGGAAGCCTCCAACTTGGCGCGCCCGGAAGTCGGCTCCGCTGTTTCTGTGGCTTCGGTCGGATCGTCCGGTTTTGCACCTGTGAAGGTGCAGCCGACAGCTATGGCAACGATCAGCACAACGGCGATCAGGGTATAGATCGCCGTCTTCGGCTTCTTGACGATCAATTTGATACGCTCCTTGATTGAGCGTCCGCTGCCCGTCATCGTCGTGGCGGCGATAAAGAGCGCGGCGCGCTTCTCGCAGGTCAGCCGGATCAAGGTACGCCCGTAGTCTGCGCGGTGTTCTTCCCCGATGCGTTTGATCGTCGCCTCGTCGCAGGCAAGCTCCGCGTCATTGCGCGACATCACTGCGGCGATCCAGACGAAGGGGTTATACCAATGCACCGCGAGGCACAGACCGCGCAGGATCGACCAGATATGGTCGCCGTGCCTCCGGTGCGTCGTCTCGTGCTCTATGGAGTAGCGCAGGGTGGTTTCCTCCCCTGCCACCTCCGGCGTTACGTAGATTTTCGGGCGTACAAAACCGAACAGGCAGGGCGTGTCGATCCTGTCGGTCACGTAGACCGGCAGCGGCGCGTCGTCAACGTCCAGTAATTGCCTTGATTTGCGCAGCTTGAAATAGAACCGCAGATTCGTCGCCAGCAGCCACAGGGCAATCAACCCCGCGCCGGCAGCCCAGACGATGTTCAGAATCTCGTTCACAGTCAGGGGCTGTGCCACTCTTTCCATGCTTCTGGATGGGTCATGGCTGCGCGTATCCACGTGCAGAATCTTATAGCCGTACATCTCGGCGAGGTCTTCCAGAGAATACTTGTCATATTCTTCCTTTGTCGGAAACACGGGATAATGTTCGGAACCGTATTCCACCGGAGGAGAGACTTCACCTTTCTCCCAGTCGATCGTTACCACAGGTGGTGAGCCGAGATACTTCTCCCAGTCGATCGTCACCGGCGTTGCCGCAGCAGAGCGGTCAACGACATTCTGCACGCTGAGCCCCGTGCTGCCGAAGCTGACCGGCACCAGCAGGCGCAGCAGCACGATCGCCCACAGCGCATACTGCAGGCGCAGACTCATTTTGCCCTTCAAAATCAACCGAAGACCAATCACGATCAGGGTCAGCGCCGCGGAAGAGATGACCCATTCAAGCATCTTTGTCCGCCTCCAATCCCTTCAGAAGCGCGTACAATTCGTCGATCTCCGTCTGTGACAGCGACTGCTTTCGCGTCATTGCGCTGACCATCAGATGGACGCTGCCCTTATAGACTCTGCCGAGAAAATCCTCCGTTTCCTGCAGGGCGGCATCCTCGCGGGAGATCAGGGGGCGAAACGACTTTTTCCCCTCCTCCGCGTCGCCCGCCGCCGCGCCCTTCGCCTCCAGGCGGCTCAAAAGCGTCAGCGTGGTCGAGCGGCTCCAGCCGCATTTTTCGTTCATCTTTTCCGTCACTTCCCTGCCGGTCAGCGGCGCGTGCTCCCACAGGCACTCCATCACGTCCCATTCCGCCGCCGTCAGGTTTGCGCTTTGCCGGCTCATTGTCCTTCCTCCCTTCATTGTCTACATCTGTAATCACATCATAGCACAATAGTCTACAGTTGTCAACAGTATTTTGAAAAATTCTTGCATTCGGTTCTGTTTCGCAGTACAATAATAGCACAAACCGACAGGAGGTAACGCCAATGGAAGAAAAGAAGCTGGACGCAAAAGTGGAAAAAGCCCTGCCCGCGTGGTGCAAAAAGACCGAAAAAGCGATCGTTCGCCTGCAAACCACGCTCGACAAGGTCAGCAAGAGCCGCTTCGGCGGCAAACTGGGCGAAGCGCCCCTCGACGAAAACGGCAAGCCGCTGCGCCTGCTCTGCGCGGTTTTCTGCAGCGAAATCAAGGGCGTTCCCGACTTTCCGGAAAAGGGCGTGCTGCGTTTTTATGTGCAGGAGGAGCCGATCTACGGCATGGATTATGAGCATCCGTGCACGCAGAAAAACTGGCGCGTGATCTACGACCCCGAGGAGCCGGACGAGCTGCCGGAGCCCTGCAAGGAAGAGATCACGGAGTTTGCGATCAAGGGCTGCTTCTGCCTGCAGCCGTCGCAGGATACCGAGCCGCTCGCGCCGCCCGATTATCGCTTCATGGACGACTTCCGCTGCTATATGCTTCGCTACGGTCGGCTCAAGCCGATCGACTGGGGCGAATACGACGCGATCAAGGATCGCTACCCGCTGCGCGGCAACAAGATCGGCGGCTACGTTTGGAGCACGCAGGACGATCCGCGCATGAAGGAGATTTATCGCAAATACGACACGGTTCTTTTGCAGATCGACTCGAATTACAAGGGCGACTGCCGGATCAGTTTCGGCGACGACGGCGTCGCGCTCTTCCTCATTCCACGCGACAAGCTGAAAGTGCGCGACTTCTCCGACGTGATGTTCTGGTGGGACTGCTATTGACGCTTCGCTGAATGAATACTGAAGAATGAATAATGTATAATTGTGGTGTTTCCCAATTCAAAGAATTGGGAAATATAGTGAATTGGGTGAAAGTCAAGCGTAACATGTACGCAGTTGTAACGCTGCATGATGCAGCCTCCGGTCGCGTCATTGCGAGCCGCAGGCGTGGCAATCCGTCCGTCGCAGGTATGGCTCGTTCATCGTGTTATGAGGGAATATCCCGCATTGGAACACATGGATTGCCACGCCTGCCCTTCGGGCAATCTCGCAATGACGCGACGGGGGTTTTCGGCGTATTACGGTGAAATATCCCGCGACGATACGCACGGATTGCCCGGACAAGCCGGGCAATGACGGAATTGTTCGTGCGCAGCAGCAAGAAGCAGCGCGCCGTTTTCCAAACCGGAAAACGGCGCGCTGTTTCTCTATTCAGATCATACGATTGACGGGACTGTCTCCGGTCGGGCCTTGTCCCAGATTTCGTCGACGTCGAACAGGTCGTCGAGCAGCTCCGGTCCCCAGAACATGCGGTAACCGTCGATGTTCCGCCGTCCCTGCCGGACGTAGTCGTCGTGAATCTGCACCCAGTACGGCGTGGAGCCGTCCACGTTGCAGAAGAAGCGGTAGCCCGCCTGATACATTGCTTCGTACTTCGCACCCTCGTACTTTTCGATGCCCGCGATGTCGCTGCCGTAGGGGTAGATGAAGATGTCGCTGTCGCCGACGATCGGCTGCACCTGATCCTCCCACTTGTTCACGTCCGCGAGGATATCCTCCGCGCTGTTATAGCCGTAGCCGAAATGCGCGTAGCTGTGGCAGGCGATCTCCCAGCCGTGATCCTTCAGACACTGCGTCACGTCCATTGCCTTCTGCACTTCCTCGTGATAGGCTTCCTCGCCGAGGATGTCCTTCCACTGCGGGTGCGTCTTATAGCCGAACACGCCCTCGTAGCCGGTCAGCGCGAGAATGCCTCTTGCGCCGTGGTAGCTAAAGTCCGGATGCGCCCGCACGAAGTGCTCCAGAATCGGCGCAAGGTCGTAGTCGCCCAGCACCTTCTGCCCGTCCGCGGTGTAGTATTCGCAGGTCGGATAGCCGTCTTCGCCGATCACGATGCGGTTGGCAAAGCCGTCGCCGCCCGCGTCGGGGAAGCGGTCGCCGTCGCCGTCGACCATGTACTCATAGTAGTTCACGTCGTCCTGCGAGATCACGATCGGCTGCTTTCCGGGCGGCAGATAGATGTCGCCCTGCTTGAACACGTCCTTGCCGTTCTCGTCCTTTTCGACCTTGACGATGTCGTGAATGCGCACCAAAACGAAATTGCGCTTGTAGAGCTCGTCCAGAATGCGATTGAACTCCGTCACGGTCGCCATGTACTGATTGTAGCCGTTTTCCTTCGAGTCGCCGTCAAAGGCGCGGTCGGTGTCCACGATCAGGCTGTGGAAGAAGATATGCGTGATTTGCGTGGTGTCCTCATAGCGCACAAGCTTCGCCTTTTCGGCAAGGTAGCGGTCGTTGGCGGCGGCAAGCTCCGGCTGCGACTGCCAGTCCGCGCCGAACTCCTGCAGAATGGCGATCGCGGCGTCATAGTCATAGCCCGCCGCAACAAAATCGGCGCGCTGCAGGATGTCCGGGAGCCGCTCCTCCGGCGACAGGGTCTCTTCGGTCGCCTCGGAGACGTCCGCCGTCTTAGCCGCTCCGTCCGGCTCGTCTGAGCCGCTGACGGCATGGACGATCAGGCTGATCAGCCCGATCAGCAGCGCAAGAATCAGAATCGCGCCGCCGATCACAATCGCCCAGCCGCGCCAGTTGACGCGGCTTTTCTTCTTTCGCCTGTTCCGGCTCGCAGCGTCCTGCGTGCGCCGCCGCTGTGCGGGCACGGACGTGCGCTCCGACTGCGCGGGCGGCTGATAGACCGGCTGCACCGGCTCGAGCGGGATGGTCCGCTCCGGCTGTACCTCTTCCTCCTCGCGCGCTCGATACTGCTGAATAATCTTCTCTACGTCCCACTCTTCAAAATCAAAGACTTCACGATCTCTATTGCTATTGTCCATTTTCTTTGATCTCGCTTTCTCTGTTTTGCTGCTTCCTCAGTCGATATCTCTGACAACTTCCTCCGGCGGATTATCCAGCACTTCGGGGCTGCGCAGAAGCTTATGGAAGTATTTCATGGCGGTCGCGTAGTAGAAGCCGTCGACCGTTCTCTCATCGCAGTTCATCACATAGTCCACATAGCGTCGGACGACGACGTTTCCGTCCGCATCGAGCTCCTGCTTGCGGTACTTTCTGCCGACGGCGATGAACACGGGCAGGTTGCCGAAATCATACAGATGGTGCAGGATGGGCGGAATGCCCAGCGAGCCCATGGAGGTGAAAATCACGGAGGCGTGGAAGGGGCTGACCTCCAGCAGGAACTTCGGGATCTTGCCGAAATAGTCCATAACCTTCAGCACCCAGACCACAAATTTCAGCAGCAGACCGGGCAGGCTCGCCAGTGCGCCCGCAACCGCGTCGAAGCTGCTGTCGAGCGGCGTGCTCTTGACTTCCTCGTAGACCTTGTTGAACTTTTCGTAGATTTCCTTCGTCGTGTCCGTCTGCGTCAAGTGCAGCTTGATCATCGTCTCGTCGCCGTCCGTGCTCATGTCCTTCTTCATTGCCATGGTGAACTGAATGTCTTCATCGCGCTGATAGACGCGCTGACCGGAGAGGAAACGATTGCAGCCGGGATACTTTGCCATGCTGCGCACATAGGCGGCGAGGATGACGTGGAATATGCCGAAGTTCTCCATGCCCTCGGCGCGCTTTTTGTGGATATACCGCTCGACGTTGGTAATCTCGATCTTGCCGTTGATCGAATTGGACGCGCCGATGCGGTTCGGCATGATGTAGTTCGCCACAACGTTCATGCCGTCGATCGTGCGCACTCTGCGGCCGTCGCTGCGGTCGCCCCAGGTCGGATGATACTTGCCGTCCGTAAACTGCCGCATGGCAAGCGACGCAACGAACAGCGCGCCGACCAGCAGGAGGTTTGCAAGCTTGTCATATACCGCAAAGGTCTCCAGCGCACTGAACGAGTTGATGAAATCATAGAGCAGCAGCGCAAACGGCAGCAGCGTGATAATCTGCAGAACCAGCAGGCGTCTGGAGCGGCCTGTCATAAAGAAGCGGTAGACAAAATAGAACGCAAGATAAATGACCCAGCACGCAACGACATACCGCATATAGCCGAACAGCGCGTAACCGCCGCCGAGGCCGTCCGCCGCATTGGGGTTTTCCGCGAGGCGCAGATGCCAGTCGAGCGCGATCTGCCCGAAGGTGACGCACGCCCAGAACACGGGTTTGGTCGAGCGGTACAGCTCCTTTTGGCCGCGAACGGCAAGGATGAAGGCAAGGCCGAGCGCACACCAGATCGGCAGAACCTTCTGGAAGCAGAGATTCACTGCCGAGAGCTTCTGACCGAAGCACAGCGCAAGGATCTGCAAAACCGCAGAGCCGACCGCCATCGCGACGGCAAGCCATGTAAACGCATTTTTCCTGCTGACATAGTAACGAATGATCTTCATAGCTTCCTCCCTATTGCAGGTGCAGTCTCTTCATGATATCAGACACCTGAGAGATGTACGCTCCATCCACGCTCCGCATAATCGCATGGGTCTTTCTGCTCTTTTTTTTGTCCTTGAAGAGGAGGCGCAGCAGCCTTATCACCCACGCAACCGGCAGGAACACCGGGCAGCGAAGCAGGCGCGGATACAACGGCCGCATGATGCGCAGCGGCGGGAACACATTGCGCAGCAGCACCCGCAGCTTTGCGCCGCGCACGGACGCAGACTGGCGGAATTTGTTTGCCTTGATCGTCGATTCCGTGCCGTAGATGCCGGAATTCATCAGGTAATCCGTCAGCTCTTCATCCTGCTCGGACAGTTTGCCTTCTTCAAACCACTTTTGCAGGAGCTGACGCATCTGCTGCGTAAAATACAGCAGCTCCAGCTCCTCGAGCTTTTGCTCCGCCGCCGCGAAATTGCACAGCTCGCCCGCTTCGCGCTCATAGACATAGAGGTCGAGCAGCGGACGCATGCCGCAGCCGTAGAGCGTAAAATGCTTTACCAGATGCGCAATCATGTATAGATAGAAGTCCTCTTCCGTTAAGAAGCATTCCGACGAGCCGTCCTCCGCCGGCACCACGCGATCCCATACGGACGCAAAGTATCCGTGGAAGGAAAGCCGGTCGTCAAAGAGGAAGCGGTGCATTTCGACGGTTACGAGCGGCGGTATCGCAAAATTCAGCGTCATGCCGTCGCTCTTTTCTTCCTTGTAGCCCAGCGACTGCATGAGCGCGTAGATCGTTTCATCCGCTGCGTCCGTGAGGATGTCGATATCACAGCTGCTGCGCAGCTCCGGCGAGGGATAGAACGCGCGCATTCTGCTGCCCTTCAGCAGAACAAAGCGAATCTTCTGTTCCTTCAGCGCGCTGCAAAGCCGCAACAGCTCCTGCTCCTGCCTCAGATACTGGAAGGTGCACAGCTCCGCGTATTCGCCGAGCGCAAACAGCTCCTCTGCGCTGTGGCTCCCGTCCTTTTTCAGACCGCAGTATACGATATTCGCAAGCGATTGCTTTTTGGACAAAGCAAGCATTTCATGCACATCGGCTTTCTGCTCTTGCGGAAGGGCTTTCTTTCCGTTGAGGCAAAGATTGATCGCATTGATAAACGCATAATTATTATTCACTTTGCCCACTCCTTCCGTTTCATTATTTTCGCCATACCGTCCGGTCGACAATGCCCGTGTAGGACTGGATCAGCTTGACGACCTTCGTGGCTACGTTCAGATCGGTGTAGTCCGGCGTCGGTACGCCGAAATCGCCGTTTTCGTTCATTTTAACCGCAGTTTCCACCGCCTGCAGCACCTGCCCGGTCGTGATGCCTGCAAGGATGAAATTGCCCTTGTCGAGCGCCTCCGGCCGTTCGGTGCTCGTCCGGATGCAGATCGCCGGAAAGGGCTTGCCCACGGAGAGGAAGAAGCTCGCCTCCTCCGGCAAGGTGCCGCTGTCGGAAACGACGGCAAAGGCGTTCATCTGCAGGTGGTTGTAGTCATGGAAGCCGAGCGGCTTGTTCTGCCGCACGCGCGGATCAAAGACGAAATTACGCTGCGCGATGAATTTCGCGCTGCGCGGATGGCAGGAATACAGGATCGGCATATCGTAGCGCTCCGCAAGCGCGTTGACCGCGTTCATCAGGGAGAAGAAGTTCTCCTCGGTGTCGATGTTCTCCTCGCGGTGCGCGGACAGGAGGATATACTTTCCTCTTTCCAGCCCCAGCCGTTTTAAAACGTCCGACGCCTCGATCCTTGCAAGGCTGCTGCTGAGCACCTCCGCCATCGGCGAGCCCGTCACATAAGTGCGTTCCTTCGCCGTGCCCTCCGCGTTCAGATACCTGCGGGCATGCTCGGAATAGCACAGGTTGACGTCGGCGATATGATCGACGATCCTGCGGTTTGTCTCCTCGGGCAGGCACTCGTCAAAGCAGCGGTTGCCCGCCTCCATGTGGAAGATCGGGATATGCAGGCGCTTGGCGGAAATCGCAGACAGGCAGGAGTTCGTATCGCCCAGAATCAGCAGAGCGTCCGGCTGTTCCTTCATCATCAGCGCGTAGGACTTCGCAATGATATTGCCGATGGTCTCACCCAAGTCCTTCCCCACCGCGTCCAGATAGAAGTCCGGCGCGCGCAGTCCGAGGTCTTCAAAGAACACCTGATTCAATTCATAGTCGTAATTCTGACCGGTATGCACAAGGATTTGACGGAAATAGGCGTCGCATTTCTTGATCACCGCGGACAGGCGGATGATCTCCGGCCGCGTCCCGACAATGGTCATCAGTTTCAGTTTTTCCATATCATACCTCCAGATAATAGGTATCCGGCTTGTCAGGGTCAAAGCATTCGCTCGCCCACATAAAGGTCACCATATCCGTATCGCCCAAATTCTCGATGTTGTGCGTGTAGCCCGTCGGGATATCCACGACCTCCGGCTTGTCGCCGCAGACATGGTATTCATAAACCCTGTCGCTGTCGATCCTGCGGAAGCGGATCACGCCCCGACCGCTGACAACGAGGAATTTTTCGTTTTTCGTGTGATGCCAGTGGTTTCCCTTGACGATGCCGGGCTTCGAAATGTTCACGCTGAACTGCCCGCGATCCGCCGTCCGCAGAATTTCGGTGAAGCTGCCGCGCACGTCTGTATGCCGCACAAGCGGATAGGAAAACTCGTTTTCCGGCAGATACGACAGATAGGTCGCGTACAGCTTTTTTGTCAGCGCGTCGCCCGTATCCGGCGCGGAAAGATCGCGGCGCGAGGCGTGGAAGCTTTCAAGAAGTGCAGCAAGCTCGCCGAGCTTGATCTCGTGCACCGTCGGCACGCAGCAGAACGCGCCGTCTCTGTGTTCTTTCCCCTGCAGCGCGGCGATCAGCTCCGCCGCAACGTCGTCGATGTAGGCAAGGCGCAGCGCAGTGTCCGGATTGTCAATGCGAATCGGCAGACCGTGCGCGATGTTGTGGCAGAAGGTCGCCACAACGGAGTTGTAATTCGGTCGGCACCACTTGCCGAACAGATTCGGGAAGCGGTAGATCAGCGTCTTCGCACCGGTTTGCTCGCCGTAGCGGCGCAGCCGCTCCTCTCCAGCCAGCTTGCTTTTACCGTAGGGATTGTCAAGCGTCGCCTGCGTGGAGGAGCTGAGCATGATCGGGCAGGGATTGCCGTTTGCTTCCAGCTTCCTGAGCAACGTGTCGGTGAAGCCGAAGTTGCCCTCCATAAATTCCCACGCATCCTTCGGGCGGTTGACGCCCGCAAGATGAAATACAAAATCGCAGTCGCGGCACCATGCGTCCAAGGCTTCCGGCGCAGTGTCGAGGTCATATTCAAATACTGTGATATCCGCAGAAAACCCAAAGGATTTATCCTTTCCTTCGGCGATATTCTTCAGGGTCGCGCAAAGGTTCTTTCCGACGAAGCCCTTTGCTCCCGTCACAAGTATGTTCATAGGTTTTCTTCCTTCATTGTTCTCACAGGCGGTAAACACGCTCTCCCCGGCAGACGTTTCTCGTGTCCAGAACGACCTTGTTCGCAGTCAGCCGGCTATTCTCCTTGATCTCGTCGTGTCCGACCATAATGACGATCATGTCGCATGCGTCGCAGAAGCCTTTCAAATCAAAGGTCTGATGCGCAACGATCCTTCTGTTTACCATCGGGTCATAGACCCGGAAGCCGACCGGATGCGCGGCAAGGAGCCGAAGCGTCGGGCTTTCGCGCACGTCGTCCACATTCTCCTTGTAGGTCAGCCCGTAGAGTCCGACTCTCGCATAATCCGAGATCCCGCTTTCCTTCATGACCTCGTTGATTCTCGAAAAAACATAGTCCGGCATTGCGTCGTTGATTTGCAGCGCCGTACTGACAAGCGGCATCCGGTCGCCGAAATCCCCAACCAGAAACCACGGGTCGATCGGGATGCAGTGCCCGCCGACGCCCGGCCCCGGAGAAAGAATATTGACGCGCGGGTGCATGTTGCAGATTCGGATGATCTCATTGATATCCATGCCTTCCTGACGGCAGAGCATCATCAGCTCGTTGGCAAAGGCGATGTTCACGGCGCGGTAGGTGTTCTCAATGACCTTCGTCATCTCCGCCGTCCGAATATCCGTCAGGACAATTGCACCCTTGCAGAAGGCGCTGTAGAGCTCCTTCACCCGTTCGCCGATCCGCGGATCATCCGCGCCGATCGTGCGGGAATTGTGCTCCAGCTCGTAGAGCATATTGCCCGGCAGAATCCGTTCCGGCGCGTGGACAAGGTGAATCTCATCCGCGCCGAAGCCGCATTCGGCGATCAACGGGCGCACGCAGCGGTCAATCGTTCCCGGAGAGACCGTCGATTCGATGATCACGACCGCGCCCTTTGGCGCGATTGCCAGCGCCTGCCGCACAGCGGCGACGACATAGGACGGATCGACCTTTTTCGTCTCCGCGTCATAGGGCGTCGGGACGGAAACGATGTAGGTCTCCGTCTTGCAGTATTCCGTTGAAAACCGGATTCCGTTTTCGACCGCCGCGGCAAACAGCTCGTCCAGTCCGGCTTCTCGGAAGGTCGTCTTCCCGGAATTGAGCCGTTCGACCGTTTCACGGTTGATGTCTGTCCCGACGACGTCCACGCCGTGGGACGCAAGCATCAGCGCGGTCGGCAGACCGATATAGCCCAAACCAATCACATTTATCACGGTTTCATTTCCTCCACTATCGGGTGAGTCAGGCGCTTTTTCTGCGCAGAAGATCCTTCAGCGCCGCCTTGTTGCAGGGGATCGCCAACGCGCCGTACACGACCGTAAAGATCGCGCCGCACAGCACAAACGCCGCAGGCTTGGAAGCCACATTGCCGTAAATCGGCCTTTTGACCGCAAACGTCGCCGCGGTCGCGCATACCAGCGCGGGAACAGCGTCTTTCATGGTCAGGAAGAACATCCGCAAGACGTTCATCCCGAGCTTGCGCTTATAATAGATATTCATGGAAACGATGCTGCCGATCACCGTGCTCAGCGCCGTGCCGATCGCCGCGGCAAAATAGCCGTAGAGGATCGTCCCGACGACGGTGACGACAACGTTGACCGCCGTGGCATACAGCAGGGAGACGGTGCGGAAACCCATCAGGTTCCTTGCGCGCAGGATGGAAATACAGACGTTCTGAATCAGCGGAACCGTCACGGGGATCATCAGAATCAGCGCCAGCAGATAGCAGTCCTCAAATCCCGCGCCGAGCCACAGCGCGAAGAATTCCTTTCCGAGTACGGCAAAGCCGCACAGGATCGCGCCCAGCAGCATAAACTGTATCTTGCCGACGCGGATGACCAGATTCTCCAGATCGCGGCTCGTCGCGCCGTCATGAATTCGGTTTGTCACCGTCGGCAGCATTACGCCGGAAATCGAGAAGGAAAGCTGCTCGTACATGTTGTATATGGTGATCGCGAAAGAATAGACCGTCACCATTTCGGTGCCCTTGACCGCGCCGATCACCATATTGTCCACGTTTCCGTTGAACTGGATGACAACCGACTGCGCAAACAGGAGCAGCGTATAGCCGAAGGATTCCTTGAACAGCGCCTTGTCCCATTGATGGAACACGACGCGAATTCTGAGCTTGCGGCGGACAAACAGCCAGTACGCCGCAAGCGTAAGCGCGGTCATAACCGCCTGCACAGCGACAACTGCAATCACGCTGTGGAAAATCGGCAGGAGAATATAGATTGCAGCGGTCTTTGCGACCAGCAGCAGGAGCTTGACGCCGTTGGAAAAGCCGAATTCGTTGTGTCCGGCAATCACGCCGAACAGCACATTATCAAAGAAGGTCAGTCCGATATTCGCAAGCAGAATCCAGTATAGCTGCTTTGCCAGACGCAGCTCGTCCGGCGTGAATTTTGCAGAATAGACCGGGTCGATCGCAAAGAAATAAATACCGGAGCCGACGAGCGCAAAAACTCCGAGCACGGTGAAGGTCTGGATCAGCGCCATGCCGAGATATTCGCTGATCTTTCTGCTGTTCTTCTCGGCGTTGAGCTTTGCGACGAATCTCTGCACCGTTCCGCTGAAGCCGAGGTCCAGCACGGCGAGGGAGGCGGACATGGATGCCACGGTGCGGTAAACGCCGTAGTCCGCGCTGCCGACCTGCTTGAGAATGAATGGCGTCACGATCAGTCCGTATGCCGTATTCAGTAGTATTAAAATGTACGACAATACTGCGCCGACCTTAGCGCCATTTCGTTTCATTTGCGGCGTTCCTCCACGCACTGATAAACAGAATGATAGATTTCCAGAAGCTTTTTTGATTCCGCTTCCCAGTTCATTTCGTCCGACATTCGTTCGGCGTTGTCCGCCAAACGGCGATATAATTCTTTATTCCGGTACAGCGTAACGATCGCTTCCGCGATCTTTTCCGGCGTGACCTCGTCGAGGATCAAGCCAAAGCCGTACCTTTCATTGAGCCAGCGGTGCTCCGGCACGTCGGAGAGGATCACAGGCAGACCCGCTGCGGCGTATTCGAAGACTTTGTTCGATACGGAGAGCTTGAAATTCAGATTGATCGGCCGGGTCAGCACCGCGCCGATGTGCGACGCAGACGCCTCCTGCACGAGCTGCGCGACCTCAACCGGCGGCGCGAATACAACCTTATCGGAAAGACCGTTTTCCTCGATCTGCGCGCGCAGGTGCGGCTCCAAAGAGCCGTAACCGCGCAGCTTGAGGCGAATCCCGTCCGGCAGATACTTTGCCGCGTCCACGAATTCCTCATAGCCGCGTCCGCGCACCATCAGCCCTTGATAGACGATCTCAAACGCATCTTCCGCTTTTTTGAGCAGCGGCAGGGTGTTTTTCATCGGGCAGTTGGTGATCACCGTAGGGCAGATTGCGTATTTGTCTTCAAAATACGCTGCGGCAGCATTGCTCACACAGATCATGCGATCAACCTTGCGCACCAATCGCGTCTCCGAGCGGATGATCTGCCGTTTCATCCATTTCCGCTCCGCAATCCCGATGTTCTCCGCGAAGATTTCATGGGAATCATAGATCAGACCCGCTTTGCACTTCCTCGCCGCACGGTAAGAAAGCCCGAGCATGTCGAAATCGTTCGCATGAATGATATCCGGCCGGAAATCGCACAGATACCGGATCGCCCGTTGTTTGCGCACAAGCCGTCTGCGGATTTTTTTATAAACGGAGGAAAGCTGCCCGACATAGTCGTCGCCGAAGTCGACGATATCGCACCGAATACCCAGCGCGTTCAGAAACGCCCGGTCATAATTCTCGTCGCGGTAGCCGACAAACTGAACCTCATGTCCAGCGGCAGCGGCGACCTTGATCTGCTTGATGACGCGCGGGTCTTTTTTCAGAGAGTTTGAAACGACAATCGAAATCTTCATGGTTTTTTGAACGCTTCTTTCAAAAGTGCGACGTCCTTGAAGCAGTCCGTGTGCGCACGCAGCTGCTCCTCCGGCAAATCCCACCATTTCAGGTTTTGCAGGAACGCGATATCCTCCTCTGAAAACCGTTTGCGCAGCTCTTTTGCAGGATTGCCTGCGACGATCGCATAGGGCGCAACGTCCTTCGTCACGACCGCCCCC
>CAJOMA010000016.1:15092-31868 GCA_905235655.1 uncultured Oscillospiraceae bacterium | reverse complement strand
TAATCTTTATCCGGTGTTGCCATGAATACCTCAAAGCCAGCCTGCTCTGCAAGCACCGACAGGGTACCGATCACATCATCCGCCTCGAATCCGGGCACTTCCAATGCCACAATATTCATTGCAGCAAGAATGTCTTCAATAACAGGCACCGCACGACGAATATCTTCCGGCGTTTCAGGCCGTTGCGCCTTGTATTGTTCATACGCCTCATGGCGGAAGGTCGGTCCGTGCAGATCGAAGGCGACACAGAGCCCGTCCGGTTTTTCCTCCGCCGTCACCCGCTGCAGAATATTCAGGAAGCCGAAGATCGCGTTGGTATAGAGTCCGTCCCGCGTCGTCAGCGGGCGAACGCCGTAAAAGGCGCGGTTGATGACGCTGTTGCCATCCAAAATCATCAGCTTCATAGTGTTTCCTCCGTTCAGATTCTCTTCCACTTCGCGCCCTGCGGCGTGTCGATGATCTCAATGCCCTGCGCCTTCAATTCGTCGCGGATGCGGTCGGCCTCCGCCCAGTTCTTCGCCTTCTTCGCCTCGGCGCGTGCGGCTACCAGCGCGTCAATTGCAGGGTCGGAGCCGTATTCCTCCTGCGGCTGCTGCGCGCGGAACTTTTCGGCGGCTTCGATCAGATTTAATCCCAAAACGGTATCGAAATCACGGATCGCCGCCAGCTTGGTCGCATCGCTGGTCTTCGCTTTCAGAACGTCATAGAGCGCGGTAACGGCAAGCGAGGTGTTGAGGTCGCCGTTGAGCGCGGTCTCAAACCGCTGCTTCAGCGCGGCAAAGGCTTCCTCGTCGACCTCGCCCTTGTCCTCCAACGCTGCGATCTTCGCGATCAGCTTCTCATAGGTCACCGCCGCGTTGTCGAGGTTTTCCCACGTGAACACAAGGTTGCGGCGGTAGTGGCTCTGCAGGCAGAACAGGCGATAGACCAGCGGATCGTAGCCCTTTTCCTCCAGCAGAGAGACGGTCAGGAATTCTCCCTTTGATTTGGACATCTTGCCGTCGGAGGTGTTCAGATGGTGGACGTGGAACCAGTAGTTGCACCACTTGTGTCCGAGATAGGCTTCGGACTGGGCGATCTCGTTGGTGTGATGCGGGAATGCGTTGTCGATGCCGCCGCAGTGAATATCCATATCCTCCCCAAAATGCTTGATGCTGATGCCCGAGCATTCGATATGCCAGCCCGGATAGCCGATGCCCCATGGGGAATCCCACTTGAGCGCCTGATCTTCAAACTTGGACTTGGTAAACCAGAGGACAAAGTCGTTCCTGTTGCGCTTGTTTTCGTCCTCCTCCACGCCCTCGCGGACGCCGACCTCGAGGTCTTCCTCGTTGTGGTCGTTGAAGACGTAGTACTTTTCCAGCTTGGAGGTGTCAAAGTAGACGTTCCCGCCGGCAAAGTAGGCGTAGCCCCTGTCCTGCAGTGCCTGCACCATCTGGATATACTCCGGGATGCAGTTCGTCGCGGGTTCGACGACGTCCGGCGTCTTGATATTGAGCTTGCGGCAGTCTTCGAAGAAGGCGTCCGTATAGAACTTCGCGATCTCCATAACCGTCTTATGCTCGCGTTTCGCGCCCTTGAGCATCTTATCCTCGCCGGTATCGGCGTCTGAGGCAAGGTGCCCGACGTCGGTGATATTCATGACGCGCTTGACGTTGTAGCCGAGATAGCGCAGGCTCTTTTCCAGCACGTCTTCCATGATATAGCTGCGCAGATTGCCGATGTGCGCGAAGTGGTAGACAGTCGGCCCGCAGGTGTACATTTTCACGATATCCTCATGATTGGGAACAAAGAGTTCTTTTTTGTGGCTCAGAGAGTTGTACAGATACATTTACTTTTCCTCCAGTTGTTTTTCCAGCGCAGCGATGCGCTCCTTCAGCGCGTTGAGTTCGATCGCCACCGGGTCGGGCGTATGGACATGGTCGAGCTTCTCGCCTTCCATGCGGACGATGTGGCCGGGAATGCCGACGACGGTGCAGTTCGGCGGCACCTCGCGCAGCACGACGGAGTTCGCCGCGATCTTGCTGTTGTCTCCCACCTTGAACGGTCCTAAGACCTTCGCGCCGGAGCCAACCATCACGTTGTTGCCGAGCGTCGGATGGCGCTTGCCGTGGCTGATGCCGGTGCCGCCGAGGGTCGCGCCCTGATAGATCAGGCAGTCGTCGCCGATCTCGACCGTCTCGCCGATGACAACGCCGTTGCCGTGATCTATGACAAGCCGCCGCCCGATCTTCGCCGCAGGATGAATCTCCACGCCGGTGCGGCGTCTGCAGATCTGCGAGATCCAGCGTCCCAAAAAGCGCAGCTTATGGCAATACAACCAGTGCGCAAGCCTGTAATAAATCTGCGCATGCAGACCGCTGTAGAGCCAGAAGATCTCAAATTTGCTGCGCGCAGCAGGGTCGTTGCGTTGATAGGCTTCCAGTGTTTCCTTTAAGCGCATATTCATCCCTCCATAGAAAAACCGCCTCCGGATCGCTCCAGAGGCGGGCATACCGCGGTTCCACTCTGATTTCTCACTCATGGTCTTGACGCGACCAACGGGGTCTCCCCTCGCTCACGAACGCACTTCGCCTGCTTCGCAACATGCCCGCTTCCAGCCGACGGCGGTCACTCTCTGTCATGTTTCACAGGGTACTCTTTTCGGTCAACGCGATATTCATCTTCATTATATTACCATTTGACGCATTTCGTGTCAAGGTATTAATTCTTCAGGATGTCGCGGTTTTTCACGAAATACTCAATGCCGGAATACAGCGTCACCACCGTAATGACGCCGACGATGACCCAGTTGAACACGGTCATAAAGCTCGGGCAGATATGCGTATTGAGCAGATTGGCAAAGAATTCGCCGTTAAGGAACAGCATCAGGCACAGACCCGCCATCGTCAGCGCGGTCTTCATCTTACCCGACCACGCCGCCGCGATCACTCTGCCCTTGCCGACCGCGATCAGCCGCAGACCGGTCACTGCAAATTCGCGCGTCAGAACGATCATCAGCGCCCACGCGGGAAAAAGGCCCCATTCGCAGAACATCGCCATCGCCGCGATCACAAGCACCTTGTCCGCCAGCGGATCGAGAAATTTCCCGAGATCGCTGACCTGATGGTACTTTCTTGCGACCTTCCCGTCGATCAGATCGGTCAGACTGGCGATCACAAAGACTGCCAGCGACACATAGATCATGAACGGATAGGACTTCGCAAGGTACATGCATACTAGAAAAATCGGGATCAGAAGCACCCGGATCAAGGTTATTTTCGTCGCTGTCGTCATTGCTCAGCCCTCCTCAAGTCTGCCCGTCAAATCGCCGTCAAAGACGTTCGTGATTCGAACCGGAACAAAACTGCCGGATTTCACCGTGTGTTCAGCAGAAAACAGGACTCTGCCGTCGATTTCAGGCGAATCCGCATAAGTTCTGCCGAAATACTGTTCGTTATCAGGATCGTAACCCTCGCAGAGCACCTCCATGACCGTGCCGACGCGCGCGCTGTTTAATTCATCCATGATGCGCGTCTGCAGCTCTTCCACAAGCTGCGCGCGGCGGACGGCGATCTCCTCACTGGGATAGTCCATCTTTGCCGCGGGCGTTCCCTCCTCGGGAGAGAACGCGAACGCGCCGACGCGCTCCAATTTGTGTTCGCGGAGCCATTGACACAGCTCCTCGAACTCCGCTTCGCCCTCTCCCGGCAGGCCGGTGATCAGGCTCGTACGGATCACGACGTCGGGAATCCTCGCCCTGAGCTTGGCGAACAGCTCGTCCAGCTCCGCGCGCGTTCCGCGCCGGTTCATTCTTTTCAGAATCTTATCATTGACATGCTGAATGGGAATATCCAGATACTTGACGATCTTCGGCTCAGAGGCAATCACGTCGATCAGCTCGTCCGTCATTTCGTCCGGATAGAGATAGTGTACGCGAATCCAATGGAGCTTCTCGATCCTGCAAAGCGCTCGCAGCAGCTCCGGCAGCTTCCGCTCTCCGTAGAGGTCGATGCCGTAGCGGCTGGTATCCTGCGCCACGACGAGCAGCTCTCTGACGCCGTCCTCCGCCAGCATTCTCGCTTCATAGAGGCAGTCGTCCATCGTGCGGCTGCGATATTTGCCGCGCAGCGACGGGATCACGCAGTAGGAGCAGCGATTGTCGCAGCCCTCTGCGATCTTCAGGAAGGCGTAATAGTCCGGCGTGGTGAGGATTCTGCCGACCTCGTCCACGGGCGCGTCGATGTCGTCGAAGCGCGAAACCGGATTGCCTGCAAGCAGCTGCTTCACCGCCGAGACAATATAGCCGTAGCTGCCCGTGCCGAGAATGCCGTCGACCTCCGGAAGCTCCGTCAGAATTTCCTGCTGATACCGCTGGGAGAGGCAGCCGGTCACGAGGATCTTGCCGATCACGCCCTCCGCCTTGAGCGCCGCCATCGCAAGGATATTGTCGATCGCTTCGCTCTTCGCGGAATCGATAAAGCCGCAGGTATTGATAATGACCACGTCCGCTCCCTCGACCGAGGGAAGAATCTCGAATCCCGCCTCGCGCAGCAGATACATCATCTGCTCCGCGTTGACCTGATTTTTTGCACATCCGAGGGAAATGACCCCGATGCGGTTGCCCATGCTATGTCCTTCTTTCGTTAATCGTCAGAAAAGTCTTCCTCCGGCGCGTAGCGCTCCAGTGCGCTGCGGATATCGCTCCAGCTATGTCCGCGGCGCAAGAGCGCGTCCGACGCGCGCTTGCATTCCGCCCTGTCCGGCTTTCTGCCGCGAAAGCGGCGCTGCAGAAAGCGGTCGATCGCGTCGTCCTGCGGCGGAAGAAGCTCCAAAGCGGCGTCCCAGTATTCCTTCGGGATGCGCTTTTCAAATAACATCTGCTTGATCCGCGCCGCGCCGTAGCCCTTTGCCGCGCCGCTGCGCACGATCTGCTGCGCCGCCTGCGCGTCGTCCAGAAGCTTTAATTCCTCCAGCCACTGCACCGCCTGCAGCGCGTCTTCCTCGCGCTCGCCCTTTTGGATCAGCCGATGCTCCAGTTCACGCTTGGAAACGGTCGCCGCAGAGACGATCCGCACCGCCCGCTCCCGCGCGGAGGCTTTCGCGCAGACGTCTTTGATTGATTCCATTGCGGCGTCGGGAAGCTCCATCCCCTGATAGAGTCCCAGCTCCGCTATGGCAGACGGAAGCGCCGTCAGACTGCTTCCGTCGTCAAAGCGTACCCGCAGTTTCCCCTGCGGAGAGCGCGTGGACTCGATCGCCTCAACCTTCATCGAAGTCCTCGGCGGAGATGTCTACGGCGCTGCCTGCAGGCTTCGCCGGCGCTTTGCCGCGAATGCTCTGCATTTCGGCAAGGTGGGCGCGCACCTTGGCTTCCAGCTCGTCGGCAAGCTCGGGATGATCGGCAATGTACTGCTTGGCATTGTCCCTGCCCTGTCCGATGCGCTCGTCGCCGATGGAGAACCAGCTTCCGCTCTTGTTGACAAGGTCAAGCTCGACCGCCATGTCCAGAAGCTCTCCGTACTTGGAGATGCCTTCGCCGTACATGATATCGAACACCGCCTCACGGAACGGAGGCGCGACTTTATTCTTAATGACCTTGACGCGGGTACGGTTGCCGATCACGGTGCCGCCGTCCTTGATCGCCTCGATCTTGCGGACGTCCAGACGGACGGAGGAATAGAACTTCAGCGCGTTGCCGCCCGTGGTCGTTTCGGGGTTGCCGTACATCACGCCGATTTTCATACGAAGCTGATTGATGAAGATGACGATGCAATTCGTCTTGGCGATCGTTCCCGCCAGCTTGCGCAGCGCCTGCGACATCAGACGCGCCTGCAGGCCGACAAAGGCGTCGCCCATTTCGCCCTCGATCTCCTGCCGCGGAACGAGCGCCGCGACGGAGTCCACGACGACGACGTCGATCGCGCCGGAGCGGACGAGCGCGTCCGTGATTTCCAGCGCCTGCTCGCCGGTGTCCGGCTGCGAGACGAGCATGGAGTCGATATCCACGCCGATCGCCGCGGCATAGGTCGGGTCGAGGGCGTGCTCGGCGTCGACGAAGGCGACTTCGCCGCCGCGCTTCTGCGCCTCTGCGACAACGTGCAGCGCGAGGGTCGTCTTGCCGGAGGATTCCGGTCCGTAAATTTCAACGATTCTGCCGCGCGGCAGACCGCCGATCCCCAGCGCGGCGTCCAGCGCAAGAGAGCCGGTCGGGATCGCGTCCACGTTCATTTCCGGCTTGTCGCCCAGACGCATCACGGAGCCTTTGCCGAAATTCTTTTCGATCTGATGCAGCGCGGTTTCCAGCGCCTTTTTCTTATCGTCTGCGGGAGCCGGCGCTTCATAAGCGGGTTTCTTTGTTGCCATCGTCAATTAACCTCTCTTTTCCGGGCGAGAACCGCCCGCGTAATATCTGCGGTGTCTTTTCTTAATTCCTGAATCTCAAAGCCGCCCTGCCGGAGCAGCGCGCACACGTCATCCTCCTGCCCCATGCCGAACTCAAAGCAGAAATACCCGCCCGGATTGAGCGCGGAGGAATAGTTTTCAATGATCGCGCGGTAGAAATCCAGACCATCCTCGCCGCCGTCGAGCGCGATGCGCGGCTCAAAGTCGCGCACGGACGGGTCGAGCTTCTCGATGGTCGCCGAAGCAATATACGGCGGGTTGGAAACGATCAGATCAAAGGTGCCAAGGAAGTCCTGCGCGGGCTGCTTCGCGTCCAGCGGCAGGCACTTCACACGCGCCGTCAGCTTTTGATCGACCGCATTGCGGCGCGCCACGCGGAGCGCGTCGGGCGAAACGTCCGCAAGCGTCACTCTCGCGTCCTTGACGCGCTTCGCGATCGCAAGGCCGATACAGCCGGAGCCGGTGCACAGGTCAAGGATGCGCGGGTTCTGATTGAGGAACAGCGCCTTCTTGATCGCAAGCTCCGTCATAACCGTTGTGTCGTCTCGCGGGATCAGCACATCGGGCGTGACCGTCAGCGTCATGTCGTAGAAATTCCACTGTCCTAAAATATACGGCATCGGCTCGCCGCGCAGATAGCGCTTGACGAAGGACTCCGTCAGCTCGCAGACCTCCTCCGAGGCGTATAGCTCGCGGTCGGCGATCATCTGCTCCGCCGTCTTGCCGGAGGCGGCGCAGACCAGCTCGCGCGCGATATTGGAGGCGAACTGCCCTTCCTTCTCTAACAGCGCGCGGCGTGCGTCCAGATACAGATCTGAATACTTCTTTACCATTTGTCCGCGCCCTCCTGCTGCGGAAGCACCTGCGTCAGCGCCTCGATGCCGACCTCGATCATGCTGTCGTCCGGCTCGTTGGTGGTCAAATACTGCAGCCACATGCCGGGGGCGGAAAGCGCGCGGGTCAGCCAGTTGTTATAGCGTCCGACCAAGCGGTTGAACTCGTAGCTGATGCCCACAACGATGGGCAGGAGCAGAAGCTTGAGCGCCATCCGGATCAGCGCGTTGAGAATGTCGGAGTCGAATTGCGGCGTGATCGGCCGCAGGAAAACCGACGCGACGGAGAACACCAAAATGGAGATGATGATCACGACGAAGAGGAAGCTCGTGCCGCAGCGCGGGTGCAGACGGGTCTGCTCTCTGACGTTTTCCACCGTCAGCGGCAGCTTCGCCTCATAGCAGCGGATGGTCTTATGCTCCGCGCCGTGGTAGGAAAAGACGCGCTTCATCTCCTTCATGCGTGAGATCAGGAACATATACGTCAGGAAAATGATAATGCGCAGCACGCCCTCGAGCAGGTTTCGTACCAATTGATTGCTCGTCACCCATTGCTCGATGAACTCGCCGAGGAAGGACGGCAGCAGAATGAACAGCGCGATGGAAAACAGCACGCCGAGCACCACGCCGACTGTAATGACAACGCTCTGCGCCTTCTCGGAGGAGAGCTTCTTTTCGAGCCATGCATCAAATTTCGACTGTTTTTCCGGCGTTTCGCTTTCGTCCTCGTCCGCCGCGTACTGGTCGGCGGAATACATCAGCGCGGAAACGCCCGTTTTCATGGAAGCCGCAAAGTTGAATATGCCGCGCACAAACGGGATTTTCTTCACGGAAAACCTCTTGACCGGCTTTCTGTCGTCAAGCTTGGTCTTCAAGCCCTCCTTGGTGCGGACGACGGTGGCGCATTTTTCCGGCCCCATCATCATAATGCCCTCGATCAGAGCCTGACCGCCGATCATCGTCTTGAACTTTTCATTCGTTTCTTTCTTAGTCATGGGTAATCCTTTCTACTCCCCGATCGGAAGCCGTATCGTCACAAGCGTACCGCCGCCGTCCGCATTGGCAAGCTCTAAGCTTCCGTTGTGCATGGTGACGATCTCCTCGCACACCGCAAGTCCGATACCGCTGCCGCGCGCCTTGGAGGTACCCTTGTAAAATTTCTTTTTTACCAGCGGAAGCTCATCCTCCGGAATGCCGGAGCCGAAATCACGAATCCTTACCACGACTTCGTGATCCTCGCGGCGAATCTCCGCCGTGATCCTTCCGCCGTCGCCGCCGTGCTTGGCGGCGTTGTCCAGAATATTCAGAAACACCTGCCGCATACGCGCCGTATCGCAGGGAATTTCCGGAATATCGTCGTCATTATCCAGGTATTCCAGCGCGATCCCCTCCTGCGCGAGGCGGGAGCCGTACATGAATACCGTATCTTCAAATTCGCTTCGCAGGTCGCTCTTTGCGACGTTCAAGTGGAATCTGCCGTCCTGAATCCTCGTGAATTCCAGCAGCTCCTCGACCATGCCGGTCAGCCGTTTCGATTCGCGCAGGATGATGTTCAGTCCGCGCTTTGCGTCCGCGGCATCCACACTCCCGCCCGCCGAAAGCAGGGTCTCGCTCCAGCCGCTGATTGCCGTCAGCGGGGTGCGCAGCTCATGGGAAACGGAAGAGACGAATTCCGCCTGCATTTTTTCCGTCTGGCTGATCTGGTTGGACATGTTGTTGATCGTATCGGCAAGCTCGCCGATCTCGTCGTCGAACTTGCGCTGTATCTGCACGCCGTAGCCGCCCGCGGCAATGCGTTTTGCCGTAGACGTGATCTCGGAGACCGGTACAAGGATGGAGCGGATATAGTACCTTCCGCTGATGTAGACGATCAGCAAAACCGCAACGCCCGCCAGCACGATCGCCAGCGTGAACAGCAGAATCTGACGGTCCACGCGCTTCAGGCTCGTCACATAGCGGAGCACGCCGATGACCTCGCCGTTGGAGTAGATCAGCGGGCTGGACACCGCCATAATGCGCTCGCCCGTATTGGGGTTTTCTCCGGTGAAGGAGCTGATTTGCCTTGTTTCGATGGCTTCCGTGACGTCGCTTGTCACGGCGGCCTTTGCGGATAAGCGGCTGTAGGAGGAGGCTACAATGCGGTAATTCGTATTGATAAACTGCAGCTCCATCACGTCCTTGGATTCAAAGGTCTGCGTGAATTTCGCGCAGGAGCTGTAATACTCGTTGTAGCTCTGACCGATATAGGTCTCAAAAAAGCTGGTACTCGCGCGGGCCTTGGATTCCATGCCCGCCCGCATGTTGGAGTAGTAATACGCCGCGACGGTGACAGACAGCGCGGTGACGCTCACAAGAACGATGGCAAGCACGATGCTCAGGGTATTGCGCAGCCAGCGTCCCTGCAGTCCCTTTGTTCTTTTCACGCCTGTCACCTCCGATGTGAGGTATTACACGCCCCACTTATAGCCAAAACCCCACACCGTCGTGATATAGGTGGGATTGGCGGTATTGTCCTCGATCTTAATGCGAAGACGGCGGATATTGACGTCCACGATCTTCAGCTCGCCGTCATAGTTCCTGCCCCAGACCGCTGTGAGGATGTCCTCTCTGGACAGGGCGCGTCCGGGATTCTGCATAAAGAGCTGAATGATGGCGTATTCCACCTGCGTCAGCTTGATCCGGCGGCCATCCTTTTCGAGGGTACGGTTGCGGATGTTCAGCATGAACGGCTCATGGACGATGATTTCGGGGTCGGCCTCCACGCCGCCGCCGATTCTGCGGTAGAGCGCGTCGATCCGCGCCGTCAGCTCCGCCGGAGAGAAGGGCTTGGTCACGTAGTCGTCCGCGCCTGTCATCAGCCCGGTCACCTTGTCCATCTCCTGCGTTCTCGCCGTCAGCATGATAATGCCGATGGTCTTATTGGTCGCGCGGATGCTGCGGCAGACCTCGAAGCCGTCGATATCCGGCAGCATGATGTCCAGAATCGCCACGCCGATATCCGGGTTCTCCTTCAGCCGTTCGAGCGCTTCCATGCCCGTTCCCGCCTCGATCGCCTCGTAGCCGGCGCGTTTGAGGTTGATGACCACGAAGCTGCGGATGCTGACCTCGTCCTCTAATATCAGTACTTTTTTCATTTTCCCATCCTCCAAACGGCTTGCGTCGCCGTATCTCTCTTTCCTAATTTGTCTCGCCGGTCTTCCAGTCCACCTGAATGAAGTGGAACAAGTCCTTCGCTTCCGCCACCGACAGCGCGTTGTTCTCAATCCGTACCGCGTAGACCGTGTCGCCCTTCGACGCCAGCTCGATCCAGCCGCTACCTGCTGCATTGCCGCCGGTCAAGGCGGTCAGCGTGAACAGCGTCTCCCCGTTTCGAACGAAGGCATAGCCGCGGCTTGCGTCAAGCACCGTTGTGCATTTCACCGATAGGCCGTCTGAAAGCCGATCCGGCAGCTTCAGATACCACCCCGCGGAGTAATTGTGGTAGGTTAGCCATTTTTCCTTTTCCGTGCCGTCCGGCTGCAGATTATACCAGCGGATTACCGTCTGGTTCTCGGAGGTCGCTTCCCCCTTAATCGCGGGAAGGTCGATCAGATGCGGCAGCTCGATCAGTCCGTCCTCGTCGATATCGCAGCTATAGACGTAGTAATCGCGGATCGTGCTGACCGCCGTATCCGTTTCGTCCGAAAGCGACAGATTTGTAAAAATCCCGCAGTGCATGCCGAAAATATCGGTGACGATCATGCCCTCGCCGTACTCCGACGCGACGAAGATCGCAGGGCTGTCCTTCCAGACCCTGCCGGTGATGATGCGCCGCACCGCGCTGACCGGCGTTGACATCCGCGCATCCCTGTCACGCGCAAGCTGGCCGCCGTTCCAGCGGTAGCACTCCGCAACGCCGTTCTGCGCGTCTGAGGAATGCAGCAGCACGACGTCATACAGACCGTTCGCGTCAAGGTCGGCGGTGATAAACTCGGAATAGTTTGCGCTCATCATCTCCGTGAGCGCGTCATTTTCAAAGGAGTACACATACAGCGTCTGCGTGACCTGATCGCTGATCCGGCGACCGACCACGATCTCGCTGCCCGGATTGCCGTCGATTTCTACGTACTGCACATGGTCAAAGCTGCTGCCCGCGCCGTCCGCCTTTGCGATCTGGACGTATTGATCGCCGCGCTTGTCGAAGACGCTGACCGTGAGCGGCAGATCGCCGTCGCTTTTCCAGTAGACGATCGCCTCATCCTGCTGATCGCCGTCCATGTCCGCCATCTGGACGGGCTGCTGATTCTCGCCCGCGACCGGTGCGCAGTAGGTCGCGCCGTCCGGCATCGCGTTTTCAATCGCCGCCTGCAGATTGTAATAGTCCTCCGACCGCGCCGGGATCGCGTAAAGGCTTTCCGCCGGATCGAGAAAACAGCCGGACAGGAACAGCGCGGCGCAAAGCAGAGTGAGAATGCCGATTTTTTTCAATGCGCCGCCTCCGTTCCAAAAATTCCAATAAAAGATTATAACATATTTTGTTACAAAAGTGTAGTGTTATTGTTACAAAAAGCAAAAACTATTTCAAAACGACACTTTTTTCTCCGAGAAGCTCGCGCAGCTCGCTCAGCATGTCCTCGCGCACCGCGCAGGTCGTACCTCTGCGCACGCCGCTGTCGGCAAAATACAGCACCGCCTGCAGGCTGCCCGGGAACATATTGAGAATGGCGCGCGTCTTGCGGTCGGCCGCGCAGCCCTCGGTCGGCAGCTTCAGATAGAGCTTCTGCGGCTCCGGCTTAGCTACCTCGGAGATTGGGTGAACCTCATTGAGCACCATCTGCACCGCCTTTTCGTCGCGCGCGGAGAGCCGTCCCTCCGCGACGACCGGCGTATTCTCCTTCAGATAGGAGCCGCACTTGGCAATCACGTTGGAAAACGCCAGCAGCTCCATCGCTGCGGTATCGTCCTCCAGCGTCACATACGCCATCATGGAGTTGCTGCGCGTCGTCTTCATCTTGACGCTCTCCACAACGCCTGCGATGCGGACGACCTGCTCGTCGCGGTAGACGCCGTCGTTTTCCTCAAATGACTGCATGATCCGCAGAATCGGCACGACCCCGCTGCCCTTGAGCTGCCTGCGGTACTCGTCCATCGGATGACCGGAAAGGTAGAGCCCGATCGTCTCCTTCTCCATCTGCATCAGCTCGTTCTTCGGAAGCTCCGGCAGATTGGGGATTGGAATGGTCGTTTTCTTCTCCTGTTCGTCGGAGAACATGTCGAATAGCTGAAGCTGTCCCGCCAGATTGCGCTTCTTGCTGTCGGCAACGCTGTCGAGGATCGTCTCATAGCCGTAAAGCATTTGCGCGCGGTTGTGCCCGAGCCCGTCCATCGCGCCGCACTTGATCAGATTTTCCACCGCCCGCTTGTTGAGGTCGGTGTCGATCATGCGCTCGGCAAAGTCCTCGAGCGACGTAAACTTCCCGTTTTCCTCGCGCTCGGCGACCATCTGCCGCAGCAGTCCGCGTCCGATGTTCTTCACCGCGCCGAGGCCGAAGCGGATTCCCTCCGGCTCCACGGTGAACTTGTCCTCCGATGTGTTGACGTCGGGCGGCAGCAGGCGGATGCCCAGCTCTCTGCAGTCTGCGATATAGCCGGCGGTTTTGGTCGTATTGTCCAGCACGCTCGTCAGCAGCGCCGCCATGTATTCCTTCGGATAGTGACATTTCAGATACGCCGTGTCGTAGGTCACCTTGGCGTAGCAGACCGCATGCGCCTTGTTGAAGGCGTAGTTGGCAAAGTCGAGGATTTCCTTATAAATCGCCTGCGCCGCAGCTTCGCTCACGCCGTTTGCGATCGCGCCGGGAATGCCGCGCTCGGAGTCTCCGTAGACGAACGCCTGCTGCTCGGCGATGATGACCTTTTCCTTCTTCTTGGAGATGGCGCGGCGCATATTATCCGCCTGCCCGAGGCTGTAGCCGCCGAGCTTGCGGAAAATCTCGATGACCTGCTCCTGGTAGACGATACAGCCGTAGGTGACGGCGAGGATCGGCGCAAGCTGCGGGCAGAGATAGGTGATCTTTTCCGGGTGGAATTTGTTGTCAATAAAACGCGGGATGGAGTCCATCGGACCGGGGCGATAGAGGGCGACAATCGCGGTCAAGTCCTCGATCGACTGCGGCTTCATGTTGACGCAGACGTTCGTAATGCCCGCGGATTCGAGCTGGAACACGCCCGCCGTCTTCCCCTCGCCGAGCATGGCGAAGGTCGCCGGATCGTCGTCGCGCACGGTCTTGAGATTGAAGTCCGGCGCATGCCTGCGGATTTCCTGCTCCGCGTCCTCGATAATCGTCAAGTTGCGCAAGCCCAGGAAGTCCATTTTAAGAAGACCGAGCTCCTCGATGGTCGTCATGGTAAACTGCGTAACGACCGTATCGTCGTTGCGCGCCAGAGGCACATAGTCGCAAACGGGCTTTTTCGTAATGACCACGCCCGCCGCATGGGTCGAGGTGTTGCGCGGCATGCCCTCAAGCGCGCGGGCGGTATCGACGAGCTTGCGCACACGCTCGTCGCCGTCGTACATCTCCTTGAGCTGCGGCGAGACGCGCAGCGCCTCGTCGAGCGTCATGTGCAGGGTGGTCGGGATCAGCTTTGCTACCGTGTCCGTCTCGGCGTAGGTGAAGTTCAGCGTCCTGCCGACGTCGCGGATCGCCGCGCGCGCCGCCATCGTGCCGAAGGTGACGATCTGCGCCACGCGATCCTTGCCGTATTTTTCGGTCACATAGTCGATGACCTCGCCTCGCCGCGCCTGACAAAAATCGGTATCGAAATCCGGCATGCTGACGCGCTCCGGATTGAGGAAGCGCTCGAAGATCAGCGCGTACTTCATCGGATCCATTTCCGTGATATGCATGCAGTAGGCGGCGATCGAGCCTGCGCCGGAGCCTCTGCCGGGTCCGACCGGAATGCCCTGCCGCTTCGCCCACAGAATGAAGTCCGCCACGATGAGGTAGTAGTCCACGTACCCCATCTTCTCGACAACGCTCATCTCGTATTCCAGCCGCTCGCGGTACTCCTGCGGCGCGTCGGGATATCGCTCCCGGAAGCCCTCGTCGCACAGGCGGCGGAAATATGTCACGGAGTCCGAGCCGTCCGGCGGGGTGAACTCCGGCAGATGATAGTGGTTGAATTCAAATTCCACATTGCAGCGGTCGGCGATCCTCTGCGTGTTCTCGATCGCCTCCGGCTGATTGGGAAACAGAGAACGCATTTCGTCCTCGGACTTGATATAAAACTCCTGCGTTTCAAAACGCATGCGGTTGGGGTCGTCCACGGTCTTTCCCATCTGAATGCACATCAGAACATCCTGGATATAGCTGTCCTCGCGGGTCAGATAGTGCGCGTCGTTCGTGGTGACGAGCGGCAATCCGGTATCCTGCGCCAGACGCAGAATGCCGCGGTTGACCTCCTGCTGCTCCGGCAGACCATGATCCTGCAGCTCCAGATAGAAATTCCCCTCGCCGAAGATTTCCGCAAGCTCCAGCGCATACTGCTTCGCGCCCTCGTAGTCTCCCATGCGGAGTCTGCGCGGGATGCCGCCGGCAAGACAGGCGGACAGCGCGATCAGCCCCTCGGAATGCTGCCGCAGCAGGTCCATATCCACGCGTGGCTTGACATAGAAGCCGTCCAAAAAGCCTTTGGACACGAGATAGCTCAGATTGCTGTAGCCCGTTTCGTTTTCGCACAGCAGGACAAGGTGCTGCGCCTCGTTGTCCACGCCGTGCACGCGGTCAGACATGGTGCGCGGCGCAACGTAGACCTCGCAGCCGATGATCGGCTTGATCCCCGCTGCCTTGGCGGCGCGGTAGAAGTCGATCACGCCGTACATGACGCCGTGGTCGGTGATCGCCACGGCGTTCTGCCCCAGCTCCTTCGCGCGCTGCACCAGCTTCCCGATCCGGCATGCGCCGTCCAAGAGGCTGTATTCCGTATGCACATGCAGATGTACAAATGCCATCGTTTCTCTCCTTATTCTGCCGCCAGCGACAACAGCTTTCTCATGCGGTGGTTGACCGCCGACTTGCTGATGGGCGGCTCATGGAGCTGGGCAAGCTCCGTCAGGTTCGTTTCCGGGTACTCGCGCCGCAGAAGCGCGGTTTCTTTCAGCTTATCCGGCAGCGTTTCAAACGCGCCGCTCTTTTCCAGCCTTCGGATCGCGGCGAGCTGCTCCTGCGAGGCGGCGATCGCCTTGTCCACGTTTGCTGAATCGCAGTTCGTTTTCCGGTTGGCGTCATTGCGCCAGTCCTTGTCGATCTTTGCGGACATCACCGCCATTGCGCTGACGGGCGCGCCGATCGCCGTTAAAAAGTCTTCTATGCTGTCGCTCTGCTTGTAATACAGCACGGAGCTTCCCTTGCGCTCGGTTTCCTTCGCGGTCAGCTCCATTTCGCGCATCAGGGTTTCCGTTTCACGGCTGACCTTGAGGTGGGTCGTGGACAGCTCCAGATGATAGCGCTTCTCCGGGTCGGTCACGGAGCCGCCCGCCAAAAATGCGCCGCGCAGGAAGGCGCGCTGACAGCATTCTTTCTCCAAAAGGGCGAAATTGACGTGCAGCGAAATGCTCGTCTGCGCCGAAAAGCCGCAGGCGCTGAACACCCTTTGAATCTTCTCCGGGTCGGTAATCATGTAGGTCAGCTTGCCAGTGCCGTTCTCATCCGGGAACTGATCTAAGCTCACGCCGAGCCCCTTGCGGAACAGGCGCGGCAGGCGCATGCCAAAGTCCCTGCTCTCGGTCACAATGCGGATACAGTCCGGGGAAAAGGTGTTGGCAAAGAGCAGTGTTCCCATCGACTCCGCCAGCGCGCAGCAGTTCTTCTCGACTTCCGTTCTGCATAATTCACTTTTCACGTTACCCGAAAACGACATTGCGCGCACTCCCTTCTGCCTAACCCCGCCGGAGATCCCGATGGGTCAGTGTGATTTCATAGCGCTCCTCGCGGAAGCGGCGGGCAAGCAGCTCCGCGACGGTCACGCTCCGATGGCGGCCGCCCGTGCAGCCGAGAGCGATGCGCAGGCAGGAAAGCCCGCGCCGCGCCGCCATTTTTGCCTGCAGACGCAGCAGGTCTGTCAACCGCTCGATATAGTCCCTGCATTCCGGAAAGCCGAGGATATAGTTCTGCACCTCGGCGTCCAGTCCGCATTTTTCCTTCAGCTCCGGCACCCAGAACGGGTTTTCCAGACAGCGAACGTCCAGAATGACGTCCGCCTCCGGCACGCCGTAATTATGCCCGAAGGATGTGATTTCTATTTTCATTTCCAAAGCCGAATCTCCGGCTCCAGTAGAATGCCGCTGCGGTCGAACACGCGCTGCTGCACCAGCTTCACCAGCGCCAGCACGTCCGCGGCGGTCGCGCCGCCCAGATTGACAATGAAGCCCGCGTGCTTTTCCGACACCGCCGCGCCGCCGACCTGCAGACCCTTCAGCCCCGCCTCGTCAATCAGCGCGGCGGCGTAGCCGGTTTTCGGACGCTTGAACGTGCTGCCGGCGGACGGCAGCTCCAGCGGCTGCGCGGCGCGGCGGCGATCC
>CAJOMA010000016.1:0-15067 GCA_905235655.1 uncultured Oscillospiraceae bacterium | reverse complement strand
GGACGTCCTTTTCATTCGACGGCGTCAGCGCAAACTCCGTCCGCAGGATGATGCCGTCCAACTTCTGGAACGCGCTGGTGCGGTAGGCAAAGCCCTGCGCGTCGCTCTCAAACACTTCCACCGTGCCGTCCGGACGCATGAATTCCGTTTTCACGGCGATGTCCTTGATCTCGCCGCCGTAGGCGCCCGCGTTCATATAGACCGCGCCGCCGACCGTGCCGGGAATGCCGTGAGCAAATTCCAGTCCGGACAGATTGTCCTGTGCGGCAAACATCGCCGTCTTGGCGAGCGTCATGCCGCTCATCGCGGCTATATGGGTCCCGTCCAAAAGCTGCACGCCGATCAGCGCGTCCTTGGTCACGATCACGACGCCGCGCAAGCCTTCGTCCGGCGCGAGCACGTTCGTGCCGCCGCCGAGGACATACGGGCGAATCCCCATCTCGTGCGCGGTCTTGACGACCTTTGACAGCTCCTTTACGCTGCGCGGGAAGACCATCAGCTCCGCAGGGCCGCCAATGCGGAACGAGGTATGCTTGCTCAGCGGCTCTTCGCTGAATATCTCATAAGCGGGAATCTGCTCCAGCAGACGGTCTTTCAAATCAGAAATCAGTTTCATCTCAGCCTCCAAAGAGAAAAGAAAGTCCATTTCTCACCATTTTACTTATCCAACTTAAATTATACCAAAAAATCTCATCAAAAGCAATAGAAAAAGCGGCTCTTCCCTCCGAAGAGGGCAAAAACCGCTTGTTTTTTTATTGTCAGAAGTTATGCCCGCTGTTCTCGACAAAATGCCGGTTGATCTGCTCGGTGAATTCCTCTGCGGCGTTGTAGCCCATCTTTTTCTGACGGTTGTTCATCGCGGCGACCTCTAAGATCACGGCGAGATTTCTGCCCGGCTTGACCGGGATCGTGATGGCGGGGACTTTCACGCCGAGGATGTCCATGTACTGCTCTTCCAGTCCGAGACGGTCATAAATCTGCTCGCTCGACCACGGAACGATATTGATCACGAGGTCGATCGTGCTCTCCTTTTTGATCGCCGCCATGCCGAAGAGCTTGGCGACATTGATCACGCCGATGCCGCGAATCTCGATATAGTTGCGAATCAGCTCCGGCGAATTTCCCATCAGCGTGTTGTTGGCGATCTTGCGAATCTCCACCGCGTCGTCCGCGATCAGGCGGTGTCCGCGCTTTAAGAGCTCCGCCGCCGCCTCGCTCTTGCCGATGCCGCTCTCCCCCATCAGCAGGAGACCTTCGCCGTAGACCTCGACCAAAACGCCGTGGCGGGAAATCTTCGGCGCAAGCGCGTTCTTCAAATAGGAGATCAGACCGGAGACGATATAGGACGTGGACTCCATGCAGCGCAGGATCGTGATATCCTTTTCCTTCGCCGCCTCCAGACATTCCTCCGGCGGCTCGATATTCCGCGCAAAGATGAGCGCGGGGATTTTATAGGCAAACAGCTCGTTGAACACCTCAAGCTTGCGCTCATGCGCCAGCGTGTTGAGATAGGCGTTCTCCACATGACCGATGACCTGCAGGCGCAGCCGTTCGAAATGATTGAAAAAACCGGACAGCGGCAGGCCGGGTCTGGTGACCTCCTCGACCATGATCTGCACATGCTCATAGTCTGTCGAGGCGTGCGTCACCGTCAGCTTGAATTCCTCCACGACCTGTTTCAGCAATACAAAGCTCGAATTCATAAGCTATTCCTCCCCCGTCATGATGTAATATTATATTCTAATTTCGTTATTTTCGCAACAGTCAGAAAAAATATATTAAATTTGCAATTTTTCTCTTGCATTTCCGAAAAAAATCTGATAATATATTCAGCGGCGTCCAATAACGCCGTGTTTTGACGATTTTTCGTATGATTGGAGGTGCAGCAATTGGCAAAGTGCGATATTTGCGGCAAGGGTGTTACATTCGGCATTAAGGTCTCCCATTCCCACAGACGTTCCAACAGAGCTTGGAAGCCCAATGTAAAGCGCGTGAAAGCAATCGTTGACGGTTCTCCCCGCCATGTCTCCGTCTGTACAAGATGCCTCCGTTCCAATAAGGTCGAACGCGCTATCTAATTTCTGACAATTCTGACATACAGAAAGGCAAGCTGCAAAGGCTTGTCTTTTTTGTTTGCTCCGCGCCGCCACGTTTCTGTCATTGCCCGACTCGCTCGGGGTGCGCAGCCGTCGGCGGCTCTGCCGCCTTACGGATGCGGTCTACCCCCTGCGGGTGCAATCTGTCCCTCTCGTCCCGGACGCTTTCGCAAAATGTGTCGCGCACCATCTTTTTTCTGTCATTGCCCGCTCGTCGGGCAATCTGTGCGTGGCGATGAGGGACACTTTCCCATAATTCGACGCAATTCCCATACCTGCCACGGACAGATTCCCTCGCAGCCTGCGGCTGCGGGGAATGACACGATTGGTGCGGTTGTCTTGAAATACGACACAGTCTCAACTCCTGTGACGGACGGATTGCCACGGTCGCTGGCGCGACCTCGCAATGACGCGATAGGGAGGCGGCACGACTTCGCAATGACGCGATAGACGGAGCATTTCACATCGGGCATTGAGCCTTGAGCATTGCGTATTCCCTGCGAGGACAGATTCCCTTCCTGACGATGGCAGGCGGGAATGACAGGACTGAGCGATGTTTTACAAAACCCTGCAGCGCCAAAGCCTGCGGAAGACAGACTCTTTTGCTGCAGGGTTTTCCTGCTCTATTTCCCTTCCGTGTACTTGACCATGTGCGTCTTGATCGCGTTGAAGGTTTGCTCGCTGATATAATGCTCGATCCGGCAGGCGTCGTCCGCCGCCGTCTTCTCGTCCACGCCGAGATTGATGAACAGCTTCGTCAGCACGGTGTGGCGTTCATAGATGCCCCTCGCCTGCTCCTCGCCCGCAGGCGTGAGCTTGAGATAGCCGAATTCGTCCGTCTGCACCAGACCGTCCCTCTTTAACAGACCGATCGCCCTGCTGACGGAGGGCTTGGAATAGCCCATATACTCGCCGACGTCGACGCTGCGGACATGCGGAGATTTCAGGGAAAGAATATAGATGGTCTCCAGATACATTTCGCCGGATTCCTGCATCGGCATATCGAAGCCCCCTTTCATAATTACCAATAGTTTACCATAGCGCTGTGAAAAAATCAATGAAAAAACTCCAAAAACCTCTTGACATATTAGCAACTGCTAACTATAATAAAAGCGGTTAGATAATGCTAACCGCAATTTTTGACATCTTGGTTAGCGGTTGCTAATCAAACAGGAGGGAAGCTATGATGCCGCTTGTTTATGCAGAAGCCGGCACGCCGCAGATCATAAGGCGCATCGGCGGCAGTCCGGAGGTCAAAAAGCATTTGGAGGACCTCGGCTTCAACGTCGGCGGCGAGGTCAGCGTGGTCAGCACGCTCGGCGGGAATCTGATCGTAAAGGTCAAGGAAAGCCGGATCGCCGTCAGCAGTGAGCTGGCAAAGAGAATTATGATATAAAGGAGGAATTGCGCCATGAAAACACTCAGAGACGTCAAAATCGGGGAAACTGCGACCGTCGTTCGACTGCACGGCGAAGGAGCGGTCAAGCGAAGGATCATGGACATGGGCATCACAAAGCGCACGCCCGTCTATGTGCGCAAGGTCGCGCCGCTCGGCGATCCGATCGAAGTGACCGTAAGGAACTACGAGCTTTCCATCCGCAAGGCGGACGCAGAAATGATCGAAGTGGAATAGACCGATTTATGGAACGCCCCGCTTTTTTCGCGTTGCGGTTAGCGTTCACTAATTGATGAGAAAGGAAAAAGCTATGCGTATCAGAATCGCCCTTGCTGGCAATCCGAACAGCGGAAAAACAACCCTGTTCAACGCCCTGACCGGCTCGAATCAGTTCGTCGGCAACTGGCCGGGCGTAACGGTCGAAAAAAAGGAAGGAAAGCTGAAAAAGCACGACGACGTGACGATCACCGACCTTCCCGGTATTTACTCCCTCTCCCCCTACACGCTGGAGGAAGTGGTCGCGCGAAACTATCTGATTGAGGAACGCCCCGACGCCGTGCTGAACATCATCGACGGCACGAATCTGGAGCGGAATCTGTATTTGACGACGCAGTTGACGGAGCTGGGCATTCCGGTGGTTCTGGCGGTCAATATGATCGACATTGTACGGAAAAACGGAGACGTCATCAACAAGGAGGAGCTTTCCCGTCAGCTCGGCTGCAAGGTCATAGAGATTTCCGCCCTGAAGGGAACCGGCGTTATGGAGGCGGCAGAGGCCGCAATCGAGGCGGCAAAGGCAGGAAAAACCGTTCCGATGCACCGCTTTTCCGGTCCTGTGGAGCACGCCCTCGCCCATATTGAAGAAGCCGTCGTACATAATCTGCCGGAGGAGCAGCAGCGCTGGTACGCCGTCAAGATTTTCGAGCGCGACGACAAGGTGCTCGAAAAAATGGAGATTCCGGCGACCACGCTTGCGCACATTGAAAATGACATCAAAGCGGCAGAGGCAGAGCTCGACGACGACGCCGAAAGCATTATCACCAACGAGCGCTACGTCTATATCGCAGAAGTCATTCAGTCCTGCTACAAGAAGAAAAAGGCCGGCAGCATGACGACCTCGGACAAGATCGACCGGGTCGTGACAAACCGCTGGCTGGGTCTTCCGATCTTTGCCGCCGTGATGTTCCTCGTTTACTGGATCGCCATGGTGGGTGTCGGCGCGCCGGCGACCGATTTTATGAACGACAACGTCTTCGGCGACGGCTTCCATCTGTTCGGGATGGACGGCGGCTACGAGGAAGTCGCTGAGGAATACGGCGCAGCCTCCGCCATCGTCGACGGATATGAGGTTTATTTGGAAGAGCACGGCGAAGCGCCGACCGGCGACTTCCCCTACTCCGTTGAGGACGAGGAAACGCTTGAAATCACGGAGGAAACGGCTTCTCTTGCAGACTACGAAGACGCTGTGAAAACGCTGGACGAAATCGGCGACGAGCCCGATCCCGCCGATTACGGAACATGGATTCCGGGCATTCCGGCGCTGGTGGAGCGGGGTCTGGACGCGATCCATGCGGCGGACTGGGTCAAGGCTCTGATCCTTGACGGCATTGTGGCAGGCGTCGGCGCAGTGCTCGGCTTCGTGCCGCAGATGCTCGTGCTGTTCCTGCTGCTGGCATTTTTGGAGGCCTGCGGCTACATGGCGCGTATCGCCTTCGTGCTCGACCGCGTGTTCCGCAAGTTCGGTCTTTCCGGCAAGTCCTTCATCCCCATGCTGATCGGCGTCGGCTGCGGCGTGCCCGGCATTATGGCGAGCCGCACCATCGAAAACGAACGCGACAGACGCATGACCATCATGACAACCACCTTTATCCCCTGCGGCGCGAAGGTGCCCTTTATCGCCATGATCGCAGGCGCGATCTTCGGCGGTTCTCCGTGGGTTTCCACCTCGGCGTACTTCATCGGCATGGCGGCGATCGTCATTTCCGGCGTGATGCTGAAAAAGACGAAGATGTTTGCGGGCAATCCCGCACCCTTTGTCATGGAGCTGCCCGCCTACCACTGGCCGACCCTCGGGAACGTACTTCGTTCCATGTGGGAGCGCGGCTGGTCGTTCATCAAGAAGGCAGGCACGATCATTCTCCTGTCCACGATCGTCGTCTGGTTCACCAGCTACTTCGGCTTCACCGAGGACGGCTTCCGCATGCTTTCGGAGGATGAGCTCGAGCTTTCGATCCTTGCAAGGATCGGCGGCGCGATCGCCTGGATTTTCGCTCCGCTCGGCTGGGGCAACTGGCAGGCGGCCGTTGCCTCCATCACCGGACTTGTCGCCAAGGAGAATATTGTCGGCACGATGGGCATTCTCTACGGCGGCGGTGCGCAGACGGCTTGGCAGGCGCTGAGCGCGGCGTTTACGCCGGTGACCGGCTATTCCTTCCTCGTGTTCAATCTGCTCTGCGCGCCGTGCTTTGCAGCGATCGGTGCGATCCGCCGCGAGATGAACAACGCGAAGTGGACATGGTTCGCCATCGCCTACCAGTGCGGCTTTGCCTATCTCATCGCGCTGATGATCCGTCAGTTCGGCGGTATCTTCACCGGCAGCGTCAATGTGATCGGGCTGATCTTCGCCGTGGCGACGCTGGCGCTGATGGTGTATATGCTCTTCTTCCGGAAGTATAAGGAAGCAAGCAAGCTGACGGTCAATCAATAAGAACGGAGGTGACGGGGCTATGCTTGCATGGCTCGGAAATAATATCGGAACAATTCTGGTCGTACTGGTATTGGCAGGGGTTGTCGCCCTGATCGTTTGGAATTTGAGGAAAGAAAAGAAGGCGGGCAGACACGCCTGCTGCGGCGACTGCGGGCATTGCTCCGGCTGCAGCGCCTGTCAGCAAAAGTAACTCAATAGCACGAAGGAGGCAGCTTCCTGAGAAGCTGCCTCCGTTTGTTTATTGTTTTTCTGCTTCTTTTTCCTTTTCCGCCAGCTCGTTGGTGTCGATGCTGTCGCGGAAGACGAAAAACCGCTGATACAGGAATTCCGTGACAAAATTCAACGCCATGTTGAGGAAAGTGACAAGATACTCGTTCCAGCCAAGGCCGGTCAGCACATGCTCGAGCCATGTTGACAACGGTGTGAAGACCGCGTAGTACGCAGCGACCTTCAACATCGCAATCGGCACGTTGTTGGCAGACTTGAAGGTGTAGCGGCGGTTGAGCGTAAAATTCCAGATCACCGACAGCACCAGCGCAATCAGATAACTGAGCCAATACTCCAGATGCAGCAGCTCGTTGAGCAGCGTAAACGTGCCGATCTGGATCAACCCTGCCGACACAGAAAACAACAGGAACTTCAAAGAGCGGAGCAGCTCTGTTTTCTGATTTGAATTCTTCTCTGTTTTGCTTGTTTCTTTCTCCTTTTTCATGCTTTCTTTACCTCGCCCATTCGGAGTATTCCGCTTCCGCGGTTTTTTGACGCAGCATCAGCGCGTGGAGCGCTTCTTCCGGATTCCGATTTTTATAGAGCACCTCGTAAGCCGCTCGCGTGATCGGCATATCGACGCCGTGCTTCTGTGCGAGCTTCCATGCCGCGCTCGCGGCGTAGTAGCCTTCGACGACCGCGCCGACCTGCCGCATTGCCTCCTGCACGCCCACGCCCTGCCCGATCAAAATACCCGCGCGGCGGTTGCGCGAATGCATGGAGGTGCAGGTGACGATCAGATCGCCCACGCCCGCCAGTCCCGCGAAGGTCTCGCGGCAGGCGCCGAGCGCCATGCCCAGTCTCGCAAGCTCCGCAAGCCCGCGCGTCATCAAAAGCGCCTTCGTATTGTCCCCGAATCCCAGGCCGTCGCAGATGCCCGCGCACAGCGCGATGACGTTCTTATGCGCCGCGCCGAGCTCGACGCCGATCGCGTCGGGGCAGGTATAGACGCGAAGCTGCTCGGACATAAATGTCGCCTGCACCCTCTCGGCAAGGGCTTTATCCGCACACGCGGCGACCACGCCGGTCGGGATGCCGCGGCTGACCTCCTCGGCGTGCGAGGGGCCTGACAGCGCGACGACAGGCTTTCCCGTCTCCTGCGCGACGATCTGACTCATGCGGAAGCCGGTATTTTCTTCAATGCCCTTTGTCACAGACACGAGCAGAACGTCCCCGCGCAGGAAGGGCGAAAACGCCTTCGCCGTGCTGCGCACCGCAAAGGAGGGCGTTGCAAACACGACCATCTCCTGATCCCGCGCCGCGGAAACGTCCGCAGTATAATGCAGCTCCTTCGGCAGTGCGACGCCGGGCAGGAAGGAATTGCGCCCGCTCGCGGCAAGCTGCTCGCTCTCGCTTTCGCAATACGACCACAGCGTGACCTTGTGCCCGTTTTGCAGCAGACGGATGGCGAGCGCCGTGCCCCAGCCGCCGCTGCCCGCAACCAATACGTTCAATTTCCCGCCCTCTCGTTCTTTTCCTTATGGAAATAGGTCTTTCGCTCCGTGCCGTGGAGCAGGCGCGAAATATTCGCGCGGTGCAAAACGATCACGAACAGCGCCATCAGAACGGCAAGTCCCCAGACGAACGGCTGATCGCTGTAAAATACCGCTGTCAGCGCCGCGAAGGTGACCATCGCGATCATGGAGCCGAGCGAAACATAGCGCGTCAGCAGGAACAGGACGATAAAGACCGAAATCGCGATCACGAAGACGCGCCAGTCCAGCATAATGGCGACGGCGGCGCTCGTAAGCACGCCCTTGCCGCCATGGAAGCCGAAATAGACCGGGAAGACATGGCCGATCTGAACGGAGATACCCGCGATCATCACCGCAAGCTCCCGCTTTTCCGGCAGGATCAGCGTGGCGATCCAGCAGGCAAGCAGGCACTTTCCAAGGTCGATCAGCACGACGAGCAGGGTCGACGAGCCGCCGTAAGAGCGCAGGAAATTCGTCAGTCCGGCGTTGCCGCTCCCCTTTTCGCGCACGTCCTCGTGCTTTGTCAGACGGGAAATCAGGATTGCGCCGTTGAAGCCGCCGATCAGATATCCGATCGCGATACAGGCAAGCACTTTCCAAACCATATCCATCACTTATTCCTCCTTGTCGCCCTTCTGTCGGATCGTGATACGCACGGGCGTACCCTCCAGCCCGAAGGTCGCGCGAATTTGATTCTCCAGATACCGCTGATAGGAGAAGTGGAACAGCCGCGCGTCGTTGCAGAAAATCACGAAATGCGGCGGCTTGACGCCGACCTGCGTCATGTAATAGATTTTAAGGCGGCGGCCCTTGTCCGTCGGCGGCTGCACGCGCGCGGTCGCATCCTCCAGCACGTTGTTGAGCATGCCGGTGGAAATGCGCATCGCGCTCTGATTCGCCACATAGTTGATCAGCTCATACAGTTTGTTTACGCGCTGACCCGTCAGCGCGGAGATAAACAGCAGCGGCGCGTAGGTCATATAGCTCAAGTCCTGCCGAATTTTTGCCGTCATCTCGTTCATGGTATTGGTCTCTTTTTCGACCGTGTCCCACTTGTTAACGACGATGATGCACGCCTTGCCCGCCTCATGCGCCAGTCCCGCGATCTTCGTATCCTGCTCGGTCACGCCCTCGTTGGCGTCGATCAGGATCAGGCAGACGTCCGCCCGGTCGATCGCGGCGATAGAGCGCATATTGGAGTACTTTTCGATCGCATCGTCCACCTTGGACTTGCGGCGCATGCCCGCCGTGTCGATAAAACGGTATTTGCCGTACTCGTTTTCAAAACAGCTGTCGATGGCATCACGGGTCGTGCCCGCGACGTCGGAGACGATCACGCGCTCCTCGCCGAGAATCTTATTGAGTAAGCTGGACTTGCCGACGTTCGGCTTGCCGACGATGGCGACGTTGATGACCTCGCCCTCGTCCTCCGTCTCGCTCTCCGGCGGAAAATGCGCCACGCACCAGTCAAGCAAATCGCCGGTGCCGTGACCGTGGACGGCGGACGTCTCGATTGGATCGCCGAGCCCGAGCGCGTAGAATTCGTACACGTCTGGATTAACGCCGCCGACGCTGTCGCACTTGTTGACCGCGAGACACACGGGCTTCTTGCTGCGCAGGAGCATGGACGCTACGTCCGAATCCGCCGCGGTCACGCCGGTCTTCACGTCCGTGACCATGATGATCACGTCTGCGGTTTCAATGGCGATCTCCGCCTGGCGGCGCATGAATTTCAGCATTTCGCTGTCGGTGTTCGGCTCGATGCCGCCGGTATCCACCAGCTCGAATTCCCTGCCGTTCCAGTCGCAGGTTCCGTAAATGCGGTCGCGCGTCACGCCCGGGGTATCCTCCACGATGGCAGTACGTCTGCCCGTGAGCTTGTTAAAGAGCATCGACTTGCCGACATTCGGTCTGCCGACGATCGCTACCAGAGGTTTTGCCATAACGCATTGCCTCCTTTCCTATTGCACATATTTTCCATGATACATATTATTGCACAAAAGGCGCAAGAATTCAACACAAAAAAGAAAAGAGGAAGGCTCATACCTTCCTCGTCTCTCATTCATTCACGAATTACTTCGCCTCAGCGGCAGGAAGAACCTCGCGGCCATTGTAGGTACCGCAATTCTTGCAAGCTCTGTGGGGCAGACGCGGTTCGCCGCATTTCGGGCAGGCAACGACGCCGGGCACGGAGAGCTTCCAATGAGAGCTACGTCTCTTATCCCGTCTCGCCTTGGAAACCTTACACTTCGGAACAGCCATGAATGACACCTCCTATGTCAGAGTGGTAAATTACTTATCCTTCAACAGCTGCCCAAGGACAGCCAAACGGGGATCAGCTTCAGGACGGCACGAGCACGGGCCGTCGTTCAGATTCTTGCCGCAGCGGAAGCACAGGCCCTTGCAGTCCGGCTTGCACAGCAGCTTCGAATCCATGTTGAGCACGAATGCGGTGGTGAGGATATCGTCAAGATCCGCCGTATCGTCTTCCAGCAGGAACGTCCATTCGTCCGCTTCATCCTCATTTTCCAGCTCGGTGGTGAGGATCGCGCGGACGGGATAGGAAAGGCTCCGGACAAATTCGGAAGCGCAGCGGTCGCAACTACCGTGCAGCACGGTACAAAGCTCCGCTTCCAACACAAGCACGCCCGCGGTATTGCGAACCGTACCCTTTGCCAGAACAGGCTCCTGCACAGGGCAGCTTCCGCCGAAGCGCATATCGCGCAGATCGAGCGAGGTTTCAAACGGCGCCACGCTGTCGGGCGTTTCGATGATTTTTGACAACCGTAACAGCATAGCAATCCCCTATTCCATAGTCATGCAGAAGATATTATAACGGCTGAATGCCCGTTTGTCAAATGCTTTTTTGCTTTTTTTCACTGAAAAATGCTTGACTTTCTTGTTTTTCTGCCGCATAGTAGAAAACACTGGGAGGTGAAGCCGTGAAAGAACTGAAAATCGGTCCGAATGACGCCGGACAGCGGCTTGACCGCTTCCTTGCAAAGGCCGTTCCCCTGCTGCCCGCATCGCTCGCGCAGAAGTATATCCGGCTCAAGCGGATCAAACGCAACAACGCCCGCGCACAGCGAGACGACCGTCTGGAGGCGGGCGACGTGCTGCAGCTTTATATCAACGACGAGTTTTTCGACACGCCCTCGGAGGAAAACGCCTATCTGACCGTCTCCGCGCCGAAGCTGAACATTGTCTATGAGGATGAGAACATCCTGCTCGTCGACAAAAAGCCGGGCGTCGCCGTCCATCCGCACGACGGCGCGGAGTATGGCAAGACGCTGATCGACCACATACAGGCGTATCTCTACGCCAAGCGCGAATGGCGGCCGCGGGAGGAGAATTCCTTCACGCCCGCGCTGTGCAACCGCATCGACCGCAACACCGGCGGCATCGTGATCGCCGCCAAGACCGCCGAGGCGCTGCGCGTTTTGAATCAGAAGATCAAGGATCGCGAGATCGACAAACGCTATCTCGCCGTCGTGGAAGGAACGCCGAAGCCGAAAAGCGGCGCTTTGAAGGGCTATCTGTTCAAGGATTCCGTGAAAAACCGCGTTTTTGTCACCGATCAGCCGCAGCCAGGCTCCAAATCCTGCGAGACGCGCTATGAGGTGCTGGAAAGCCGAAATGGTCTTTCACTCGTGGAGTGCGAGCTGATCACGGGACGGACGCACCAGATCCGCGCCCAGTTCGCCCACGCGGGGCATCCCCTGCTCGGCGATGGAAAATACGGCAAGTTGGACAAGCGGTATGCCCGCAAGTATCAGGCGCTGTATTCCTATAAGCTGACCTTCCGCTTTACCACGGACGCAGGCTCGCTCGCCTATCTGAACGGCAGGAGCTTCCGCGTCGAGCGCGTGGATTTCGCGGACGAGTATTTCCCGTAGTTTTTGCAAACCAGCTTCCGTGTCATTGCGAGAAAGCGCCGTGCCCGCAAGGGTGCTGCGCTTTCGTGGCAATCTGTGCGTATCGTCCCGGACACTTTCCCGCTGACGGTGCTGTTCTCTTTTTTGTCTTCTACAGGGAAGGGCAAACGTTTGTCAAACGGCAAACATACCATACCTGCTACGGACGGATTGCCACGTCGCTTCGCGAAATGACAGACATGAAATAATATCTGACAAAAACCGATGCAGACAAATCTGCATCGGTTTTATCATTTATACGCTTATACGCTGCCCTCGAGCCACGCCTTCATCTCTGCGCGGCCTTTCTCAGACATGGGAAACTCGCGTTCCGCCTCCATTTGGCTCAGCTCGTAGCACAGCGCGCCGTGCCAGAGCTCGCAGCGGATGGAGCTGTTCGCGAGATCAACCTCCTTCGGCGTCGCCATCGTCACCTGCGGCGCAATGCGGAAGCGGAGGCTGCCGCAGCTTCCGGTGAAAATATTGTTGTTGACGAAGGTGTGCAGGGTCGGGATAAAAATTTCCGCCATCGCTCACGCCTGCGTCAGGCTGTCCATCTCGTCGATCAGTTCGCCGAACAGCAAGAGCGCCTCTTCCACAGGCTGCGTGGTGGACATATCGACGCCTGCGCCCTTCAAAAGGTCGATCGGACTCTTGCTGCAGCCGCCGGACAGGAAGCCGAGATAATCCTTGACCGCGCTTTCGCCCTCGCGGAGAATTCTGCGAGACAGCGCGATCGCCGCGGCGTAGCCGGTCGCGTACTGGAAGACGTAATAATTATAATAGAAGTGCGGAATGCGCATCCACTCCATGTCGATCTCGTCGTCCACGACGATGTCTTCCCCGTAGTAGAGCTTGTTGAGGCGGCGGTACTCCGTGTTCAGCACGTCCGGCGTCAGCGCGGTACCCTCCTGCGCCATTTTGCCGATATTCATTTCGAATTCTGCGAACATGGTCTGGCGGTACAGGGTCGTGCGGAACTGCTCCATGAAGTAGTTGATCAAGTAGGCGCGTTCCTTCTTATCCGTCGTTTTGGAGAGCTGATGCTCCATAAAGAGCGCCTCGTTGCAGGTCGATGCGACCTCGGCGACGAAGATCACATACTCCGCGTCAAGCGGCGCTTGCGTCTTGTTGGAAAGATACGAATGCATCGCGTGACCCATCTCGTGCGCCAGGGTGAACTGGCTGTCGAGCGTGCCGGTGAAGTTCAGAAGCACGAACGGATGCACCTTCGCGCCTGCGCTGTACGCGCCGGAACGCTTGCCCGCGTTCTCATAGACGTCGATCCAGCGGTTGTCAAAGCCGGATTTGAGCACCTTGCGGTACTCTTCGCCGAGGGGCGCGAGCGCCTCGTAGACGTTCTGCTTCGCCTCGTCGATGCTGACCTTCTCGTCAAGGCCGCTCACCAGAGGCGTATACAGATCGTACATGTGCAGCTCGTCCACGCCGAGGAGCTTCTTGCGTAGTTTGACGTAGCGGTGCATCTTGTCCATATTCCGATGGACCGCCTCGATCAGGTTTTTATATACGCTGACGGGCACGTTGGTCTCGTCCAGAGACGCTTCCAGAGAAGAGCCGTACTTCCTCGCCTGCGCGAAGAACTGCAGCTGCTTGACCTGCGCGGACAGAACGGCGGCGATGGTGTTCTTGAACGCGCCGTAGGTGTGATAAAGGTTTTCAAACGCGCTTTTGCGCAGGGCGCGGTCGGGCGATTCCATATAGGAGATATAGGTGCCCTGCGAAAGCGGATGACGGTTTCCCTCGCTGTCGATCGCGTCCGGGAAGGTCACGTCCGCGTCGTTGAACATGCCGTAAATATTATCCGGTGCATTCGCCATCTCGCCGGCGGACGCGAGCAGCTTTTCCTCCGCTGGCGTCAGAACATGGGCGCGGCGGCGGCGAATATCGTTCAAATAGCGGCGGTATGGCGCCAGCTCCGGGCAGTCGGCATAGAACCGCTCCATCGTTTCGTCCGAAATCGCCATGATTTCCGGCGTGGCGAAGCTGGAAGCGGCGTTGAGCTCGACGTAGGCGCTCATCACATTGCCGACCATCGCCTGATACTTGGAAACGCGCGCGTCCTCGTCGCTGCGGCGCAGCGCGTAGTTGCCCAAAGCGTCCGCAAGCACGGTAACTTCCTCCTCCAGCTTCATAAAGCCAAGGAGCTCCTGCGCGCTCTGTCCGAGATTGCCTGCAAACGCGGCGATACGCGGCAGCAGCCCGCGAGCCTTTTTCAGGTCTTCCTCCCAAAGCTCGTCTGTCGCGTAAATTTCGTGGATCGCCCACTTGTCTTTTTCATTGATCTCGGAACGCTCCGGGATTCGTTTCACTTCTGCCATCGGAAAATACCTCCTGTGATTTTTTTACATCATATCACAGTATGACGGATTTCTCAATGAAAAAATAACAAATGTGCGGCGGAAAGGATATTTTTGAATCCACGGCAAATACTACAGACGCAAACAAAATACAGGAGGTAGAATATGAAACGCTTTATCGTCTTTTTTGCGGCGCTGGCAGCCGTTACGGTGCTCTTTACCGGCTGCGGCAATATGGATAACGTCTCCGACAACCCTAACGGGATAATCGAAGGCAGCTCGCAGGCAACTGAGAGTACCGCTCTTGTCACGATGCCGACCGAAAGCACGCGAGGCACGACGTTCGGGACGGAAGAAACGGGCACGAACGGCTCGGAAGCGTCTACGGAGGACGCGCCTGCCGCAAGAGGCCGCAACCCGCGCAGATTTTGATTCGCAAAAACCGGAGAAACCCGTCAATGGATTTCTCCGGTTTTTGAGCGTGTCAAAATAGTCATTTTGACACGCTCGTGCGGATTTTCAAACTTAAAATCAGTTTGAAAATCCTGTTTTATTGAACGTGAACGACAACCCTGACGGTTTTCTTTCACACTTTCTTTCCCTCCGAATTACCCACTCGATGCGTTTGGGGACGGTCTGAAAAACCGGAGAAACCCGTCAATGGATTTCTCCGGTTTTTTCTACATAGGGATTAACAGCAGCGTTCCGGCAGGAACGCTGGCGCCGCTGAGCTCGTTGGCGGCGGCAATGAGCTGCATGCTCGTGCGGCAGCTCTTTGCAATGTCCCAGATCGTCTCCTCCCGATCCGTCAGGCGAAGCAGCACTGCCGGTCTGCGCTGCGCAGCCTCCGCAGGTGGGGTGATCTCTCCTCCGCTCACCGCCCGGATCGTATGC
>CAJOMA010000015.1 GCA_905235655.1 uncultured Oscillospiraceae bacterium | reverse complement strand
GTGAAACAAGATTGCTTCAGGAGGTAATCACACGATGCCCTGGGCCATCATGGCCTCGGCAACCTTCAGGAAGCCTGCGACATTTGCGCCGACCATCAGGTCGCCCGGCTTGCCGCATTCCACAGAGGCGGCATAGCAGGCCTGATAGATGTTCTTCATGATGCCCTGCAGCTTCTCGTCGACTTCCTCAAAGCTCCAGCTCATACGGATGGAGTTCTGGCTCATCTCAAGACCGGAGGTGGCGACACCGCCGGCATTGGAGGCCTTGCCCGGGCTGTAGAGCAGACCGTTCTGCTGAACGACCGCGATGGCTTCCGGCGTCAGAGGCATGTTCGCACCCTCGAACACGGCCATGCAGCCGTTGTCAACCAGGGCCTGCGCACCCTTTTCATCCATCTCATTCTGGCTGGCGCAGGGGTGCGCGATGTCGCACTTGACGTTCCAGATGTTCTTGCAGCCGGGCACATACTCGGCGCCCTCAACCTCGTCGGCATAGACGCTGATGCGCGCTCTGCGCTTCTGCTTGATGTCGAACATCTTCGGCAGATCTGCAATGATGCCCTCGTTCCAGTCGTCGATCGTCATGTGGAAGCCGTAGTCGCAGGCGGTCTTGCCGTCCGCTTTCTTGTGCCAAAGAGCAAGGCCATACTGCAGCGTCTCGCCCTTGTTCGGACAGGCAAAGTCGATGACCATCGTCGTACCGCCGCGCAGGGCGCTGCGTCCGCCGGTAAAGAAATCGTCCGCGGTGGTCGTGTTGCACACGTCGAGGTCAAAGTGGGTATGCGCGTCAATGAAGCCCGGGAAGAGCAGCTTGCCGCTGACGTCGATCACTTCCGCGCCCGGGCAGGAAAGGTGCGGCGCGACCGCCTCGATTTTCTCGCCGTCGATCAGAACGTCGGCGAGCTGTCTGCCGTGCGCGTTGATTACGACGCCGCCTTTGAGAAGCTTTTTCACGGAAAACCATCTCCTTGTAGTTTATATTTCCATTTTATCACGCTTGCAGAGAAAAGGGAAGAGATAAAATTGCACCGTCCCGTTTTGGGACGGTGCAAAAATGCCTTACTCCTTAATCATGCGGCAGGCGCCCCAGAAGTGGGACTGATAATAGCCGCTCCACAGGGTGTCGATCACGACGCCGCGCGTCGGGTTGGAGGCGTGGATGAAATAACCGTCGCCAAGGTACAGACCGACGTGGGTGATGTTGCGGAAGCTGCTGTTGGTCCAGTTGTTGCCGCCATAGCTGGTGAAGAAGACCAGATCGCCGGGCAGCAGGTCGTCAAAGTCGACGTGCATACCGTCCATGTACTGCTCCTGCGCGCCGCGCGCGAAGCTGTAGCCGAAGTGGCGGTAGACGTACAGAACAAAGCCGGAGCAGTCGAAGCTGTTCGGACCGTTGCCGCCGTAGACGTAGGGATAGCCCTCAAAGCTCTTGGCAAAGGCGAGCAGATCGGAAATCAGCGCGGCTTGCTCGTCGAGCTCGGGCTCACCGTCCGGATGGGCTTCCTTCCATGCGACCGTGTACTTATAGCAGCGCAGGAAGACGGCAATTGCTTCTTCGATTTTGGTCTGTCCCTGCGGGTTGATGTTCTTGCCGTCGCCGCGCGCCGCGCCGATGTAGATCATCAGACGGGTTGCGGGTGCCGCCCAGTCGGCGACCTTGTAGCCGTCGCTGTATGTGCTGAGGGTCGCGGCGCGGGTATCGTCGCGCGGATAGCCGATGACCTTCATGAAGTTCGCCATAATGCGGAAGAACTGCTCGCGCGTCAGCGTATCGCTCGGGCCAAAGACGCCGTTGCCGTAGCCGCCGACAATGTCCAGTTCAAACGCGGCGTTGACGTCCGGGTCGCTTGTGTCCGTGAAATGGTTGGTGCTTTTTGCCGTATAAGGCTCGCCGGTGATCTTTCCGTAAGCGGTCACTGCAATGGAGCACATCTGCGCTCGGGTGATCGGCTGACTCATATCGCAGTTGTCAAGAACGGAGGGGATCATGCCCTTTTCGTCCATTTCCTTGACCTCGCGGATCGCCCATGTGCTGATGTTGGAGAAGCCCTGTGCGTAAATCTCGATTTTCTTGTTTTCCTCGCTCTGCGCGTTCATCCACTCGTTCATGTAGCGGTAGGCGCGCAGGAACATCGTAATCGCCTGCTCGCAGGAGGTGTAGTCCTTCGGGCGGAGCAAGGAGCCGTCACCCTGAACGACGCCGATGGTGACCATGGCCTTCGTTGCTGCGACAGCATAATTGCTGACGCTGGAAGCGTCGTCAAAACCGTCAATGGTACGCATTTCAACAGTATGCGGATCCCAGAAAGCGGTCGCCATCATATTATAGGTGATTTTGAAAAAGTCCTGACGGGTGAGGGGATCGTTCGGCCCAAATCTGCCGTCGCCGTAGCCGCCGACAATTCCCTGCTCATAGGCGTAGTTGATCGCGGGGTCGCTGGTATCGTCAAAATTTTTCGTCGAATCCGGTCCGACGCCCGGAGTGCCCATGATTTCGTTGTAGACAAGAACAGCCATCTGGCACATCTGTCCGCGGGTGATGTTCCTGCTCATGTCGGCGGCGCTGAGGCTGGCCGGCAGGAAGCCGAGCGTGCTCATTGCGTCGACGGACTCCTTTGCCCAGCCGCTGACGTTCGTATAGGCGGAAACCGCCGGAATCATTGCGGCGGCGATGCACAGGCACAGCAGCAGCGCAATCAGTTTCTTTTTCATTGGTTCAAACCTCCATGGCAAGCTCCAGACCGACGGGGCAGTGGTCGGAGCCGTAGATTTCGTTGTAGATCGGCGCGGCAATGATCTTCTCGCGGATGCGGTCGGAGACAATAAAATAGTCGATACGCCAGCCTGCATTATTGGCGCGCGCGTTGTAGCGGTAGCTCCACCACGAATAAATCCCGGTCGCGTCCGGATTGAGATAACGGAAGGAGTCCGTAAAGCCTGCGTTCAAAAGCTCGGTGAATTTCCCGCGCTCCTCATCGGAAAAGCCCGCGTTACCGCGGTTGGATTTCGGGTTTTTCAGGTCGATCTCCTGATGGGCGACGTTCAGGTCGCCGCAGAAAATGACCGGCTTTTTTTCATCGAGGGTCTTGAGATACGCGCGGAAGGCGTCCTCCCACGCCATACGGTGGTCGATCCGCTTCAAGCCGTCCTGCGCGTTCGGCGTGTAGCAGGTGAGGATATAGCAGTTCGGATATTCCAGCGTGATGAGCCTGCCTTCGTGATCCAGCTCCTCCACGCCTACGCCGTAGGTCACGCGATCCGGCTTGCGCTTGGTGAAGATCGCCGTTCCGGAATAGCCCTTTTTCTCGGCAGAGTACCAGAACTGCTCATAGCCGGGCAGATCGAGGGCGACCTGATCTGGCTGCGCTTTTGTTTCCTGCAGGCAGAAGAAGTCTGCGTCCATCGACGCAAAAACGTCGAGAAAACCCTTCTCCAGACAGGCGCGGATTCCGTTGACGTTCCATGAAATCAGCTTCATACGATCGCTCCTTCGTTCAAATCTCATATATTGTAACAAAAAATTACAAAAATTACAACCCCATTTGCGAAAAAAGTCGGCTGCATGACGCAGCCGACTTTTGGTAACATATTATTCTTCTTCGTCCTTCTTGGCGTCCTCGATGATCTTTGCCTGATTCATCTGCGGAACTTCCTCATAGCGGACAAACTTGAGGGCGTAGGAGCCGCGACCCTGTGTCATGGAACGCAGATCAATCGCGTAGCTGGTCATTTCACCGATCGGGACTTCCGCCTCGACGACCTGCCAGCCGCGATTGTTGGCGTCTGGATTCATGCCCATGACACGACCGCGGCGCTTGTTGAGGTCGCCGATGATGTCGCCCATGTTGGCGTCCGGCACGAAGACCTTGAGCTCGCCGATCGGCTCAAGCAGCGTCGGAGCAGCGGTGGGCAGACCTTCCTTGAAGGCGATGCCGGCTGCGGTCTGGAATGCCATATCGGAGGAGTCGACGGGGTGATAGGAGCCGAAGTACAGGGTGGACTTCAGGAACACGACGGGGTAGCCCGCCAGAACGCCCTTGCCGATGCAGTTGCGCAGACCTTTTTCAACTGACGGGATAAAGTTCTTCGGCACGCAGCCGCCGACCGTCTCGTCCGCGAAGACCATATCTTCGGTCTCAGACTGCGGCTCAAAGCGGATATAGACGTCGCCGAACTGACCGTGACCGCCGGACTGCTTCTTGTGACGGCCGTGAACCTCGACCTTCTTCTTGATGGTCTCGCGGTATGCAATCTTTGCCGGACGGAGCTCGGCTTCGACCTTGTACTTGCTGAGGAGCTTCGAGATGATGACGCTCAGATGGATGTCGCAGACGCCGGCGATGATCATTTCCTTTGTCTCCGGATCGTTGCCGTAGGTGAAGGAAGCGTCTTCCTCGTTCAGCTTGACGAGGCCGCTTGCGACCTTGTCTTCCTGACCCTTGTTCTTCGCGTAGATCGCCATGCGGTAGCACGGCTCGTCGTAGGTCATGCCCTTGACGGTGACGACCTTGCCGGGCAGACCCAGCGTGTCGCCGGTGCGGACGGAAGCCAGCTTCGTAAAGACGCCGATATCACCGCAGCAGACCTTGGAGGTCTTCGCGTTGTCCTTGCCGCGCGGGAAGAAGGTGTTGCCCAGCTTCTCGTTGTCGCCGGTGCGGGCATTGACGACGGTGAGGGTGTCCTCGATGTCGCCGGAGATGACCTTGAAGTAGGAGTTCTTGCCGTACTGGTCAGCCATGGTGTTGAAAACGAAAGCCATCGGGCTGCCGGACGGATCGAGCGGAAGCTCGGACTCGTTGCCGTCTTCGTCGACGACGATCGCGGGCTTGCCCTCCAGCGGAGACGGCGCGAACTTCTTGAGGTTTTCCATCAGGCGGACGGTGCCGAGACCGGTCATGGAGCAGCCGCAGAAGACGGGCGTGATCGCACGCTGCTGAATGCCGTCCTTAATGCCCTTGCTCAGCTCTTCCGGCGTGAAGGGCTCTTCCATGAAGAACTTCTCCATGAGCGCTTCGTCGGTTTCGGCGACCTGCTCATTGAGTTCCATCATATATTCTTCGATTCTGTCGGCAGCGTCCGCCGGCAGCGCGATTTCCTTGCCGCTTGCGTCGTAGGCCTTCTTCTCGATCAGATCGACAATGCCGACCGCCTGATCGCCGTTGAGAATCGGGAAGGTGAAGGGGATCGCGGAAGCGCCGAAGGTGTCGCGGATGGAATCGAAGGTGCCGAAGAAGTTGGCATGCTCTTCGTCAAGCTTGGAAACGTAGAACATCGCGGGCAGATCGGCGTCAGCCAGAGCCTTCCAGCCCTTTTCGGTGCCGACAGCGATGCCGGACTTTGCGGTCAGACAGATGATGCCCGCGTCCGCAACGCGCAGAGACTGAACGACCTCCGCGGCGAAATCGAAGTAGCCGGGGTTATCCAGAACATTCAGCTTCGTACCTGCGTATTCTACGGGAATAACAGAAGTTTTAATGGAATACTGTCTCTTCTTCTCTTCGTCGTCGAAGTCGGAAACAGTCGTGCCGTCGGCGCGCTTGCCGAGACGGGTGATTGCCTTGGTCAGGAACAGCATGCTTTCGCACAGGGCGGATTTGCCGTCGCCGCCGTGACCGAGCAGAGCGATATTGCGGATATCCTTCGCAGTGTACATAGTTTGAAATTCTCCTTTCTGTGCAGTCGGGAAGTGACTGCGGGCAGCAAACCGTTCTTTGCCGCAATTAGTTTATATTATACACGATAGATCAATATTTTGCAATTGAAAAAACGGAAATTTTCGGATAATACTGCGACTTTTTTCTAAAAAAGCGGAGATTCAGAATCTCAACAGAATTAAGGTAACAAAATCGAGCGCAAACGCCCAGAGGAGCTGGAAGGTCAGAAGATGAACGGGCGAGGCCGCGTCGCGCGAATTCCAGAGAACGATCAGGGAACACAGCACGATGCCGAGCACCGCGACGAAAAGACAGATCACCATGGAAGCCAGTGAAGCGATCCGCAGCGTCCGACCGGACGCGACGGTGGAGGCGAACGCGCCGAAGGTGTCCTTGGCGATCAGACCGCCCTGCTCTGCTTTGCGGTTTGGGTCGAGCTCCGCCAGCCGCAGCCGCTCCGGATAAGCGGGAAATTTCATGTGATCGGTCGGCAGACGGTACTTCGCCGCGATCAGCTCCGGCGTGATCAGAAAATCGCGCGTCGCGACAACGACGGAGAAATTGCGGTTTGCCAGCACGTCGCGCAGTCCCTTGCGCGTGGAATTGTTCGCCTTGTACTTCAACGCGAAGATGCCTGCAAGCTCGCCGTTGACTGAGACATAGACGGCAAGCCGCACTTTTGCGCCGGCGGGCATTTGCACGCCCATGCTGTGCATGAATGCCAGAGAGCCGACCAGAACGATATCGCCGGCGATCTCCGCTCCGATACCGTTGTTGTCGTAGAATTTTTGCTGCGAAACGACGCTGTGCGTGCCGTACTGCGCCTTGAGCAGCCCTTCAAACAGCCCGCTCAGCGGACTGCCCGAGGCGTCCAGGGCGGCGAGCGCGTAGGAGATGATCCGGTTGGGGCGGTACGCGCCGAAGATTTTCATGCCGTTGGTGGTGATGCCGCCGACGGGAAAGAGGTCTTCATCGCGAATGATGATCGTGTGTTTTCCGCCGAAAATCTTCGCGCTGTGCCAGCCGCTCAGCGCGCCGCCGATCTTGCTCAGACGTCCGGCGAGGATGGCGAACGTGCGAGGATAGCTCAGCGCGGCGAAGAACGGGAGCCCGCCGAGCAGCAGCAGCAGCCAGGCAAGGAGGAAATCGCCGCCGCTGCGCCGTGTCAGCAAGAAGGCGAGCGCCGCGCTCAGCGGGAACAGAATCGTGCAGTAGATGCTGAGGATCATCTGCGGCTTGTCCTTTTGCAGCAGGTCGATCAGAAAGCTGACGACGTTGGCAGGATCGCGCCGCAGGGACGGCGCGCCCTGATCAACCTGCGGGGCGTTGAAAATGCCCATCGGCTTCTGGAAGCCGCAGACGGCGCGAAGCGTCCGGTATCTGCCGCTGCGCTCGGCGCACAGCGCGCACATCAGGAAGAAGAGCAGCAGGGTCACCGCGCCGCAGTAGTTGCCAGGACGGCTCGATCCGCCGCGGAAAGCGTCCAGTCCCGCCAGCACGATGAGCGGAATGGACAGCGTGAACGGGCTCGGATGAAAACGGATCAGGTCACGCACGCCGCGCCACAGCACGTCGTAAGAAAGCAGCACGGCGAAGCTGAGCAGGACCATCGTCAGAACGCAGAGCGTTTCTGCCGACAGCCCGAAAAAGTCCCGGGAGCTTACGGCGTATACGGTCAGAATGACGCTTGCGCCCGCCAGAATGCCGAGCAGCACGGCGCGCAGCCTCTGCAGACCCCGACCGGCGGCAGTCTCCTTCAAAACGGACTGCGGCGTCAGCTCAGCGGTCTTTTGCCCCTCCTTCTGCGTCGGGATCGGAATGGGGTCGGGAAGCGGAGCGGTATCTCCATTCTGCCCGTTTTCCGGGCGATCTTCTTCTCTGACCGGAGGAACAAACTTGATCGTCGCGCCCTGCCCGTCGGACGTTTCCGTATGTACCGGTCTGAACGCAAATGTGTCGGATTTCGCCGCATTCTCCGCAGAGACCGGCGGGAAGGCGATCGTATCGGAGTCCTTTTTCGTTTCCTCGCGGACAGGCGTGAAGGCGATCGTGTCAGACGACGCCTGCGTCTGCGCGCGAACGGCGGAGAAGGGGATCGTGTCGCCGCTCACGGTTTCGCTCGGCTGCTCGCCGCCGAACTCGCGGACGATATCCTCCAGGGCGTAGTCCTCGGCCGCGTCCGGCATATTCAGTTGTTCCGGATCGCGTTCGTTCATGGCTTAGCCTCTCTGTCTGACTGCCTCGTAGAGCAGAATCGCCGCCGCTGCGGAGGCGTTCAGGGATGAAATCTGTCCCTTCATGGGAATGCTGACCTTGAAATCACAGCTTTCGGCAACGATGCGGCTCATGCCGACGCCCTCGTTGCCGATCACAATGGCGGCGGCGTCCTTGAGGTCAGCCTGATACAGCGCCGTATCGGCGTCTGCGGCAGTGCCGAAGACCCAGACGCCGCGCTGCTTGAGCTCACGGATCGCGGCGGCGATGTTGGCAACGCGGGCGACCGGCATATATTCGAGCGCGCCGGCGGACGCTTTGCCGACCACTGCGGTCAGACCGACGCTACGGCGCTTCGGGATGATGACGCCGTGCGCGCCGGCGCATTCCGCAGTGCGGATGATCGCGCCGAGGTTGTGCGGATCGGAAAGCTCGTCGCATATCACGATCAGCGGCACTTCGCCGCGCTGCTGCGCAAGGGCGAGAATGTCGTCTACGCTCGCATATTCGTGCGCGGCGACCGAAGCGATAATGCCCTGATGCGCACCGGTGGGGCTCATGTCGCCCAGCTTGCGGCGGTCAATACGGACGACGACTGCGCCGGCGTCCTTCGCCATGGCGGCGAGTCTGCCGAGAGCCTTATCGGTGTCGCCGTCCGCGAGGAAAACCTTGTTGATTGCGCGTCCGCTTTTCAGCGCCTCCGCAACGGCGTTTCTGCCCTCAATCATTCCCTCAGAGCGTTCGTCCGGAATATCGGTAATCAAATCCTTTTTCATAAATTCTCCCAGTAATACAAGACTGTTGTTAATTATAACAAATAACTTGTCGGTAAACAATATAAAATGTGAGTTTACAGAAAATTTACGTTCGATTTGGTATCAAGAATTGCGAAGCGGCGAAAAATGTGATATGATGCTAAAAATGCATCCCTTGGAAGGAGCGTGAGCAAATGCCGAATAACAAGAAAAACGGAAACAGCAGCGGCCCTCCTGTCACTGCTCTGATCCTGATTGCCGCGATCTTTTTCGTTGCGATCATTTTCGGAAACCGATTGCTGGACCTCCTGTTTTCCGCAGGGCAGGAGGAAGTGAGCTACAACACCTTCCTTACCGCGGTTTCGGAAAACAAGATTAAGACCGCAGAGTTCTCGGATACGCAGATTTTCTACCGGCTCAATACGGAAGAAGAGGAAAAAAAGGGGAGACTCTATTATACCAACCGGCTGCCGGACGTCGATCTGACCGAGGTAACAAAGACGATGCAGGAAAACGGCGTGGAATTCTCCGCCGCGCCGGTGGAGGACGGCAGCTCGTCCATGCTCTTTAACTGGATTATCCTACCGCTGATCTTCTTTTTCGGACTCATGCTGCTGATGCGCTTCATCGCCAACCGCAACGGAGGCGGCGGTGGCGGCGGCTTCGGCGGAATCGGCGGAATCGGAAAGAGCAGAGCCAAGGTCTACATGGAAAAAGAGACCGGCGTGACCTTCCGCGACGTTGCGGGACAGGATGAGGCGAAGGAATCTCTGGTCGAGATCATTGATTTCCTGCACAATCCGAAGAAATACACCGCCATCGGCGCAAAGCTGCCGAAGGGCGCGCTGCTGGTCGGCTCGCCCGGCACCGGCAAAACCCTGCTTGCCAAAGCGGTTGCAGGCGAGGCGCATGTGCCGTTCTTCTCAATTTCCGGTTCGGATTTCGTTGAAATGTTTGTCGGCGTCGGCGCAAGCCGCGTCCGCGATCTGTTCAAGGAAGCGTCCAAGGTCGCGCCCGCAATCATCTTTATTGACGAGATCGACGCGATCGGCCGCAGCCGCGACAGCAGATTCGGCGGCAACGACGAGCGCGAACAGACCCTCAATCAGCTTCTGGCGGAGATCGACGGCTTCGACTCGTCGAACGGTGTCGTCATCCTCGCCGCGACAAACCGTCCGGAGATTCTGGACAAGGCGCTGCTGCGCGCCGGACGCTTTGACCGCCGCATTATCGTCGACCGTCCCAATCTGGAGGGACGCTATCAGACCCTGCTGGTGCATACGAGAAACATCCATCTTGCGGAGGACGTCGATCTGAAAAAGCTGGCGCAGGCAACTGCGGGCGCGGTCGGCGCAGACCTTGCAAACCTCGTCAACGAAGCGGCGCTCCGCGCCGTCCGTATGGGAAGACGCGCGGTCAATCAGCAGGACCTGCTTGTCTCCTTTGAGACGGTCATCGCCGGCACGGAGAAGAAGGGCACCGTCCTGACGGACATTGAAAAGCGCATTGTTTCCTATCATGAGGTCGGTCACGCGCTCGTCGCGGCGATGAAGAAGCATTCGCAGCCTGTTTCCAAGATCACGATCGTCCCGCACACCTCCGGCGCACTGGGCTACACCATGCAGATGCCGGAGGAGGAAAAATTCCTCAACTCAAGAGAAGAGCTCGTTATCGAGCTGCAGACACTGCTCGGCGGACGCGCCGCGGAGCAGGTCGTCTTCGGCATCCAGACGACCGGCGCGGCGAACGACATTCAGCGCGCGACAGAGCTTGCGCGGAAAATGGTCACCCAGTACGGCATGAGTGACAAGATCGGCCTGATGGCACTTGCGGCTGCGCAGAACGAGTATCTCGACGGCAAGGCCTATATGGACTGTGCGCAGACGACGGCGGACGACGCAGATCACGAGGTGCGCGCCCTGCTGAACGCCTGCTTCGAGGACGCCAAGCAGCTCCTACGGGAAAACCGCGAGCTGCTCGACGAGATCGCGCTGTATCTATTGGAGAAAGAAACGATTACCGGCGACGATCTGATGAAATTCGTCAACGCGGACAAGAACCGTCTTCCAGCAGGAGAAAACGAGGCAGACAAATGAGTGTTGAGGAATTAAAACAGTTTTTTGCTTCGATAACGCTGCAAAAAGCGCTGCCCGGCATTGTGATCTTGGTCGTCGGCTTCATCGTGGTCAAGCTGCTGATGAAGTTGCTTGACCGCGGACTGAACCGCACGAAGCTCGACCGCACGATCTTCCACTTTTTGAAGGCGACCCTGCGCATCCTGCTGTATTTACTGGTCATTCTGATCGCCGCCGGCAGTCTCGGCGTGGACGTGTCGTCCCTGGTTGCAATTATCAGCATCGTCTCTCTGGCGATCTCCCTTGCCGTGCAGAATGTGCTTTCTAACGTGGTCGGCGGGATCACGCTGCTGACCACCCATCCCTTCCGCGTCGGCGATCACGTCAGAATCGACGACGCAGAGGGCTTTGTCAGCGCGATCACCCTGCACTATACCAAGCTGGTCGATCATAATAAGGAGACGCTTTATATCCCGAACAGCGAGGCGGTTTCCTCCAAAATCCGCAATTTCTCTGCGGAAGGGAAGCGTCGTCTGGAGCTGGCCTTCGCCGCGGCGTACAGCGACGACATCGACGCGGTGCGCGAGGCGCTTTTGGAGGCGGCGAAGCAAGACAGCGTTTTGCAGGAGCCTGCGCCGGTCGTCAGCGTCATGAAATTCGCGGACAGCAGCGTGCAGTACCTGCTATGGGTCTGGATTGATCCGCCGAACTATCTGCAAGCGGAATACGATGTGACCGAGGCGGTCAAGCGCATCTTCAACGAGCGCAATATTACCATCCCGTTCCCGCAGGTGGACGTACATGTAAAAGAACGATAAAAGAAGCGACCCGATCCGGGTCGCTTTTTTATTGGTTCAGAGTATTCCGTCATAGAATAGCTTATGTGCCGCAGGGGCAATTGTTTCGCACCTCGGTGTTGCTGCAGGAAGTGTTGTCTGGGAAGAACGCCCGCATAGGGAAGTCGATGCGGCTGAACAGCTCGCACGGGTCCTCCTCACACTCCTCGTCGTCGCAGCATTCGCGTGTGGGCGCACTGTATTCGTAGACAGGGATCGTGATCTGCGTGTCGCGCTCGAGGCGGACGGTGGAGAATTGACCGATCGTGACGAAGAGCCGCTTGTGATCGCCGCTCATGACGAGCTCGTCGTCAAAGCAGTCTGCAATGATTGCCGGCACTTCCGTCAGTTCAGTACCGCACTCGTCGCCGACACACGGCTCTCTGACTCTGGCGGAAAGAATCATCGGATCAAGCACCTCCACGATGCCGACCGGACGGTCGCTGTTCAGCAGAGCGTCGCAGTTCGGAACCGTGTCCGCACTGGTGAAGATCTTGGCTCTGTTTCTGCCGCCGCAGAGCACGACGCGCTTTGCGAATACGGCGAGCCCCGTGATGGTTGTCGGACGGATGCCGCCGAGCACGGCGTCGCCGATCACGCGATAGTAGAAGGTAATATCTACGGCGTGATAGCCGGTTTTGTAGTTGAGCGGCTCGACGTTTACCTCTGCAAGCAGAAGCTCGCTGCAGCGCGCTCTTGCCGTTGTCGCGCCGTCGAGCGCTTCCTGCGAGGGCGTGGTCAGATAGACCCGCAGATCCTCAATGCAGTCTTTATCCAGACAACTGTCCGTGATTTGCTGGGTATGGATGGAAGCGGACTGCCGCGTTTCGGCCGCAGTGTCGATGGTGTTTTCTGGCATGGCTATAACCTCCCGAATGAACAGTTAAGCAGAATAATGTGCTTTCATCAACATAGTATGCAAACCGTCACAGAATGTGAAATGAGCCGTAGACAAAGTGCGATTTTTGTGATAAAATGTTAGCACAATAAATTGGAGAGGTATGCGCATGAAAACGGACGTTTTGGGTGTGCAATATGACAATATCACCATGGAGGAGGCTGTCGCCGCAGGACGGTCGTTCCTGACCGGCGCGAAAACCGCCTACTGCGTGACGCCGAACGCCGAGATGGCGTATGAGGCGCTTCATGACGAGGATTTCCGCAATGTGCTCAACAGCGCCGATCTTGTGCTGCCGGACGGCGCGGGCGTGGTTTTGGGCGCGAAGATTCTGAAGACCCCGCTGAAGCAGAAGGTCGCCGGGATCGAATTTGCGCAGAATCTGCTGCCCGTCTATGAAGAACTCGGCAGCAGGCTCTATCTTTTAGGCAGCAGGCCCGGCGTGGCGGAACTTGCCGCGCAGAAAATGAGGGAAAAGCATCCGAACCTCCTGATCTGCGGCACGGCGGACGGCTACTTCCAGGATGAAGACGAAGTGATCCGAAAAGTCAACGAAGCCGCTGCCGACGTTCTGTACGTCTGTCTCGGCTCGCCGAAACAGGAGTACTTCATGTTCCGGCATGCAGACGAGCTGAACGTCAAGCTGATGGCGGGGCTCGGCGGGACGCTGGACGGCATTGCGGGCACGGTAAAGCGTGCGCCGAAGTGGATGATCAAGCTGCAGCTTGAATGGCTCTACCGCCTGATCAAAGAGCCGCGCCGCCTCGGACGGATGATGCGTCTGCCCAAATTCGTTTTTGCGGTGCTCAGAAAGAGAATGAAGGGGGAATAAACATGGGGAAACTGATTGTGTTTGAGGGAACGGACGGCTCCGGCAAATCCACACAGTTCGCGCTGCTGACCAAACGCCTGCAGACGATGCAGGTCGATTTCCGTACGATTGAATTTCCCCAGTATTCCGAACCGTCCTCCTCGCTGATCCGCATGTATCTCGGCGGAGAATTCGGCACGCGGCCGTCGGATGTCAACGCATACGCCGCTTCCACCTTCTACGCGGTGGACCGCTATGCGTCATATCGCAAAGTGTGGCGGGAATACTATAATAACGGCGGTCTGGTGCTTTCCGACCGCTATACGACCTCCAACGCGGTGCATCAGGCGTCCAAGATGCCGGAGGGGGAGCGCAAGGACTTTTTCAAATGGCTCTATGAGTTTGAATACCGCCACATGGAACTGCCCGTGCCGGATATCGTCATATATCTGGATGTTCCGACCGAGCTGACCGGCCAGATGCTCCGCCGCCGCGAGCATGACACGCATACGGTTGCGGACATCCACGAGCAGAACATGGACTATCTGCGGCTGTGCCGCAGCACCGGCCGTCAGGCGGCGGAGTATTACGGCTGGACGATTATCGACTGCGCCCGCGACGGGAAAATGCGTTCGATCGAGGATATTCACAACGAGATTTTTGCACTTGTGTGCAAGTGTCTGGAGGGATAAACATGGTCTATATCATTCTCGGAAAAGGTTTTGAAGAAGCCGAAGCGATCGTACCCTGCGACATGCTCCGCAGAGCGGGCGTCGACGTCCGTTTTGCCGGGATCGGCGGCAGAGAGATCGTCGGCGGCCACGGCATTACCGTCTGCGCCGACTGCGTCGCGGAGGAGACCGACCTGAGCGCGGCGGAGATGATCGTCCTGCCCGGCGGCATGGGCGGCGTGAACTCCATTCTGGGAAGCCGGATCGTTCTGAACGCCGTGAAAACGGTATATGATAAAGGCGGCTACGCCGCGGCGATCTGCGCGGGGCCCACCGTGCTTGCCAAGCTCGGCATAACGGACGGAAAGCGGGCGACCTGCTACCCCGGCTGCGAGGAAGCCATGGGCGGTGCAAAGCCCACCGGAGAAGCCGTCGTGATCGACGGCAGAGTGGTAACCGGCAAAGCACCCGGCACGGCATACGACTTTGCATTTGCTTTGATTGAGGTACTGCGCGGAAAAGACGCGGCGAAAAAGGTCGCCGCCGGCGCGGTGTACCGCTGAAGGAGAAACCTATGACTGATGATTTCTATTTCAAAACGCCGGATCCTCTGGAAGAGGACTTCTCCGTGGATGATCTGATCTCGGATATCAAGCAGCAGATCGACAAGGAGCCGGGAGAGGCCGCGTTCGACGGCGCGGGCGAGATGAATACGGATTTCGAGCAGCAGGAGTATGCGGATTTGGACAACACGGAGCTTTATCCCGCAGGCGAACTGCTGCAAAAGGACGCGCAGCCGCCGCAGATGGACGGGGATGCGCCCGACTACGACGACATTTATCGCGGCTACGGCGAATATGACGAGTACCCTGCGCCGGAGGAGCCTCTTCCGGAAGACGAATATCCCTATGACGAAGACTATGACGAGAGCTTTGATCCCGAGGACGATGCGCAGGACGCGCCGCCTCCCGAAAAGCCGAAGCAGAAGCGCAGAAAGCGCATTGTTCCGCTGTTTGTCAAGGTGATTCTCTATGTTGTGATCGTCGGACTGGTCGCGGTCGGACTCGGATACGGCGCGTGGGAATGCGCGCAGGATGTGTTCGCCTTCGGCCGTTCGGATGAAACGCTGACCGTGACGATCAAGGACGGCGATACGCTGGACGATATCGCGGATATGCTGAAGGACAACGGCGTCATCAAGTATCCGTGGCTGTTCAAGCTCTACTGCAGATTTACGGATTCCGAATCGACGATGGACCCGGGCACCTACGTCATCAGCTACAACTATGACTATAACGCGCTGGTCGACAACATGATCGCCAACAGCCCGAACCGTACCACCGTCCGCGTGATGATCCCCGAGGGTATGACCGGCGCGCAGATTTTCGCCCTCATGGAGAAGAACAACGTCTGCACGGCGGAGGCGCTGAAAAAGGCCGCCGCTGAGACGGAATTTAACTATTGGTTCTTAGAGGGGATTCCCTACGGCGCGGACAACCGTCTCGAGGGCTTCCTGTTCCCGGACACCTATGACTTTTACGAGAACGATGATCCCGCGCGCGTGCTGGACAAGCTGCTGACGAACTTTGAACGTAAATTCTCCGACGAGGCAAAAGAAAAGCTTAACGTTTTGAACGAGCAGATTGCCGGACGCCTGCGCAATGCAGGCTACGACGATGCGTTTATCTCCGACCATCTGCTGTCTGTCTACGATCTGATGACCGTCGCGTCCATGATCGAGAAGGAGAGCGCGGGCGCGGACGAGAGCAGCAACATCGCCTCTGTCATCTATAACCGTCTGTGCAAGCCGGCGGAGTATCCGTATCTGAATATCGACGCGACGCTGCTCTACGCGATCGGCGAGAACCGCCCGCTGACCGAGGCGGATAAGCAGATCGACAGCCCTTATAACACCTATACGCATACCGGTCTGCCGGCGGGTCCGATCTCCAACCCGGGTCTTTCCAGCATTACCGCCGCGCTCTATCCGAATGATACGGGGTACTATTACTACGCGCTTGACCGCTCGACCGGTTACCATCATTTCTCGAAGACCTATGACGAACACAACCAGTTCCTCGGATCGCAGAACGATGGGTAAGAAGCCGGAGCTGCTATCGCCTGCCGGCGATATGGAACGCCTGAAAATGTCCGTTCTCTACGGCGCGGACGCAGTCTATCTGGCGGGGACAAGCTTCGGCATGCGCTCCTTTGCGGGGAACTTTCCTCCAGAGGAGCTGCCGGAGGCGGTTCGCTTCGCCCATTCGCAGGGCGTCAAGGTGCACGTCACCGTAAACACCATGCCGCGCAACGACGAGCTCGCGGGACTTCCGGCGCATTTGGAGCAGTTGGAAGCCTGCGGTGTCGACGCGCTGATCATCGCCGACCTCGGCGTGTTTCGCGCGGCGGAGCGCTACGCGCCGCACTGCGAGCGCCACGTTTCCACGCAGGTCAGCGTGGCGAACGCCGCCTGCGCAAGCGCGTGGTATGAGCTCGGCGCGAAGCGTGTTGTTTTAGCGCGGGAGCTTTCGATGGAGGAGATCGCCGAGATTCGACGCAATACGCCAAAGGACCTTGAGATCGAGACCTTCGTCCACGGAGCGATGTGCGTGTCCTACTCCGGCCGCTGTCTGCTGTCCAATTACATGACCGGCAGAGACAGCAACCGCGGCGCGTGCGCGCAGCCCTGCCGCTATCAGTACGCGCTGATGGAGGAAAAGCGTCCGGGAGAGTTCTTCCCCGTCTTTGAGGACGAAAAGGGCACCTACATCATGAATTCGCGCGATATGTGCATGATCGACCACGTCGACGATCTGATGCGCGTCGGCGTGGACTGCCTGAAGATCGAGGGGCGGGCGAAATCCGCCTACTACGCGGCGATCGTGACCGGTGCCTACCGCCATGTGATCGACGACGTCGCCTCCGGCAGGCCGATCGACCCCGTCTGGCGCGACGAGGTGGAGCATGTTTCCCACAGGCGTTATTCGACCGGCTTTTTCTACGGTCAGCCCGGACAGTATTATCAGAATTCCCGCTATATCCGCGACTGGCAGGTCTGCGCCATCGTCACAGACTGCGACGAAAACGGTTTGGCGACCCTGTCCCTGCGCAATAAATTTGCGGCAGGGGACGCCGTGGAGCTGGTAGGTCCCGATCTGCGCCCGTTTGCGCTGACCGCGCCGACAATGCAGGACATGGACGGGAATCTCTTGACGGAACCGCGCAATCCGCAGATGGTCTTCCAAATGCAGCTTCCAAAGCCCGTTCCCGCCCTGAGCATCCTGCGCCGCGCCGTGGGATTGAGCCCCGAAGATTAAATGAAAAAAAGCAAAAAAAGTACTTGCTTTTTCCATAACAGTGTGCTATTATATTTTAGCGCGTTGAGCGCACTATGCGCCGGTAGCTCAGTTGGATAGAGTGACTGGCTACGAACCAGTAGGTCGGGGGTTCGAGTCCCTTCCAAGGACAGCATCAAAGATGCTGTCCTTTTTGGTACGCCGAAATAGAAGGGACTCGAAAATCTAAATGCGGCGCGGGCGAGCGCCGCCGCCGAGGGCTTGACCGAGGCGAACCTTTATTTTTTGCCGCAGGCAAAAAATGCAAACGAGTCCCTTCCGGCGTAATTTAAGTTACGCTAAAATGCAAAGGCGGGGAACGGGAACCACTGTTGTCGGCGTTTCTACCGACGCAACCTTAGTTTTTGCCAAAGGCAAAAACGCAAACGAGTCCCTTCCGGCGTAGAAGAAAACGGAGTGGTTTTCTACCACTCCGTTTTCTTGTACCAATTCTAATTACAGATACACGACCGTGCCGGATTCGCCCTTGACGGCTGCGCCTGTGCTTCATGGACGCGATATTGGCGGCGCGCATTCTTCCGTGTGGGGTATGTTGGTCTTCATAATCACAAGCGGGGCTTCGGTTGGACAAAACCAATCCGAAGCCGCGCTTTTTATAGATTTCTCAGAGGGACGCCTGCCGTCTTACGGCAGATCGGTAAAATAGACGCTGCCGATGGGGACGGGGAGGTAGAAGGAGAGCGAATGCCGCTCCGGATCGAAATCCTCCGGGGAGATAAAGCCGAAGCTGCCGCTTTCGCTATCAAAGACCAGCATCTGGGTTTCGTCGAGGGTCAGCACGCCGACTGCCTCATCGTCATCCGAATATCCGAGATACCAAAGTGCATCGTCATCCGGCTCGTCAACGAAGCTTACCGCGCCGTCCTTTGCGGCAAGGTATTTCCCGGTCGCATGCGAGCAGAGAGTGTAGCAGATAAAGCCGGTCATCGGGTCTACGGACTCTCCGATCTCAAAGAGAATGTCGTCCGCCGCGCCGCGCAGAGAGGTGATCCAGTTTTCCTCGTCAAACTCAGTTTCAAACGGCGTCGCCTCGCCGCTGCCGTTCAGGAAGAAGCTGCTTGTGTGGTCTGCCCGCTCATAGCTGCCGATGGCAACGGTTCCCAACCAATCAAACGGCTGCGCCCGCAGCAGCTCCATCCGGACGCGCGGATCGCTGATCTCCGTCCGGTACACCGCATAGAAGTCCGCAGGACCGGTGACGGTGACCGGCTCACCGGCATAAATCAGCCGATCCGTCAGACCGGAGGCTTCCAGCTCCTCGTCCGCCACGGTACCCTCGATGGGCTCTGCCGTCCAGCCGACGAACGGGATGCTGCCGAGATAGTACGTATAGACCTCGGGCAGCGTGACCGACGCGCCGGCAGCGACCAGAAGCTCGGTCACGCCGTCCTCGGGCTGCGAGCCCTCGACGCAGTGCAGTGTCACGGGGACGAGCTCGCCTTCGCCGGGAACCACTTTGAGATAGCGGCTGTTTCCGGCATAGTCCGCGACGATCAGAGTGCAGCCGTCCGCCGCGATGTTCTCAAAGACGACGGTGTGCGGCGTGCGCTCTTGCTCATCAGAGAATGCCTCCTGCGCCGCCAGTGCCATCGCGCCGGTCTCTGGATCCGCCTGCCCCATGCGCAGGGAGGCAAGATACTGATCATCCGAGACGGTGACGGTGAGGGTGTTCTTTTTCGCGTTATAAGAAATATCCTCAAAGATCGGCGTCTCCGCGTCGATCGAGAGCGGGAAGCTCCAGACTCTGTAAGCCGCCGCCTTCTCAGCGAGCTCGTCATAGGAGAGCTTGCCGAGTGTGTCCTCGCCGCACGCCGGCTCCGCGTAGAAGTCTACCCGCAGCTTGGTGCCGTTGGGCAGCGGATTGCCGTCCATGTCGGTGCCGCTGTAGAGGAAGGGGCAGGCGCTGACCCAGCCGCCACTCTCTGCGTCGTACATTGCCTTGATCGCGTATTGCGTCGTTTCTGCGAAAACCGCTTCGCCTGTGGCAAGGTCGGTGACGGTGACGATCACGCGGCGGGCGTTGCGCAGCAGCATGGGCGTGCAGTAGAGTGTGTCAAACATAGCACCCGGACCGATGGCGATATGGGAATCCCGATACGGAACCCCACCGAGAGAATTGTCACCGGCATAGCCGCCGTATACCATACCGAATTTCAGCATGTCGCCGTTGAGTGTGAACGCCATGTTGGGCTGGGTGTTGACCTCGTGCTCGCCCAGCTCCAGCGTACCGGTTTCGCCGTAGGCATGCAGGGCCTCAATAACGTCACGCCAATCCACCGATTCTGTGATCGGCGCCTTGCTCCAGTCGCCTAAGAAGCCCATAAAGGAGGCGTGGATCGGCGCGCCTGCCGCAGCGGGCGCTTCTTTGCCCTCTGCCAGATAGCGGTACAGGAAGGTCACAATCTCGCCGCGGGTACACTTCTTCTCCGGAGAGAAGGTTGTGGCGCTGGTGCCTGCGGTGACTGCCTGCTCCACCGCCCAGAGGACAGCTTTGGTATAGAATCTGCCGTCCGCTACATCCTCGAACGGATTGGTGACGCCGCCGATTTCGGGGCTGCCGGCAAACCGGTAGAGGAAGGTCACGAACGCGCCTCTCGTGCAGGTCGCGTCCGGCGCAAACGTCGTTTCGCTGATGCCGTTGGTGATTTTCTGCTCCAACGCCCACAGGACAGCCTTGGTATAATAGGCACCGTCTTTCACGTCGGAAAACGGATTGTCGGTTTTCACAGGCTCCGGTTTACCTGCGGCTCTCCACAGGAAGGTGACCACCTGCGCGCGTGTGGCGTCTCCGTTCGGGGTGAAGGTTGTTTCGCCAGTGCCCGCCGTGATCTGCGGATCGTGCTCGTAGGCCCAATATGCGGGCGTGTAGTAGAATTGCGTTTCATCCTGCACGTCGTCAAAGCGGAAGCTGCCTGCGGGCGCTTCCGGGGTTTGCGCAATCTCCGTCAGCTCCACGAAGCCTTCAAGGAAGTTGCCGTTGGGGAAGGTCTCGGCAAAGCGCGTCTTCGCCGCTTCGGAGATCGTAATTGTGATATTGACGTCGACAGCGCCGCCCGCTGGGACGGCGACAGTATCGTTTTCCGCGTCGGTTGTGACGTTGAAATCCTTCGCCGTGAGCGCCTCGGATTGCAGAGAGTTATACAGACTGCCGTCCTTTTCCACCAGCTTGTCCGTCATGGCTTTTGTGTTGATGCGGTAGCTGACCGCCTGCCCGAGACTTTGGACAGTAAAGGTCATTTCGCAGACGCCGTCCGTGCGCTCGCCGAGCGCCAGCAGGGGCTCAGTGATGTACGCCTTGACAGCGGTGGCATTGTCGAGATCGACCAGACCCGCGCCCTGCTTTCTGGGGCTGTAGACCGCGCCGTCCGCGTCGGTCAAAATCCGCGCGCTTGACTCCAGCATGGCCTCCGCTTTTTGCATGAGCGCCTTGCCCGTGAGCGTCGGGTCGGCTTCCTTCAGATATTGCAGCAGATCCGCCAGAATGCCGGACAGATCGGGCGTCGCCATGGAGGTGCCGGACATCAGCTCATATCCGTTTTCCGAGCCGTAGCTCGCGGCGTACACGTTGCCGCCGATGGCGGTGAGCTGCGGCTTGAAGGTCAGCTCAGGGGTCGTGCCCCAGGAGGAGAAGGAGGACATCTGCCAAGCAGTCTCGCTTTCCACCGTCTGCTGCGTGTCAGAGATGCGCAGCTTGCCGACGTCGGTGGGCACGGGCGGAACACTGTCGTCCGCCTCCGTCGGGTCGATAAACAGCTGGATCAGGTACTCCTCCTGCTTTGCCTCGTCGAGCTTGTCACAGGTCACGACGCCGTCTTGATAACGAAGATACAGGGGGACTGTGTCCTCGTCGATAAAGTGATAGAAGTAGGAGCCGAGCTTGACAGCGTTTTCCGGGTCGCTCTCGTCCAGCACGTCCTCGATCTGCCAGGCGCTCCATGGAGTGTATCCCTCCGAAAGGAAGAGGCTGCCGTCCTCGCCTGCGGTGAGGTATCTCCCGTCCGCGCTGCGGAAGACCGTGTTCCAGTCCTCGTCCTCCGTCACAAAGAATGCCAACTGCTCCGGTTCGGCAATGAGGTAAGGAAGCTCGAAAAGCCCCTCTTCTTCCTCCACGGTTTCGGTTTGTACTGTGACCGGCTGCGCGGTAAGTGTATTCCCGCTCGTGAGCGCGGACAGTGCTGCGTCAAAGGCGTCGAACACCAGCACGGTATTGCAGTCTACCCGCATCCAGCCCCAATTCTCATACCGCATCTCGGTCACATTCTCCGGCGCGGGCGGCTGGACGGTCTGGGCAAGGGAGATCAGGTATTCGCCGTCCTCCTTGGAAATGGACGCCGCGGGCAGTTCCCGGTTTTCCAGCCCCATGCGGAGGGCGCCCTCCTCGTTGTTGTACACCAGCATGGCGGCAGCGCCTGCCTTGCGGGCGTTATCGGCTTTTTCCTGGAAGGAAATCTCGCCGCGGGCGATCAGAGCGATCCTGCCCTCGACCATCAGCCCGGCAAAGTCCTCCTCGGTGCCGACGCCGGGTACCACCGCAAACTCCGCGTCGCCCAGCCTCGCAAAGGTCGAATAGAAGCGGGAGCCGGTGGCGTCAAAATAGGAGATTTCCCTATCTCCGGCAGTTAGATGGAACGTGGGATAGCTTGCGTTTTCCGCCGATGCGACAGACAGATTCGCGGCATAGGTGGACGGCGCGCCCACGGTGCCGTAGTCCAAATAGTCCGCGGTGACGTAGCCGGGACCTGCATTGTTCGTGGCATAGTCTGCCATGGAGCCCTCGTTGCCGGCGGCGATGATCAGGGCGACGCCCTTTTCCGTGAGAGTTTCATAGATGTTGCCGAAGACCTCGTTCTCCAGTTCGGCGTCATAGGAGAAGCCGCTGTAGGAGCCGAGGGACATGTTGATGACGTCCGCCCCGAGAGTATAGGCGTCTTCCAGCGCCTTATAGTAGATCGCGGAGTTCGTGCCTGCCTGCCCGGAGGGAAAGACCTTCATGGCAAGGATCTGCGCGTCCGGGGCAGAGCCGCAGAAGAGCACCGCGCCATCCTCTGCCTGGGCGTAGCCGGCAGCAATCGCGCTGACGTGGGTGCCGTGACCGGAGGTGTCGTCGGTGGCGTCGTCGTCCGTGTCCGCGTAGTCGTAGGAGAAGGGAATCTTATCGGACAGATACGCGCCGTAGCCGAGCAGCCCGATGGCAGCCTCGGCGTCTGATTCGGTGACGGCGATATCGGCGAGCTTGCCGTCATAGGCCGCAAACGCCTCGTGCTGCGGGGTGATGCCGGTGTCCAGCACGGCAATGACCGTGCCGGAGCCGGTATAGCCCGCCTCTATGAACCGGGCTGCGCCGGTCATGCCGTTGGAGGAGGCCATCTGCACGCTTGCCTCCGGCGGGTCATAGGTGTTTGCCACGTGCACCGACGCAACGCCGGGCAGCATGGCGATTTTTTCCAGATCCCCGTAAGCGGCGGTAACGGCGACACCGTTGAGCAGGGTCGTGTAGTCAAATTGTTCGGTATAGTCCACGCGGCTTTGCCGCAGGGCAGTGCGCAGATTGGCGTGCTGCCGGACAAGCCTTGTGACAGCGCGGGCAGGCTCCGCCGCCCGTGCGACGGGCTCGCCCTCCAAAAGGATGATGGCTGTTATTTGCTCGTCCTTATCACAGGTCTGTACCACCTGCGGGTTTAGCCCGTAGAGCTTCGTTTCATTATGTGTAGTTAACAGATCGCCGGGTGCGGCGGCAGACACACCGTGCAGACAGCCCAGCATCAGCGCCAGCGTCAGCAGCACGGCAATTCCTTGGTGCAATTGTTTCATCGTTCTTCTCTTTTCTGAAAGCATTTAGTAAATCGTAACGGATGTGCCGGGCGTGACGGTCTTGTAATCGTTGATCTTTGCCGCGTCGATCCGCGACCAGACCAGAAGACCGCCCAGCACAAGGCAGACGACGGTCAGAATGCAGATAATTGCTTTTGCGTGTTTCATAAATGTACCTCCAAACTAAAAAAGTATGCTCCGTTGGATAAACAAGATGTAACAATCATAGCAAATTCAAGATGAAAATTCAATATCACATATTTTTTCCGGAAACATAAAAAAAGTTAGACTTCTGTGTGCATTTTATGGTATTATATTATAACATGGAATGACTCCTTGAGAAGCGAAGAGATAAACAGATAAAGCAACCTCTCCAAAAGACCGAGAAGCAAGAACACAGCAAATGGAGGATCTATCATGCTGAACATCGCGAAAACCATGGAAAACGGGCAGGGCAGCCTTGCACTGGAGGGCAGGCTGGATACCACTACCGCACCGGAGCTGGAAAAAGAGCTCTCTTGCCTCATGCCGGACCTCCGCGCGCTGACGCTGGACTTTGCAGGGCTGGACTATGTCTCCTCCGCAGGGCTGCGCGTGCTGCTCTCGGCGCAAAAGACTATGAACAAACAGGGAAACATGAAGCTCACGAACGTCAACGCGACCGTAATGGAGATTTTTGAGGTCACGGGCTTCAGCGACATTCTGACGATCGTATGAAGGTAATTAGAGGAATCAAATTGGGCGGCCTGCAGCAGAAGATTTTCAATCTCATGCTGATCTTTATCATCGCGCTGATCGGTTTATATGCCGCCGTGTCACTGTATCAGCAGAAGAACCTGACCGGCATCGTGCAGGAGGCAAGCGCTTCCCAGCAGGCGTCCATCGAGGCAGTCTCCGAGGAAACGATGAAGGTCATATTGGAAGCCTCCATGACGCAAAGCACGGCGCTGCAGGCGTATATCGCAGACGATCTGTTCGGCGACGTGCGGACGGACGTGCTGACGCTGCAAGCCTTTGCAAGCGAGCTGTTTGCACATTCGGAGCTGTTCTCGCCGCATCCCGCTTTCCCGCCAAACCCGGAGAACGACGGGATCGCCTCCGTGCAGATGCAGCACGAGCCCGGCGTTGATCCGGCTGCATCCGGGGAGCTGTCCTTGGTGGCAAACATGAGCGAGATCATGCTGGCGATGTTTGAAAGCTCCGACAAGCTCAGCTCCTGCTTTGTGGCGACGGCGGACGGCTGCATTCTCTTCGTGGACGACCGGGCGGGCGCCTACGTCACCGAGACCGGCGAGGTGGAGGAAATCTTCCGGGTGCGGGAGCGCCCCTGGTACATCCAGGCTGCCGAGGAGGAAGAACTCATTTTCACCGGCGTGGAGTTGGACAGCTTTACCGATATTCCCGGTCTGGTCTGCGCGGCTCCTGTCTATCGGGACGGCGAGCTGGTTGCTGTGGTCGGCGCGGATATTTTTCTGAACGCTGTCAGCGACTACGTCCGCGATAAGGCGACCGAGGGCGGCTTTGTCTGCGTCATCAGCGCAGACGGGCAGGTGCTGTTTTCCCCGCAGACGGAGGGCGTGTTCAAAGCGGAGCTCTCAAAAAGCGCACCCGATCTGCGGCAAAATGAGAATTCCGAGCTTGCCGCGTTTGCCCGGCAGGCGCTAAAGGAGCCGACCGGTCTGACGCTGATCGAGATCGACGGAAAGGAATATTATCTGACCGGCGCACCGATGCCGACCCTTGGCTGGGCGGTCCTCTCTGTTGTGGAGAAGGAGGTCACGCACCAACCGACCGACGCCATGCTGAAAGAGTATGATCGAATCAATGAGGACGCATTGTCAGCCTATACGCAGGGAGCAAGGCGCTCCATGCAGACGGTAATTGCGCTGACGGTCGTGATTCTCATTCTGGCAATCACCGGCGCGCTGGTGGTGGCGTCCCGGGTCGTGAAGCCGCTCGAACGCATGACAAAGCGCATCAACGCCATCAGCGGCAGCGATGCGGTGTTCGAGATGGAAGAGGCGTATAAGACAAACGACGAGATCGAGGTTCTGGCGGAGTCCTTCGCCTCACTCTCCAAGCGGACGCGGGAGTATATCACCCAGATCACGCAGATCACCGCCGAGAAGGAGCGCATCAGCACGGAGCTGGCGCTGGCGACGCAGATTCAGGCGGATATGCTGCCGAACATCTTCCCCGCGTTCCCGGAACGGTCGGAATTTGACGTTTATGCCAGCATGGATCCGGCCAAGGAGGTCGGCGGCGATTTCTACGATTTCTTCCTCATTGACGAGAGGCAACTCGGGCTCGTCATGGCAGACGTGTCCGGCAAGGGCGTGCCCGCGGCGCTCTTTATGATGATCGCAAAGACGCTCGTGCAGAACAACGCCATGACAGGAAAGAGTCCTGCGGAGGTGCTGCGCGCCGTCAACGATCAGATTTGCGCGAACAACCGCGAGGAAATGTTTGTAACGGTTTGGCTCGGCATTCTGGATCTGACCACAGGGCGGCTCACTTGCGCCAATGCCGGACACGAATACCCCGCCTTGAAGCAGCCGGACGGCAGTTTTGCGCTGTACAAGGACAAACACGGCTTTGTCATCGGCGGCATGGAGGGGATTCGCTACAAGGAATATGAAATCCAGTTGGAGACCGGCGCCAAGCTCTTCCTCTACACCGACGGCGTCCCCGAGGCCACCAACGCAGAAAACAAGCTGTTCGGAACCGACCGGATGCTGGAGGCACTGAACAAGGCGCAGGACAAAGCGCCGGAGGAAATTCTGAAAGCCGTTCGCGGCGCGGTGGACGCCTTCGTGCAGGAAGCCGAGCAGTTCGACGATCTGACCATGCTATGCCTGGAATACAGGCGCAAGGGAGCGGAATGAATAAATTGGAAGAGGTGTCTCTGTGAAACGAACAAATCGGAATCAATTGCTATCCGAAACCGCCTGCTGCTCACGATCCCGCTGCTGGCAATCGGCGGGCTGCTGACATGGTTTGCCATTTCGGATGACAAGGGCCTCCAGACCGTCTGGCGCTATTTCTCGTGGAGCAATCAAACCCTCGCCATGATCGCGCTGTGGGTGTCCAATGCCTACCTGCTCAAAAAGGGAAAATACCGCTTCGCTCCTCTCCTGACCGCGCTCCCCGCGACCTTCATGACCGCCGTCAGCGTGACCTATATCCTCATGGCGAAGGAGGGTTTGCAGCTAAGCCGGAACGTCGCCTATCTCATCGGCGCCGCTGCTGCGCTGATCCTGTTCACCGTCTATCTGGCAGGCTGTCCAAAAGTTCGGAAGACAAGCAACTCACGACTGTAGGCGTACAAAAGTACGGCAGGTCGTGAGCTGCGCAGAAAGTCAAAATCCTTGCGAAGCAAGTATTTATTTAACTCGAAAGTTAGGAAATCTAAGAAATCAAAAAATGCAAACGCATAGTCATCGAAAAATGCCGAAAAATCTTTGCTGATTTTGACGGTTACAGACTGTCAAAGCACCCGGGCTTTTCCCTAACAAAAGCCCGGGTGCTTAATATTTCAATATTTACAGATGCACCACCGTGCCGGATTCGCCCTTGACGGCTGCGCCGGCGTTCTCCAGGGATGCGATGATCGCGGTGCCGCCTGCCTTGGCGAAGCTGATCGCCGCCTTGACCTTCGGCAGCATGGAGCCGGGCGCGAAATGTCCTTCCTCGCAGTACTTTTCCGCCTGCGCGACGGTCATTTCGGCGAGGCTTTCCTGATTCGGCTTGCCCCAGTTGATGCAGACGCGGTCAACCGCGGTCAGAATCACGAGGGCGTCCGCCTTGACGAGTTCTGCGAGCTTTGCGGAGGCGAAGTCCTTGTCGATGACGGCGGGTGTGCCGTAGAGCTTGCCATTCTTACGCACGACGGGAATACCGCCGCCGCCGACGGTGATGACGACGCAGCCTTCCTTGATCAGTGCGTTGACGGTGTTCTTTTCGATGACGTCAATGGGCTTCGGGGAGGGGACGACCTGGCGGTAGCCGCGACCGGCGTCCTCGACCATCGTGTAGCCCTTTTCCTTTGCGATGCGGTCAGCGGTCTCCTTGTCATAGAACGCGCCGACGGGCTTCGTGGGGTTCCGGAACGCGGGGTCGTTCTCGTCGACGAGCACCTGCGTGACGACGGTGGCGACTTCCTTCACCATGCCGCGCGCGGCGAGCTCGTTGCCGATGGCGTTCTGCAGATGATAGCCGATGTAGCCCTGGCTCATGGCGCCGCATTCGGGGAAGGGCATGTCGGATTTGATCGCCTTAGCCTCGGCGGCGGTCGCCATGCCGAGGTTGATCATGCCGACCTGCGGACCGTTGCCGTGCGCAATGACGACCTCGTTGCCCTGCGCGATCAGGTCGACAATGGGCTTTGCCGTCTCGGTGACGAGCTGGAGCTGTTCATAGGGAGTGTTGCCCAAAGCGTTGCCGCCCAGAGCGATAACGATTCTTTTTGCCATAATACGATTTACCTTCTTAATTATATTTGATTTTTTAGGTTCTGTGAATCATGGGTTTTCCGGCGAGCTTTTCCTTCAGCAGCGCTTCAAAGGACGCCTGTTCCAAGTCATTCGGGAAAGCGATTTTGAAAAGGAAAATGACCGTCGGCGCAAATTTGTCTCCGAAATACAACAGCCACATATCGGGATAAGCTGTAACCTTGTACAAATATGCAAAGGGGTGGAACCCATAGCCGTCCTGTGCAGAAGATAAGATACCCTCTTCGGTGATTTCATAATGGAGAGACTCGCCGCAGAGGCGTGCCTGGGCTTGCCCTGTCAGTTGGACACGCTTCTTTACCATGAATATAACTAAAACGCAATAGACGCAAAGGAGTATCGAAATCGTGAGGATGCGCAGGACGCGCTGCTGCTTTGTTAGAATCAAGGCAAAAATGCTGAGTGCAATTAAGCAAACGCTGACGCCAAAAAAGAGCTTAAAGAGCACGCTTTTTGGCTTACTGAAGTGGCGATAAGCAGAGACAAATAAATCGGAACGCGAAGGAACGTCAAGCTGCATTGGCAGAGCCGGACGGGGCGTAAATTCTTCCATTTCACTTCCTCCTATCGCGCAAAAAACCGGCGGAGCGGATTACCGCTCCGCCGAGAAAGAAATCAGAACATCTTGCGCTTGTTGTCCGCAGCGTCCAGAGCCATCAGCGTACCGACGGGATCCTTCACCTGAGACATGAAGATCATCGCAGCGATGATGTACGGCTTGTAGGAAGCCTGCTTGTAGAGGGGAACCAGATAGCGGTCGAACACGGAGTTGTCGACCTCGCCCTCCGGGCAGCTCAGACCGGAGATATCGGCGGGGAGGCAGTGCAGGTAGAGCGCCTTGCCGTCCTTCGTCAGCTTCATCATCTCTTCGCTGCAGGTCCAGTCCTTGTGCTCGGCGTTCTGCGCAAGCAGACGCTTCTCGAGCTCGTCAATGCCCTTCTGGTCGCCCTTGGAGTAAAGAGCGGTGCGCTCTTCCATCGCCTTGAACGGAGCCCAGGACTTCGGATACACGATGTCGGCGTCCTTGAAGGCTTCCGCCATACTGTTGGTCTTGGAGAACTTGGAGCCGTACTTTTCGCAGTTCTTGCGGGCGACTTCTTCGACCTCGGGGAAGACCTCGTAGCCTTCCGGATGGGCGAGGGTGACGTCCATGCCGAAGCGGGTGAACAGACCGATGACGCCCTGCGGGACGGACAGCGGCTTGCCGTAAGACGGGGAGTATGCCCAAGTCATGGCGACCTTCTTGCCTTTCAGGTTTTCCACACCGCCGAAGTAGTGGATGACATGGAGCATGTCCGCCATGCACTGGGTCGGATGGTCGACGTCGC
>CAJOMA010000014.1 GCA_905235655.1 uncultured Oscillospiraceae bacterium | reverse complement strand
TGCGGCGGATCTCGAAGCACAGCCGATGCCGGAGGACGCAGAGGACGGCAGCAAGACGGTACGGATCACCAGCGAGACTCCTGATTTCACGGAGACCTTCGGCCTGATGACCTACGTGAAGGCCGGCACCTACGAGTACACCATCAAGGAAGTCCACGGCACGCTGGACGGCGTGTATGAGAACTTGACGCCCGAAAACATGAAGGGCAAGCTGTTCGAAAAACTGCTGAACGGAAAAGAATCGGCGTATCTCTCCTATGACCTTGCGACGATCCGCAAAAACGCGCCGATCGACTTTGCGCCGGAGAACAATCCCGTGCGCGAACCGAAGCGCAGGGAGCTCTACGACCTGTTCCTCCGTTTGGAATTCCAGAAGCTGATCGACCGCTTTGGGCTGCGCAGCGCGGCGTTTGAACAGCCGGAGGAAGAAAAAGAGGAGTTCGTCAGTGAGGTCACGGCGGAAACGCCGGATACACGGGAGAAGGCGGAGGGCTGCCTTGCCCCGCTTGAAAAATGCGAGGTCGTCGCGCTTGCTGTCAACGATGATTTTTCACTTATCGCGGCGGACGGCGGCGATACCGCCGCGCTGTTTGACCGCAATATCCTCGGCGAGACGTTTCAAACGGTATTGGAGCGTATCTTCTCGGGAAAACTGCGTTTGGCCGTTCACGGCGCAAAAAAGCTGCTTCGCAGCCTGCTGGAGCATGGGATCAACGCAGAGGGGATCGTTTTCGATACCGAGGTCGCCGCGTATCTGCTCGACGCGACGCGCGGAAGCTACGATTTACGGGGCGTTTTCGCGCAGTATACCCACGCCATGCTCTCCGCTACGGAGGAGGCGAATGCCGCCTTACTGAGCGAAGCGTCTGCAATCGCCGCGCTCTATCCGATCCTCTTGGATGAGCTGCGCGCTCACGACTGCGAAACACTCTATCATGATGTAGAGCTGCCGCTGTGCAGAGCGCTTGCAAATATGGAGCACGACGGCGTTCTGGTCGACAGGGAGGCGCTTTCTTCCTTCGGCGCGATGCTTGCCGAGCGGATCGGCGCCTGCGAAACGCTGATTTACGGCTATGCGGATGGCGAATTCAATATCAATTCCACCCGCCAGCTCGGAGAGCTGCTGTTTGACAAGCTGCAGCTTCCGGTCGTCAAAAAAACCAAGAGCGGCTATTCGACCAACGCGGACGTGCTGGAAGAATTGAAGGACAAGCATCCGGTCGTGCGGGCGGTCATGGATTACCGCATGCTGACGAAGCTGAAGTCGACCTATGCCGACGGACTGCAGAAGGAGATCGCTGACGACGGCAGAATCCACACGACGTTCCAGAATACCGTGACGGCGACGGGCAGACTGTCCTCGACCGAGCCGAACCTGCAGAATATCCCGGTGCGCACGGAGTTGGGCAGCGAGATACGGAAGATGTTCGTGCCGCGCAAGGGCTGGGTCTTTGTCGACGCGGACTATTCGCAGATCGAGCTGCGCGTGCTGGCGCATATCGCGGACGATAAGCAGATGCAGGCGGCTTTCCGCAGCGGCGAGGACTTCCACAGCGTCACCGCCTCACAGGTCTTTAACGTGCCGTTATCCGAGGTCACGCCGCTCATGCGCCGCCACGCAAAGGCGGTCAATTTCGGCATTGTCTACGGCATTTCGGAGTTCTCGCTCGCACAGGACATCGGCGTAAGCCGCTCCGAAGCGAAGCAGTATATCGACAACTATCTGACAAAATACGCGGGCGTCCGCGCCTATATGAAAAACATCGTGGAAACCGCCCGTGCGCAAGGTTATGTGGAGACGCTGTTCCACCGCCGCAGGCTGATTCCGGAGATCAAAAACAGCAATTTCAATATTCGCAGCGGCGCGGAGCGCATCGCGCTCAACACCCCGGTGCAGGGAACAGCGGCGGATATCATCAAGCTCGCCATGGTGCGGGTTTTCGACGCTTTGGAGCAGGAGGCGCTGCAGGCGAGACTGATCCTGCAGGTGCATGACGAGCTGATTGTGGAGTGCCCCGCCTTTGAGGCGCAGCGCGTCATGGACATCGTCACCGAGGCGATGGAACAGGCGGTGAAGCTCTCCGTGCCGCTGATCGCGGAGGCGAAAATGGGAGAAAGCTGGTACGACGCGAAATGATCGTTCCGATGAGAGAAGACCACGTCGCGCAGGTCGCCGCGCTGGAAAAGCGCTGCTTCTCCGATCCGTGGAGCGAAAAATCAATCGAGTTCGAGCTATACAATCCGCTCAGCGCATGGCTTGTGGCGGAGACAGACGGCGTTGTGACCGGCTATATTGGCGCGCAGTCCGTCCCTCCGGAAGCGGACGTGATGAATCTGGCGGTATCGCCCGACTGCCGCAGACAGGGGATCGGTGCAAAACTGCTTTGCGCTATGTTTGAGCTTCTGCACGGGCAGGGGATCGAAACCCTGTTTCTGGAGGTCAGACCATCCAACAGCGCCGCGATCGCTCTGTATGAGGCGCACGGCTTCGTGCAGGCCGGCAGACGACAAAAATATTATGTAAACCCAACGGAGGACGCTTTGATCCTCCGAAAGGAGCTGTAAAATGCTGATACTTTCGGTAGAATCCTCCTGCGACGAGACCGCGGTCGCGCTGGTGCGAGACGGCAGGGAAGTCCTGACGGACTGTATCGCCTCGCAGGTGCCGCTGCACCGCATTTATGGCGGCGTGGTGCCGGAGATCGCATCGCGGAAGCACATTGAAGCGATCTATGCGCTGGCGGACGAAGCACTCAAAAAAGCGGGCGTCTCGCGATCGGAGATCGACGCCGTCGCCGTGACCTACGCGCCCGGTCTGATCGGCGCGCTGCTGGTCGGCGTGAACTTCGCCAAGGCAGCTGCGCTTGCGCTCGGCGTGCCGCTGATCCCCGTGCATCACATCCGCGGGCACATCGCAGCGAACTACATCGCCTATCCCGATCTGAAGCCGCCGTTTCTGTGCCTCGTCGTGTCCGGCGGACATACGATGCTCGTGGACGTGAAGGACTATACGGTCATGGAAAACCTCGGCGGAACGCGCGACGACGCGGCGGGCGAATGCTTTGATAAAGTGGCGCGAATGCTTGCAATGCCTTATCCCGGCGGGGCTGCGCTGGACAAAGCGGCACAGGGCGGCGATGATTCGCGCTATCCGATGCCGCATCCAAAGCTGTCCGGCAATCCGCTCGATCTGTCCTTCTCTGGGCTCAAGACTGCGGCGGTCAATCTGATCCATAATTCCCGGCAAAAAGGGGAAGAAGTCGACATTCCCGACCTGTGCGCGAGCTTTTCCGCTGCGGTCAGCGAGATGCTGATCCCGCGCGCCGAAGCCGCGCTTGATCTGACCGGCAGATCGACCCTCGCGGTCGCCGGCGGCGTGGCGGCGAACAGCCGGATCCGCACCGACCTGACGAAGCTGTGCGAGAAAAAGAACGTGCGGCTCTGCATGCCGCCGCTGTCTCTCTGCGGCGACAACGCGGCGATGATCGGCGCGCAGGGCTATTACGAGTTTCTTGCCGGAAATACCGCGGATCAGTCGCTCAACGCCTTCGCCACAAAGTCGATGGAAGGCGAAAAAATGTAATAAGACACGAAATGCAGGGTACGGCGTCGTATCCTGCATTCTTTCGTCGGAAAAGTTCAATATGATCATAAGACAGGATTGTTCTTATGTAAACCGAATTTTAACTTTTGCGTTCGAAAGAAATTCGTTTGCGGCACTTCCCAAATCACAGCCAAATATGGTACAAACGTCCAAAACACAAGCCTTCAAGCCCTGTGCAAAAACCTGTGCATAATGTTGATAACTTTTTTGAAGCACGCGAAAACCTTATTCTTACGGTCAACTGTACGGAAGAATTAGCCCCAATTTTCAGCATTTTTCCACGCAGATTTTCCTGCAAAAGGGTAACAAAAAATGACGGTGTTTTCCAAATCGGAAACACCGTCATTTGTTTGGTCAGATTACAGATCGCAGTTGTTGACCGTGCGCGGGAAGGGGATGACGTCGCGGATGTTGCCCATGCCGGTCAGATACATCACGCAGCGCTCGAAGCCGAGACCGAAGCCTGCGTGGCGGGCGGAGCCGTACTTGCGCAGATCGAGGTAGAAACCGTAATCCTCGGACTTCAAGCCGAGCTCGTTCATGCGGTCCAGAAGCGTGTCGTAGTCATCCTCACGCTGGCTTCCGCCGATGATCTCGCCGATGCCGGGCACGAGGCAGTCCATCGCGGCGACGGTCTTGCCGTCCGGGTTGAGCTTCATATAGAACGCCTTGATCTCCTTCGGGTAGTCGGTGACAAAAACGGGACGCTTGAAAACAACCTCAGTGAGATAGCGCTCGTGCTCGGTCTGCAAGTCGCTGCCCCAGTGAACGGGATACTCAAACTGGTCGTTGTGGGGCGCGAGCAGATCGATCGCCTCCGTGTAGGTCACGTGACCGAAATCGGAGTTCATGACGTGGTTCAGCCGGTCAAGCAGTCCCTTGTCGACGAACTGGTTGAAGAAGTTCATCTCCTCCGGCGCGTTCTCGAGCACATAGGCGATGATATATTTGATCATATCCTCGGCAAGACGCATGTCGTCGGACAAATCCGCAAAGGCGATCTCCGGCTCGATCATCCAGAATTCCGCGGCGTGGCGGGTGGTGTTGGAGTTTTCTGCGCGGAAGGTCGGACCGAAGGTATAGATGTTGCGGAACGCCATGGCGTAGGTCTCGCCGTTGAGCTGACCGGAAACGGTCAGGTTGGTGGGCTTGTTGAAGAAGTCCTTGCTGAAATCGACCTTGCCGTCTTCCGTGCGCGGAGGATTTGCGATGTCAAGCGTCGTGACCTGGAACATCTCGCCCGCGCCTTCGCAGTCAGAGCCGGTGATCAGCGGGGTGTGGACGTAGACGAAGCCGCGCTCCTGAAAGAATTTGTGGATCGCGAACGCCGCGAGGGAGCGGACGCGGAAGACCGCCTGAAAGGTATTGGTGCGCGGACGCAGATGGGTCAGCGTGCGCAGAAATTCCAGCGTGTGGCGCTTCGGCTGAATGGGGAAGTCGGGCGTGGAAGGACCTTCTACGGCGACGCTGCCCGCCTGAATCTCAAACGGCTGCTTCGCGTCCGGCGTTTCCTCCAGCGTGCCGGTGATGATCAGCGCGGCGCCGATGTTGATCTTTGTCAGTTCGGCAAAGTTTTCAAGCGCGTCCGTGATAACGACCTGCACGGGCTGGAAGCAGGTGCCGTCGGACATCATCAAAAAGCCAAAGTTCTTTGACGCGCGGCGGTTGCGTACCCAGCCGCCGACGGTAACGGTTTTTCCGACGTAATCTTTCGTATGTTGATAGAGTTCTCTCAATTCTGTGAGTTCCATAGTGTTACCTCTTTAAATCAAAGCAGCATGATGCCCGCGGATTTGCAGGCGGCTGCGGTTTCCTGATCCCAGACGCTCGACTGCACCTCACCGATGTGGCAGCAGCCCATGAGCAGCATGCACAGACGCGACTGTCCGATGCCGCCGCCGATCGTCAGCGGCAGCTCGCCGCGAAGCAATGCGCGGTGGAAGGGGAGACTGCGGCGATCGTCACAGCTCGCAAGCGTGAGCTGCCGGTCGAGCGATTCCGGACTGACGCGGATGCCCATGGAGGAGACCTCGAAGGAGCGATCCAGCACGCCGTTCCAAAACAGGATATCGCCGTTCAGATCCCAGTCGTCATAGTCCGGCGCGCGGCCGTCGTGCGGTCTGCCTGAGCGGAGCTTTCCGCCGATCTTCATCAGGAATACCGCCTTGTCCTTATGCAGACGGTGGAATGCCGTCTCCTTATCGGACGGCGCGGTCAGAGCGGGGAACATGTCCTCCAGCTCCTGCGTGGTGACGAAGATCACCTCGCGCGGCACGTGGGTCGTGATCTGCGGGTATTCGATCTTCAGCGTTTCGCCGGTGACGTAGATCGCGTTGACGATCCTCTGCACGGTCGCCTTGAGGTAGTCCTCATTGCGCATGTCCTCCGTCAGAACGGATTCCCAGTCCCACTGATCCACATAGACGGAGTGCAGGTTATCCACAATCTCGTCGCGGCGGATCGCGTTCATATCGGTCACCAGCCCCTTGCCCGGACGGATACCGTAGCGCGAGAGCGCGTAACGCTTCCATTTTGCAAGGGAGTGAACGACCTCCGCCTCCAGTCCGACGTCGGGGACATCGAATGAGACGGGACGTTCATAGCCGTTCAGATTATCATTCAGACCGGACGCCTCTTCTACAAACAGGGGCGCGGAAACGCGCATCAAATTGAGCGCATGGCACAGATTTTTCTGAAAATTGTGCTTGATGAACTCGATGGCGCACTGCGTCTCATAGACGGAGAGCGGATTCTTGTAGCCGACGGGAATGATACATTTGCTCATGTGATGTCCTCCTTTTCGTTGATTTCAATATATTATACAACAGTCGTTCCGGTATTACAAGCAAAAAATCAAAAAGGGAGCGAGGAAGCAATTCGCTTCCTCGCTCCCAAATCGTTTCAGGTATTATTTCTTGGCAGCTGCATGGTTGTTTGCGTTGTACTTTTTGATGACAAAATACGCGATCGTGCCGATCACGCCGTTGAGCAGGGCGTGCAGCGCGAGCTGGGAAATGCCGAGGAAGAGCTTCTCGTTGTCCCGCAGGAACTCGAAGAAGAATCTCGAATAGCCGAAGAGCATCAGCATGATCGGGAAGGACAGACCGTCGACGCCCTTTCCGTAGCCCTTTTTCTTCTCACGCAGCCAGATGAATACCGCGATCCCGAGAGCAAACACCGCTTCAATGATCTGCGTCGGGAAGCAGACATGGCCGACCTCGTTGCTCCATGAGCCGAACGAGCAGGCATAGCCGTGGCAGCAGCCCGGGAACAGGCAGCCGAAATGCGCCAGACCGTGATTGATACACAGACAGGGAGCGACAAAATCAAGACACTTGAAGTAATTCTCCTTCAGAAGCAGGGAGACGGGGAAGACGAACACGCCGAGCCACCAGAAGACACGGACGATATTGTTGCCGCCGAATGATTGGAAGCCGGTATCCGCCCAGTAGAGGAAGAACATCCACGCGAACGAGGAGCCGTATACCAGGATCGTAAAGACGACCGTTTTCCACTTCGGAATGTCATATTTTTTCGATACCGCGAGCAGATAGGAAAACACGCCGATAAAACCGATCACAAAGAACAAATCATAAAATTTAAAGGTCATGCCAAATAAGCTAAAGGATTCCTGAATCAATGATCATGCGCCTCTCTTTCGCTATTCGGGTAAAATGCAACCCAATTTTACCTGTAATGATTATCCCAAATTCCGAAGCGAAAGTCAAGTATTTTTCAAGATATTACAAACACAGCGGCGAGAGCGTCCGGTCCTCGCGTTCAAAAATGAGCTTCAAAATAATAAAGATTATCTGTGATTCTGTAATAATAAACAGTATTATCGCTGCCCGGAAGCGTTCCCCGGAATCCGCCTTGTTCTTCTGTATATGTCATTCTGGAATCGTACCAGAATATATCTTCAAGCGCACCGCTTTCCGTATAAACAAGCTCATAATATGTGGTGTTTGATCCGATTCCTGTGCCTCCGAAGCAAAATTCAACTGAGTTCTCCCGAAGCTGGATCAGTTCGATTACTCCGTCGGCAAAGAGCGCAGAAAGGGTCGCGCTCTCATGCACGATTCCGTTTTCTCTGTCGGAATACGGTGAATAACGCACGGAGGTTTCGTTGTTTGGAAGAATGATCGTCGTATTCGAGTTTTCCGCTGTACAGCGAGCTTCTTCTACGGCGGACACAAGCAGATCAACATGTTCCTGCGCGTAGTGTATTGCCCTCTGCGCGTGAAACATTTTATTGCAAAGTGAAAACAGCGTATTACGATCTTCATCGCTGATTTGTGTAAAGAGCAAGATTGCAACCGGCTTTTCAGGGAGGAAATACGAGACGAAACGCTTAGTATCCTCGATTTCTTCCGAAGGAACCGCCACATCATCAATGACCATCTGCACTGTATTCGTCTCCGGTTCCAGAATCAGAAACATATCATAATCCGAGCGATAATCCGTTGGCGTTTTCCCATAAAAGTAGACCTTATCGCCGATGGTTTTATAGGATTGAACGTGATACAAAACCGAAGTGTTTACATCGCAGTTGTGAAGACTCAGCTCTCCGTCGCCGCCGCGCAGCAGCTGATACTCTCCATCGCCGTACGCCGCATGGGAATCCTTCCAGCGTTCGTAGCGCAGTCCGCTGCCGCAGGCGCAAAAACACGAAAGTATGACAGCAATAACACAAAGATAAGCAAGCCTTCTGTGTTTCATCGTTGCGCCCTCCTGTATTCAAGCAGGTCGCCGGGCTGGCAGTCGAGCGCCTCGCAGAGCTTTGCCAGCGTTGTGACCTTCAGCGCCTTCGCCTTGCCGGTTTTCAGAATGGAGACGTTCGCCATTGTGATGCCGAGCCGCTCCGAAAGCTCCGTCACGCTCATTTTTCGCTTGGCGAGCATGACGTCGATGTTGAAAATGATTTCGCCTTCCATGTCCGCCTCCTAAATCGTCCAGTCGCTCTGCTCCTGCAGCGCGGCCGCCCGTTTGATCAGATAAGACAGCGCGGCGGCTGCAACCGCGATCGCAATGCCTGCGAAGACGACGATCAGCGACAGCAGGGCGATACCGGGGTGATTCATGTTCAAAAGCAGGAACACGACGTTGCCGGCAAAGAAAAACATCGCGTCCGCGGCGGCAAGCACGGCGATGTACTTGATCCATTTTGCGTTATCCATCGAAAACGCGCGGTCGCGCCCGATGTTGGAAGCGACCTTCCATGCAAAAAAGAGCGCGGCATAACAGGGAAGTGCGGTGATACTGATAAAGATGAGCCACGGCAGATAGCAAAACTCGAATTCAGGATTTGCGCCGACGATCGAAAGACCGACCGAGGGGATCACCAGCGCATAGATGATCAGCCCGCACAGGGCGACGCCGATGATAAGCCCCTTCAGCCAACCGGCGATGGATTTTTGTGTCATAAGATCAACCTCCTTCTTTTTCTGCCCTTATCATACCGCTGAATTTCCTGCGTGTCAAGCAAAATTTATCGTAAAACAATAAATCAAACATTACAAAACGGGAGAGACCGAGGTCTCTCCCGTTTTGCGGTTTAATCCTGATAGAATACCTTCATTCCCTTGTAGGTCATGTAGGTGTCCAGCTTGGAAACCAGCTCCATCGGTGCATGCATGGACAGAACTGGAACGCCTGCGTCGACCGTCTCAATGTTGCGGTTTGCCATGTAGCAGGCGACGGTGCCGCCGCCCCCCTGATCGACCTTGCCGAGCTCGCCGGTCTGCCAGATCACGTCGTTGTCGGAAAACAGCTTGCGCACATACGCCATGACCTCCGCCGCCGCGTCGGATGAGCCGCTCTTGCCGCGTGCTCCGGTGTACTTAAAGATACCGGTGCCATAGTTGATCTTCGTGTTGTTGCTCTTGTCGCAGGTCTCTGCGTAGAGGGGGTCGAAGGCGTTGCTGACATCCGCGCTGAGGCAGAAGGATTGTTCAAAGCAGCGGTGCACGCAAGCGTTCGCCGCCGTGCACAGATCGTGCATGAAGGTCTCAAAATACTGGCTCTGCATGCCGCTGATACCGACCGAGCCGATTTCTTCCTTGTCCGCGAGCACGCAGACGGCGGTTTTCTTCGGCGTGCCGATTTCCAGCAGCGGTTTGAACGCGGCAAAGGCGCAGACGCGGTCGTCGTGACCGTAAGCTGCGATCATGCTGCGGTCAAAGCCGACGTCTCTTGCCGGTCCAGCCGGCACCATCGTCAGCTCGGCGGAGAGGAAATCGTCCTCCGTGACGCCGTACTTTTCGTTGAGCAGGCACAGGACGGCAAACTTGATCCGGTCGCTGCCCTCGTCGTCCTTCAGGGGTCTGCTGCCGAGCAGAACGCGCAGGTTTTCGCCGGTCACGCCCTCCGCCATCGTCTTCTTCATCTGATCTGCGGAGAGGTGGATCAGAAGATCGGTCACGCAGAAGATCGGGTCGCCGGGGTCTTCGCCAACGGTGACCTTGATCACGCTGCCGTCCTTTTTTGCGATCACGCCGTGCAGGGCGAGCGGGGTCGTCGTCCACTGGTATTTTTTAATGCCGCCGTAGTAATGCGTCTTGAAGTACGCAAGCTCGCTGTCCTCATACAGAGGATTGGGCTTGAGGTCGAGGCGCGGGGAGTCGATGTGCGCGGCGCAGATGTGCGTGCCCTTGTCCAGCGGCTCCGTGCCGACGACGGCGAAGATCACGCTCTTGCCGTGGTCGTTGCCGTAGACCTTGTCGCCGGGCTGCAGCTTCATGCCGGGAACGAGCGGCTTGAAGCCGTGCTTTTCCGCCTCGGCGATCGTCCAGTCTACCGCTTCGCGCTCGATCTTGCAGGCGCTGATGAAGTCGGCGTACTCTTTGCAGTAATCCTGCATGGCGGCGAGATCCTCGTCGGAGATGCGATCATAGCCGTTCTTTGGGGCAAAGAGCAGCTCTTTGCGCAGCGATTCATATTTCTTTTCTTCCATGGGTGATAAAACTCCTTTCAGAAACTGTTCACATTGTTTGACGAACGCTTCCTCGGAAGCGTCGTTTTTCAGGGTATACTGCGCCATAGCGGAAAACGCGGCGTCCGATTTCTGCGCGCGGATACGCTTGATCGCGTCCTCGCGGGGTATGCCGTCGCGCCGCAGAAGGCGTTCGACCCGAAGCTCCTCCGGCGCGGTCACTGCCACAGTCACGTCGCACAGCTCGTTCAGACTGCTTTCAAACAGCGCGATCGCGTCAATCGCGACAAGGGGATTGTCCGTCTTGCAAAGAATGTTCCGTACTTCGCGGCAGACGACCTTGTGCGTGATCCCGTTGAGCGCGGCAAGCTCGTCGGGGTCGGCAAATACAAGATTTCCCAACACTTTGCGGTTTAATACACCGCTGTCAAACGCGGCAGGGAAGCGCGCTGCCAGAGCAGATAAGAGCGCTTCGTCCCGCTCCAAGAGCCGGTGATACAGCCGATCACAGTCAATGCAAAGACCGCCGCGCGCCGCAACTGCGCGAAGGAGGGTCGTTTTGCCGCTTCCCGTGCCGCCGGTGATTCCGATTACCGTCATGGCTCCGCCTCCGCATCGACGCAGCGGAACGCGGCAGCCTTTTTCAGACGATTGCCGACCGCGTAGGCAACGCCGCCGCCCTCCGGACAGCGTGCGTATATCGTTTTGATCTCCGGACGGTCCAAATCCCGTAATGCCGCAAACAGACCTGCAGAAAGCGTTTTTACATCCGCGATCCGTCCGTAGGCGGTGGGATTGCAGCCGTCAAACAGCGGCAGTTCCTCTTCAAAGCAGAGCACGGCGTCGCCGTCTGAGAAGCGTTTGCGCACGTAGGCGGCAGCCGCCTCGCTCGAGCCGGTAACGATATAGACCTCCGCGTTCGGAGCGTAGTGCTTATACTTCATGCCCGGCGCGCGGACGACGGTATCGGACGCCGGAAGAGCTGCGGGCGCTTTTGGGTGATTTGGAGAGCGACAAAGCCGTGCTGGAACAGATTGCAAACGATACCGTCGTCCGCGCGCCGGTCAGATCGACGATCGTGGATTCCACGCCGACCTCGCACGCGCCGCCGTTGATGATCGCGTCGATCCTGCCGTCTGTTCCGTAGTCGTGCAGGACGTGCGCCGCTGTCGTGGTGGAGGGCTTTCCGGAAAGATTCGCCGACGGCGCTGCGATCGGAACGCCCGCCTCCGCGATCAGCGCGCGGGTGACCGCGGTCTTCGGACAGCGAACGGCGACGGTATCGAGCCCGGCTGTGGTGCGCCTGGGAATGCGGTCGTTGACGGGAAGCACCATCGTCAGAGGTCCCGGCCAGAAGCGCTCCGCAAGCAGATACGCGCTGTCCGGAATATCATGGCAGTAACGCTCCAGTTCCGCAGCGCAGGCGATATGAATAATCAAGGGGTTGTCCTGCGGACGACCTTTCGCTTCGAAAATCTTCGCGACCGCCGCTTCGTCCATCGCGTTCGCGCCCAGTCCGTAGACTGTTTCCGTCGGGATGGCGACGAGACCGCCGCTGCGAATGATGGCGGCGGCTTTCTTCGGCGTCAGCGGATCGTCCGCCGGGAATATCACGGTTTTCATGCAGTTTCACCGCTTTCACGAAGCTTCTCCGCCTGATCTGCGCTGACGAGCGCGTCAATGATCTCGTCCAAATCTCCGTTCATAATGGAATCAATTTTATACAGCGTCAGTCCGATCCGGTGATCGGTCACGCGGCTTTGCGGGAAGTTGTAGGTGCGGATTTTCTCGTTGCGCATGCCGCTGCCGACCTGCGAGCGGCGTTCGCCGGAGTAGGCGGATTCGATGCGCTCCTGCTCCATCTGATAGAGCTTGGACGAGAGCATGAGCATGCATTTTTCGCGGTTCTGGAACTGGCTGCGCTCTTCCTGACAGGAGACGACGATGCCGGTCGGCTTATGAATCAGGCGGACGGCGGAGGAGGTCTTGTTGATGTGCTGACCGCCCGCGCCGGAGGAACGGTAGACCTGCATTTCGATATCCTCGGGACGGATGTTCACATCCGCCTCCTCCATTTCGGGAAGAACCGCGACCGTCGCCGTGGAGGTATGCACGCGCCCGCCGGATTCCGTCTCCGGCACGCGCTGAACGCGGTGCACGCCGGATTCGAATTTCAGCCGTGACCACGCGCCGCTGCCGCGGATCTCAAAATCCGCCTCTTTGATTCCGCCAAGCTCCGTCTCATTGTAGTTCAGAAGCTCCACCGACCAGCCCTTTGAGGCGGCGTAGAGGTTGTACATGCGGAATAAGCTGTGCGCGAAAAGCGCGCTTTCCTCGCCGCCCACGCCGCCGCGAATCTCCATGATGACGCTCTTGTCGTCGTTGGGGTCGTGCGGCAGCAGGAGGATTCTCAGCTCCTGTTCCAGTTCTTCACCGCGCTTTTTCGCCGCGGCGTATTCCTCCTGGCAGAAGTCCTTCATCTCAGGCTCCGCGCTCATAAGCTCCAGCGCGTCCTCCATGTCCTGCTTCGCGCGCAGATACGCGCGGTAGGCGGTGACGACCGGCTCTAATTCCTTTTGCTCCTTCAAATACGCGGCGGCCTTCTTCGGATCGTCGTAAAAATCCGGACGCTCCACGCGATCGCACAGCTCGATATATTTTTCCTCGACAAATTTCAGCTTGTCCAGCATAAACTACTCCAAAAAACTTAGTCAGCTCATTGTAACAGAAAAGGTCGTGTTTGTCTACCTTTGCAGGTTACAGGCGGTCAAAAAATGCTGCGATTTCGCTCGCTGTGGCGGCGACCGAGCCCTGCGCGAAGAACGGCTTTCCGCCGCCTCTGCCGTTCAGGGCGGTATTTAAGGCTTTTACCGTTTCGCGCAGATCGGCGCCTGCCTGTCCGACGGCGTATTTATAATTCCCGTCCTCGCCGGAGAAAACCGCACATCTGCCGCCGCAGGTCTGCATGACCGCGTCGGTCAGACGGCGCAAAGCGTCGGGGGACATGGCGCTTTCGAAGAGAAGGACGTTGCCCGCGCCAGCATACTCCGCCGCTTTGACGGCAAAGAGCTGATTCTCCAATTCCGTAATTCGATACTGCGCGCTCGCGAGCTCGTCGCTGACCCGTTTTACCGCTGCCGCCGTCGCAAAGGGCTTTGCCGAGAGCAGGACGGAGATTTCGCGGTTTTGCTCTGCAAGGGCGTTCATATAGTCCAGCGCGCGGATGCCCGCGAGCATTTCGACGCGCGAGCCGTCGTGGAATTTCGTCGTGGAGAGCAGCTTGACCAGACCGATTTCACCGGTCGCGGCGACGTGCAGACCGCAGCAGGCGCAGAGGTCTGCATCGCCAAACTTGACCAGCCGCACCCAGCCGGACAGCTCCTTCTTGCTTCGGAAGGGATAGGTGTGCAGGGCTTCTGCGTCGGGATAGAGCACCTCCGCCTTGATATTCCGGTAGATGATCTCGTTGACCTCCCGCTCTATGCTTTTCAAGTCCTGCGGTGAAATCTCCCCGCTGAAATCGAAGGTCACACACTCGCTTCCCATGTGGAAGCCGACGTTTTCAAAGCCGTAGCGGCGATGGATTACGCCGGAGACGAGATGTTCTCCCGAATGCTGCTGCATGAAGAGAAATCGGCGGTCGAAGTCGATCTTGCCGGTGACCGTCTCGCCGACGGAAAGAGGCGCGTCGCAGAGATGGACGATCGCACCGTCCTGCTCGGAAACGTCCGTGACGGTCGCCTCGCCGAGCGTGCCGAGGTCGCAGGGCTGACCGCCGCCGGTGGGATAGAAAATCGTGCGGTCGAGCACGACGGCATAGCCGCCCTTGGCTTGCTTGCAGGAGAGCACGGTCGAAGTCTCCTCCGTCAAATACTGGTCGATATAAAACAGTTTCTCGGTCGCCATGGCAAACCTCCGAAATTTCCCATTTTTCTTATTATAGCAAATATTCCAAAGAGATACAAGCACAGAAAAACGCCGCCTCTTGAAGCACATACAGAAGTAAAGCGTAAATGCATGAGAGCTGATCTATACTTGTCATTGCCCGACTTGTTCGGGCAATCTGTGCCTTTCGTGAGGGACACTTTAGCGTAACACGAAACAGATTTCCAAGTCTGAAACGGACAGATTGCCCGCGTGAAGCGGGCAATGACAGGCGCTGCTGTGAGCCTTTTCAATAAGTTGGCAGAGTCATGCCAGAAGAAAACGGCGCCTCGGTTGAGGCGCCGTTCGGCTTATTTTGGGTTATGCATAGAGAAATTCATACTCCGGCAGCGCCTGCCATTCGTCGCTGGCAACGAGAATCTCCAAGATCGCGTCCAGCACGGCGAGGAATTTTTCGCCCTGCTCGTCCTTGGGAGCTGCACCGATTGCAATGTTATGACAGGTGATCCTTTTTGTGACGCCGTTGTACGTCACCGTGAGGACGATCTCATAAGACGGTTCAGACCCAATTCTCTCGTCGATCGGATTGTATTCATCCGGATAGGACGCGGGGTTCATCGCGACGATCAGATCGTTTCTGCTCGTCGGTGAAAAAGTACGTGGTCGTATAATCTTCGACGTGCGTCGCGACGCGCTGCTTGACCAGCACGCCGGTCTCGCTGTCGTAGGTCAGATCTCCGGCGATGCCGTAGACCAGGGAAAAGCTGAAATCCTCCGGGATTCCGGTCTCGGTCGTCGGATATTCTTCCGTTACCTGCGCTGTGGGAACGGACGGCTCCTCCGTAACATCCTGCGTCGGTGCGGGATCGGAAGCGTCCGGAACAGTCTCCGGTGCTTCATCCTTCTTCCCGCACGCGGCAAAGGACAGCACAAACATCAGCAGCAATACTATGGCAATCAATCGTTTCATTGAAAAACCTCCCAATAGATTCTATTGATAAGACGACAGAATTCGCAGACAGTTCCTCGCTTTTTCATCGGATCGATTATTCATAGTAGAATTCATAATCCGGTAAGGCCTGCCATTTGTCGCTTGCGTAAATGGCTTTCGTGATGGCGTGCAGCACTTCCATAAATGCTTCGCCCTGTTCGTTGACCGCCTCGCCTCCGATCGGGACGCTGTGACAGGTGATTGTTTTCGTGACCCCATTGTATGTTGCCGTGAGGATGATCATTAATGATGGGATCGTCGATCCCTTGAGCGGGCTGTATTCGTCCGGATAGGACGCGGGGTTCATCGCGACGATCAGATCGTAAACTCTCTTTTCTGCTCGTCGGTGAAAAAGTACGTGGTCGTATAATCTTCGACGTGCGTCGCGACGCGCTGCTTGACCAGCACGCCGGTCTCGCTGTCGTAGGTCAGGTCGCCGCACACGCCGTAGACCAGAGAAAAGCTGAAATCCTCCGGAATTCCGGTTTCTGCTGTCGGCGCTTCTTCCGTGACCTCTTCTGCGGGAACAGCAGATTCTTCCGTGACATCCTGCGTCGGCGCGGGATCGGAAGCGTCCGGAACAGTCTCCGGTGCTTCATCCTTCTTCCCGCACGCGGCAAAGGACAGCACAAACATCAGCAGCAATACTAAGACAATCAGTCGTTTCATTGTAAAAACCTCCAAATTACAGTATCTTTATAGCCTCGCCGGGATAAACAAGACGCCGCACTCACTCGCCGATCCACATCCGAAGGACTTCGGCGGTATCCTTGCGAATTGCAATACTGAAAGTCGCTTGGGGTATAGTTTCGTTTTCCCAATATGACACGACCCAAATGCCGGGATCAGCCTGAAACTCGACCCGCTGCGGAACATAACCGACATAATAACCTTCCGCCTGATACTGACTGAGGATACAGTCTGAAATTGATACTGCTGTTTCAGCGTTCATTACGCAATCGCGGTGGATCGCCGTATCGATATCTTCCCAATAATACTCTTCGGAGATCGTACTTGTTTCGATCTGTGGCAAATCATTGGCTTGGAGATTGCTTTGCGTTTCCGTCGACTCTTCCGGCGTGTCATTTAACTTGATTTTTTCGTTATAAATATATTCCAAGTCATTCATTACATCTTCTGATACGAACGGCTTTATGACGTCACAAAAGATATCGTCAAACGCGACCTCGACGCCATTCACGAAAACGCTGCTGTTCTCGCCGCCGAACGCAACGACCAATAGCTCTCCTGCACTGTCAGTTTCAAAGATATAACACAGTCGCGCATGCAAATTCGATGGTTCCGCAACCGGAGTCAGACGATCAGTGTTGATCTGACGGAGCAGATCTGTGTGCTCTTTCAAATGCTCGCAGTCAATGACGATCTCGTTTACTCCAGAGAAGTGGATCAAATTGTCCACTGTCAACGGAGCGCGCGTAAGAATGCTTGTATCCAAATAATATACCTTTAAGCGCAGATCATCCGGCAGCTCCTGCTCGATCACTTGCGAATAGTCCTTGAGCGCGTTTTGCAGTTCTGTTTCTTTTCCGTATGCAGCGTCCTTTTTACACGCTGCAAACGAGAATATGAGCGCAAAAAACAATACAACAGCAAGTAGCTTTTTCATTGCAGTCCCTCCGATTTGGATTTGTATCTGAGCATTAGACGATAGAATCCTGATAGAGTTCCGCTTTTTCAAAAAGATACGTTCAAAAAGGGCAAAGCAAACAATTCACAATAGAAGAAAGCAGAAACAAGCTTGTCATTGCGAGATCGAGAAGGAGGTCGTGGCAATCTGTGCGTCCCGATGTGGGGCATCTCCTCGTGATACGAAAAACGTGCCGCTTTGTGCATGCAATCACGGAGCTTCTTTCCGTGATTCGTTACAGATACAAAACTGCCACGGACGGATTGCCACGCCTGCTGACGCAGGCTCGCAATGATGTAAGCAACGGACAGATCAAAAAGCGGCGCCCGTAACGGGCGCCGCATGTGCGGTTTGGGATTACTTGTACAGGTAGCTGTACTTGCTGCGGACGGTGAGGATGAACAGCTCGATGTCCTTGGGCAGGTCGTTCGGCTGGTCGAGGTCGACGATCATCTCCGTCGCCAGACGGACGCGGACCTTGCCGTCCTCGCGGAAGAGGAAGCCGAAGTTCGTAGAATCGTCCATGTCCTTTTCCGTCTGGAACAGCGTGAACTTGTCGTGGCACGGCTCGGAGGCGTACGGGCAGAAGTGCGTGCAGTTGCCGCACTCGTTGCACATCTTGTCGATATGCAGGATTTCATGTCTGCCGTCCGCCAGCTTGACGACGACGTTCGCACGGTTCGGGCAGGAGTCTGCGCAGTTTTCGCAGACAGTGTTGCAATCCAAGCAGCGGCTGCCTTCGCCGCAGCAGGCGTCCTTGCTCATTCTGAGAACGCCCTTCTTCTTGATGGCGTCCGCCTTGGTGACGTATGCCTGATCGGGTATCTCGTACTCGTGCTTTGCGCCGATCACGATCTCGGCGAACTTCGCGGCGTCGGCAATGCCCTCGACCACGGTTGCAGGGCCGCGGTGGCAGTCGCCTGCGGCATAGACGCCTTCGATATTGGTCTGGAAGTCCGGACCCTTGCGGCCCATCTCGATGCCGTTGGCTGCCATGAGCTCTGCGTCGACCTTTTCACCGACCGCGGAGACGACGAGATCACAGGGAATCTCGAAGAGTTCGCCGGTGGGAACGGGGGAGCGGCGGCCGGAGGCGTCCGGCTCACCGAGAACCATCTTCTCCAGCGTCAGCTTGCCGTCCGCCTGCTTGACTGGCGCGGCGAGCTCGACAAACTTCACGCCGTCTTCGATGGCGAGCTTTAGCTCGTGCTCGTCGGCGGGCATGTATTTCTTCGTGCGGCGGTAGACAATGGTGGAATCCGCGCCCATGCGCTTGGCGACGCGGGCGGCGTCCATCGCGGTGTTGCCCGCGCCGACCACGACAACGGAACCGGACAGGCAGGGCTTGACTTCCTTCTTCATGTCCTTCATCCAGCCGATAACGCCGACAACGTTGCCTTCGATATCCAACTGACCGGCTTTCCATGCGCCGGCTGCCATGAGGATATGGGTGTAGCCCATCGCCTTGAGCTCCTTAACGGAGGGAGCGGGCGCGCCGAGCTTGACCTCGACGTCGTACTTCTGCATCAGGGCGACGTCCTTGTCGATCGCTTCATCCGTGATACGGAAGGCGGGGATGACGTGGCGGGGAACGCCGCCGAGGCTGTTCTCGCGCTCAAAGATCGTGGTTTCCACGCCGGCTCTGCCGAGGAAGTATGCCGCGGCGATACCGGTCGGACCGCCGCCGACGATAGCGACCTTTTTGCCCTCGACCTTGGCGGGTTTCTCAATGGACGCCATCAGCGCGCCGTAGCCGTGCTGCGCCGCTAAGAGCTTGGTGTCGCGGATCTGCACGGATTCGTCGTAGAAGTTGCGGGTGCACTTGTTCTGGCAGCGGTGCGCGCAGATCGTGCCGGTGATAAACGGCAGTGCGTTCTTCTCCGTGATGAGCTTGAGCGCCGGTCCGTACAGACCCTTTCTGCACAGTTCGATGTATTCGGGAATATCCTGCGCGATGGGGCAGCCGCCCTTGCAGGGAGCCATGAAGCAGTCCATCCAGGGCACGCGCTCCTCATTCTTGCGCGCGGGGATCGGCTTGATGGGCTTGAGATGGTGGTAGTTCGTATGGCTGTCGATGCTCAGCGTCTCAATTGCGGCGGAATCGGTGCCGGAGAACGCCTTGAAGGGCATGTTTTCGACCTTCTCGCACATCTGCTTCAGACGGTTGTACCCGCCGGGCTTGAGGATGGTCGTCGCGACGGTGATCGGCCAGATGCCTGCCGCAAAGAGCTTGTCGCAGTTGAAGAACTCCGCCCCGCCCGCGAAGGACAGACGCATCTTGCCTTTGAACTGTTTGGAAATGCGGTTGCACATCTCGATCGTCAGCGGGAAGAGGCTGCGGCCGGACATGTACATTTCGCTGCCGGGCAGCTCGCCGCGCGTGGTGTCGACGGGGAAGGTGTTGGACAGCTTCAGACCGAATTCCACGCCGGTCTTGTCCGCCAGCGCCTGCAGACGCTCGAACATCGGAACGGCGTCCGCCCACTGGAGATCTTCGTTGAAGTGGTGCTCGTCGAAGACAATGTAGTCGTAGCCCATGGAGTCGAGAATGCCGCGGGCGGTCTTGTAGCCGAGGATGGTCGGGTTGCATTTGACGAAGGTATTGACCTTCTTCTCGCTGATGAGGTAGGTCGCAATGCGCTCGATCTCATCGGGTGGGCAGCCGTGCAGGGTGGAGAGGGTAATGGAGCGGGAAATACGCGGGGAAATGCCGTCGATCAGCTCCACTTCCTCCGGGAAGAACTCCTTCAGGACTTCCTTGCACTCGGCAAACTGCGGCGTGGCAGAGGCGTCCTTCATGTTCTCGATATAGGTGTTGACTTTCTCGCCCTTGATGCCTTCGAGGTCGTAGCCAACGGACATGTTGAAGACGAAGCCGTCGGGATCGCCGAAGCCGTAGACCTTGGATAGCACCTTCAGCGCGCACCAAGCCTTGATGTACTCGTCCTGCGCCTGCGGGACGGTCAGCTCCGTGGACCACTCCTGATTATAGCCCTCGTCGTCCGCGAGAATGCAGGGACGCGGCACGCAGCGGGCGAGGTCTTCACCGTCCATCTTCTGCACGGTCTTGACCTCAAAGAAGCGCGCGCCCGCCATGTAGGAGGCGATGATATTCTGCGCGAGCTGGCTGTTCGGACCCGCGGCGGGACCGAACGGGGTCTCGATCTTCTCGCCGAAGATCGGCAGAGTCTTGCCCTTTGCAAGATAGGGCGCATGGATGCCGAAAATCTCGCCTTCGCGGGCGTATTCGGTGACGATCCACTTCATCAGGGATTTGAAGGGAATGGGATACATTCTTTCAGACATAGTTGATTCCTCCGTTAATTTCTTTTCGGCTGCCAAATGCAGGTGGCAGCCAGAACTGCGACGCTGATCACGAGGCTGACAGCGAACAGCCGCAGGGTAATACTGACATATTGCAGGGTGGGGCCCATATTTACTGAGTTTTTGATGCCGAGACCGGTGATCAGATGACTCAGAGTGATCCATATATTCATGGCAAGCAGCAGACAGTACGGCACGATGATCAGCGGCTTGCCGAAGGCAACGGACTTGCTAAGGAGCAGCCAACCGATCAAAGGCAGTACCGCCAGCAGCCAGACGATCACACGGGAAATGATAAGGATTGCCGTCGATTCCTCCGCCCATTGCTCCAAATAGACCGCAAGGACGGTAAACGGAGAGAGAAATGCAAGGGTGTGATTAACCGGCAGCAGATAGGTCAGTACCGTGATGACCAGACAGTAGACAAGCAGGATCAGCAGAATCCATTTTGCGGCTTTTTTACGATTATCAATACGATTCATAAAGAAGATTCACCGATTAGATCTCGCCGAATTGGTCGTACTTGCACTCGTTCAAATCGCCCCAGAGCTTCTTGGCTTCCTCGAGGATGTGGGCGTTTTCTGCTTCCTCGTCAATGCCGATCAGCTCGCGATCCTTCATCAGCAGCTTGCCGTTTGCGATCGTAGTCTGGCACTGTCTGCCGGTCATGCCGAAGATCATGTGACCATCGATGTTGGCGCTCGAGAACGGGGTGAACGGCTTGTAGTCCATAACGATCACGTCGGCGGCTGCGCCGGGCTCCAGAACGCCGAGCTTGTCGGGGAAGTACTTCGCGCCGATCTTCGCATTGTTCTTGAAGAGCATGTCCGTGACCTCGCACCAGCCGACATTCGGCAGCTCTGCGTTCTGACGCTGCGCGCACAACGCGACCTTGATGGATTCGAGCATGTCGTTGGTGTAGGCGTCGGTGCCCAGACCGAGCAGGATGCCGTTTTTGTACAGCGGCAGGACGGGACAGGTGCCGACGGCGTTGCCCATGTTGGACTCGGGGTTGTTGACGACCATGGTATTGGTCTTGCGAATCAGGTCGATCTCCTTATCCGTGACATGGATGCAGTGACCGAGGATGGTCTTTTCGCCGAGAATACCGTGCTTGTAAAGACGCTCGACCGGACGGCAGCCGTAGTTCTGGATGGAGTCGTAGACGTCGTTCCAGCCCTCGGAGACGTGGATGTGGTAGCCGGTACGACCGTTGTTCGCTTCGACCATGCGCTCAAAGGTCTTGTCGGAAATCGTGAACAGCGCGTGACCGCCGAACATGGCGGCGAGCATCGGGTCCTTGCGCGCGGCGCATTCGGAGATGAAATCGGCGTTTTCCTTGATGCCCTGCAGGCACTTTTCCTCGCCGTCACGGTCGGAGACCTCATAGCACAGGCAGGAACGGATGCCGAACTTCTTCGCGGACTCCGCGATCTCATGAAGGCTGCCGGGGATTTCGCCGTAGGAGGCGTGGTGGTCGAAAATGGTCGTGACGCCCTGCTTGATGCAGTCGATGTACAGGGCGTCCGCGGAGGCTCTCGTGCCGCTCAAATACAGTTTGCGGTCAATCGCCCACCACTGCTTGTCCAAAACGTCATAGAAGTTGTCAGCGTTGTTGCTCTTGATGGAAAGACCGCGCGCCAGCGCAGAATAGATGTGCGTGTGCGCATTGATGAGCGCGGGCATGATCACGCCGCCCTTTGCGTCGATGAATTCCGCGTCGGGATATTTTGCCTTCAGGTCGGCGGTCTTGCCGACTTCCTTGATCTTTGTGCCGTCAATGACGACGCCGCCGTCGGGCAGGAAGGGGAGCGTCTCGCTTCTCGTAATGAGTTTGCCGTTTGCAAGAATGTACATAGAATGACCTCCTGTATAATAATCCGCAGAAACAAAAAATGGGGACACGGAACCCTTCCGCATCTCCACTCAAGTAACCCCTGAGTGATAGTGTCAGCCCGTGCGCGCAGCACTTCGTTACAGCTATCAATCTTCAATTACACTATAATTATATTGTTATTCCCGAGAAAATGCAACGGTTTTTCCCTTGCCGAAATCGCCAAATCTTAGACAGCTTTTTTGAGCAATCTGCACGGAAAACAGGACATCTGCACATTTGACTTTTGAATAAAGTGTGGTATGATATGAAAAAAGGAGGTGAGGGAATGCCGGAGGTTTCAATCGTCCGTTGTGAGGACTATCAAAGAGAGCGTTGTTTGCTGGCACTGGAGGAGGCGCTTGCGCCGTTCGGCGGGCTTAACTGGGTGCGCCCGGGGATGAAGATCGCAATCAAGGCGAATCTCGTCGCGGCGATGAAGCCGGAAACGGCGGCGACGACGCATCCGGCGCTCCTTGCCGCGCTGACGGAGCAGTTGGTTCAGCGCGGCGCGAAGGTCGTCGTAGGCGACAGCCCGGGAAATCTGTTTAACGCAGCCGTCCTCAACCGCGTCTATTCTGCCACCGGTCTGCACGCCGTGGAGGAGGCGGGCGGCGCGCTCAATCACAATTTTGAGCAGAAAAGCGCGGTCTACCCCGAGGCACATTCTGCAAAGACCTTCACCTATACCGCGTGGCTGGACGAGGCGGACGCAATCATCAGCTTCTGCAAGCTGAAAAGCCATGGCATGATGTGCCTGTCGGCGGCGACAAAGAACATGTTTGGCGTGATCCCGGGAACGATGAAGCCGGAATACCATTTCCGTTTTCCGGAGCCGCTGGATTTCGCGGGGATGCTGATTGATCTGAACGACTATTTCAAGCCGCATTACTACATTGTCGACGCGGTGCTTGCCATGGAGGGCAACGGTCCGACCGCCGGCACGCCGCGCAAAATGGGCGCGCTGCTTGCGGGCACGAACTGCCACAAGCTCGACATGATCTGCGCCAAGCTGATCGGGCTCGATCCAATGGTCGTGCCGACCCTTCGCGCCGCTGCGAATTACGGTCTCGTGACGGAGAACGCGGAGGAGGTCGAAACGTTTGGCAATGCGGACGATTTCGTAATTCCCGATTTCGAGCGCATTGAGCGCGGCAGGGGTATGCACTTTGAAACGGTATTTCCCGGGAAAGCGGGCGAGCTCTTCGGCAAGATCGCAAAGAAAGCGCTGCGGTCTTCTCCGAAGCTCAAAAAGACGGAATGCGTCGGCTGCGGTCTGTGCGCGAATATGTGCCCCGCGAAGGCAATCGCCATACAGGAGAAGAAGGCGCATGTGGACTATCAGAAGTGCATCCGCTGCTTCTGCTGCCAGGAGTTCTGCCCGAAGGGCGCGATGAAAGTCCACCGCCCGCTCCCGGCAAGAATATTGAACAGATGAAAAAACGGCTGTTGTCGATGGACAACAGCCGTTTTTCGTATGCATTACAGATCGTAGTACATGGCAAATTCCGCCGGGTGGGGGATGCGGGAAATCTTCCCGGCTTCCTTGCGGCGCTTTTCGATCATGATCTCGATCAGACGCTCCGGGAACACGCCGCCCTTGGTCAGGTAGTCGTGATCCTTCTCCAAAGCGTCCAGCGCTTCGTCGAGGGTCTTGGGCAGACCGCCGAGCTTTGCCTTCTCTTCTTCGGGAAGATCGAACAGGTTGCAGTCGTACGGTCCCCAGCCCTGTGCATGCGGGTCGATCTTCTTCTCAATGCCATCCAAACCAGCCATCAGGATCGCTGCGTAGGCGTAGTACGGGTTGCAGGTCGCGTCCGGGTTGCGCAGCTCAAAGCGCTTGTTCTTCGGCGCCTTGGCGTAAGCGGGAATGCGGATGACCGCGCTGCGGTTCGCCATGGCGTAGCCGATGGTGACCGGAGCTTCGTAGCCGGGGATCAGACGCTTGTAGGAGTTGGTGGAGGGGTTGGTGATCGCGCAGATGGAAGCCGCGTGCGTCAGCAAACCGCCGATGAAGTGCATCGCGGTTTCGCTGAGCTGGGCATAACCCTTCTCGTCGTAGAACAGCGGCTCACCGTTCTTGAACAGCTGCATGTGCACATGCATGCCGCTGCCGGCCTCGCCGGCGACGGGCTTCGGCATGAAGGTCGCCGTTCTGCCTTCCTCGGCAGCGGCGTTCTTGATGACGTACTTCGCGGTCATCGTGCCGTCCGCGAGAGCGACCATGTCGCCGAGCTCGACCTCGACCTCGAGCTGACCGCAGCCGCCGACCTCGTGATGATGATACTTGACCTTCACGCCCCAATCTTCGAGCATCAGGCAGATCTTGCTGCGCAGGTCGTTATTGATGTCCTGCGGCAGGCAGGCATGGTAGCCGGCCTTGTGCTGGATGATATAGCCGTTGTTGTTGTCGTCTTCCGCGCCGTTCCACTCGGCCTGTCTTGCGTCGATGCAGTAGCCGGTGTTCTCGGGCTGCGTGTCGAAATGCACGCCGTCAAAGACATAGAATTCATACTCCGGACCGACGATCATCTGATCGGCGATGTCCTTCTCCTGCATATAGGCGATGGCGCGCTTTGCGACGTTTCTCGGATACTGGTCGAACGGACGGTTCGCCGGACGGTCGATGACCATGACGTCGCCGATCATTGAGAGGGTGGGGATGCGCGCGAAGTTATCCACGACTGCGCTGTCCAGATCGGGCACGAAGACCATATCGCTGCTCTCCACAGGCGCGTAGCCATAGTTGGAGCCGTCAAAGCCGATGCCGTAGGTCATGGTGTCTTCGTTGAGACGCTCAACGGGGATGCTCAGGTGACGCCATCTGCCGTCGATGTCCGTCATTTTGAAATCAACGATACGAATCTGCTTTTCTTCGCAGAGCTTCAAAATATCCTTTAAGGTTTTTGCCATACTGCGTCCTCCTTAGATTTTGGCTAATTCATATCATATTCCAATAAATACCCAATGTCAAGGAAAAATGATAATAACCTTGCGTTTTCAGCGGTTTTGGACTATAATGGGATCAAATTTCGAGCAGGAGGCGATCCGATGGCGATTCGGGAAGATATTGCGGCGTATCAGCCGTGCAACGCGCAGGAGGCGCGGGATAAAGCGCTGATCCTCTCCTATATTGACAGCCATGACGACGTGTTCTCGCGTGCTGATCCGGTCGCGCATTTCACCGCGTCGGCGTGGGTGACGAATCCGGACAGAACGAAAGTCCTAATGGTCTATCATAAGATATACGATTCGTGGGCGTGGTGCGGCGGACACGCGGACGGCGAGCGCGATTTGTTGCTGGTCGCCATGAAGGAATGCCGCGAGGAAACGGGTATTTCGAACGTCAGACCGATCGACGGGAAGATCGCCTCTCTGGAATGCCTGACCGTGGACGGTCATGAAAAGCGCGGGGAATACGTGTCGAGCCACCTGCACCTGAACGTGACCTATCTTCTGGAGGCGGACGATACCGAGCCGCTCCGTATCTGCGAAGACGAAAACTCAGGGGTCAAGTGGTTCACGCCGGAAGAAGCGCTGAACGCCTCCACCGAGCCGTGGTTTGTGCGGCGCATCTACAGCAAGCTCAACAACCGCCTTGCAGAAATAACGTAATTATCATGCTGTGACGATTTTTTTCGCCGCAGCATGAAACTTTTTGCTTTATTATGCGTCAAACAGGTGAGAATACCGAAAGGAGCATGAAAAATGGACAATAAAAAAACGATCGGCATGATCGCCGCTGTGCTGGCGGTCGCTGTGTTATTCTGCGCCTGCGCGAATCCGGCGGTCGGCTCACCCGACGCGACCGGGACGCAGACGCTCGCGTCGCCGACTGAACCTGTCGGGACGACGGAAGCACCGCCCGTTCAGGAACCGCCGCTCGATCCGCAGGTGATCGACGCGCACACCCTCGCGCTGGCGCAGTACCCGGAGATGGTCAAGTACCCGTATATGGCGGACAGCGGAAACGATCCGAACACGTTTGGCATGGGTGACGACGACGCGCTGACGCAATGGACGCTTTCTCTGCGCGAGCAGACGCAATACCGCGACGATTACGACGTACAGGAGCTGAGAGGCTTTATCAAGGCGACCCTCCCTAAGTTCCTCGGCGGCGCGGAGGGCGAAAACGCACTCTATTCCCCGATCAATATTTACATGGCTCTCGCTATGCTCGCAGAAACGGCGGATGGAGAGGGCAGAGCGCAGATTCTTGATCTGATGGGCGTTTCGGACATGGACACGCTTCGCACCCGCGTCAACGCGATCTGGAACGCGAACTACCGCGACGACGGTATGGCAAAAACGCTCTTTGCAAACTCCCTCTGGCTCAACGAGAATGTGATATTCCGACAGGAGACGCTCGATCTGCTTGCACAGAAGTATTTCGCCTCTTCCTATTACGGCGCAATGGGCTCGGAGCAGATGGATCAGCTTCTGCACAACTGGATGAACGAGCAGACCGATAATTTGCTGAAGAATCAAATCGACGAGCTGAAGCTGGACCCCGATACCGTGGCGGCGCTGGTTTCCACCCTCTGTTTCCATGCAAAATGGGATTACGGCTTCTCTAAATCTAATACGAAGGACGGCGTGTTCCACGCGCTCGACGGCGACGAGCCATGCCGGATGATGTATCAGAGCGAGCCGGGCAACTACTATTGGGCGGATCATTTCTCTGCGATCGGACAGACGTTTGAGAGCGGCGGCAGAATGTGGTTTCTCCTGCCGGACGAGGGCGTGACGCCGGAAGAGTTGCTGAACGATCCGCAGACGTTGTCCTTCCTGCTTTCTAACGGCGCATGGGAGAATCAGAAGTATCTGACCGTGAACAAGCAGATCGTGAAGTTTGATATTGAAGCGCAGATCAACGCATCGCTTATACTGCAGGACCTCGGCGTGACCGACGTCTTTGACCCGGAAAAGGCGGACTTCTCTCCGCTTGCGCTGAACCCGAAGGGCTTTTTCGTTGAAAAGGTGCTCCACGGTGCAAGGGTCGTAACCGACGAGGAGGGCTGCAAGGCAGCGGCATACACGATCGTTATGGTCGAAGCCACTGCTGCCATGCCGCCCGAGGATGAAGCGGACTTCATCCTCGACCGCCCCTTTATCTTTGCAATCACCGGCACGGACGGCCTGCCGCTCTTCATCGGTATCGTCAATCACCCGAACGTATGAATCAAAAATGTTTTCTGAAAAATGCACCGCAGCACTGCGGTGCATTTTTCGTGGGCATCCAGATTGTCAGCGGAACGGCGATCCTGTCATTGCGAGGTTTGCGGAGCAAACCGTGGCAATCTGTGCGTATCGACGCAGGACGCTTTTCCGTGATACGAAGCGATTAACGTTTCGCGTATTCCGATCCCCAGCACTTCCACGTAGTACAATGCAAGCGCCAAACTTGCGACGGACAGATTGCCACGGCGCTTTGCGCCTCGCAATGACAAGACTGTAGATTTTTGCAAATCTATACTTGTGCAATTGCGGCGGGCAGGATATAATATTCCCATATAATTCCTGCAAGGGAGGAAAACGCATGCTGTCTTTTGAAAATGATTATAACGTCGGCGCGCATCCGATGCTCCTGCAGCGGCTGACGGAAACAAATTTGGAGCCGCAGACGGGCTACGGCTTGGACGACTACTGCGCGGCGGCAAAGGAAAAGATCAAGATTGCCTGCGACTGCCCGAATGCAGAGGTTTTCTTTCTGACCGGCGGCACGCAGACCAATCAGGTCGTAATCGACGCGCTTTTGCAGCGTTACGAGGGCGCAATCGCCGCGCAGACGGCGCATATCGCCCTCCACGAAGCCGGCGCGATCGAATTTTCGGGGCATAAGGTGCTGGAGCTGCCGTCACACGACGGTAAGCTCTGCGCGGCTGATCTGAAAGCGATGATGGAACGCTTTTTCGGCGATGACAGCCATGAACACATGGTATGCCCCGGCATGGTCTATCTTTCCTTCCCGACCGAGCTCGGCACCCTTTACAGCAAGGCGGAGTTGACAGAATTGCATGCAGTCTGCCGCAAATACGATTTGCCGTTGTTCATCGACGGGGCGCGCCTCGGTTACGGACTGATGAGCCGCGCCTGCGATCTGACCCTGCCGGTGCTTGCGCAGCTATGCGACGTGTTCTATATCGGCGGCACGAAGCTCGGCGCGCTGTGCGGCGAAGCGGTCGTGTTCCCGCGCGGAAATATGCCGAGGCATTTCCTGACACGAGCGAAACAACACGGCGCGCTGCTGGCAAAGGGGCGTGTGCTGGGTCTGCAGTTCGACGCGCTCTTCACGGATGATCTCTATTTCAAAATCGCAAAGAACGCGATCGACCGCGCGGAGGAAATGAAAGAAATCTACCGCGAAAAGGGCTGCCGCGTCTGGAAGGAAACGCCGACCAATCAACAATTCCTGATCGTGCCGGACGACGACCTAAAACGCATTTCTTCGCAAGTTGCCTACAGCTTTTGGGAAAAGTTCGACGAAACCCACACCGTCATCCGCCTCGTTACAAGTTGGGCGACGACGAAGGAACAGGTGCAAAAGCTCCGCGATATTCTATAGAAACGGAGGAATTGCATGTCAGTCGGAACGTATTATCGGAACGATCCGAACGCGCCGAAGCCGAACAGCCCGACGCACATCGGCACGAACGTCCTGCTCGAGTACGACGGAAAACTCCTGCTGGAGCGCCGTTGGGACTGCGGGCAGTGGGGACTGATCGGCGGCAGACTGCGCAACGCGGAGCGTTACGCGCAGGGAATCGCGCGGGAAGTCCGCGAGGAAACCGGCATTTTCCTGCCGGAAACGGCGTTTGAACAGCTCCGCGTGGTCGATGACGACCGCATCGCAAGCTACCGCGACGGCACGGTCTGGCGCATGATTATCGTGCTGTTTCGCGCAAAGCTCGACCGCCCGCCTGCTTTGAAGCCGAGCAAGGAGTCCGGCGAGCTGCGTTTTTTCTCACCAGAGGAGCTGAAAGAACTCGATATTGTCGTAACGCACAGCGATCTTGTTGCAAACTGGAAGCCTTCCGATTGAGAAGGCTTCTTTTTTTGTCGGAACAGACCGAAACGCCACGGCATACCTTGGAACAGGGGAGCATTCCCCGAAGGAGGTAATTGCTTTGGAAATGAGAACACAGCAGATGGCGCGGCGGCAGAATAGGGAGACGGGCGATCCCGGCTTTGGCATCCTGCCCGCCTGCGCGCCGCTGGCGAATCCCTACGTTCCTTATCAGCAGAATAACCCCGCGACCTATCCCGCCAAAAACGGCGTAGTGCGCGGCACGCTGTTCCCGGGGCTCGATCTGCCGTTCATGGGCATGACCAACGACGTCCCGCTCGACGATACGCCCCTGCATGAGCTGCAGGCGTTGGGCTTTGCCCTCACGGAGCTTGGGCTCTATCTGGATACGCATAAGGACGATCGGGAAGCATTTGAGCTGTTTCAGTCCTACGCCAGACTCCACAAGGAGGGCAAGGCGGTCTATGAGGCGCAATACGGCCCGCTGACGATGATAGCAGCGGCGGAGGGCGAGACCTACGACTGGATGAGCGATCCGTGGCCGTGGGAATATGAAGCAAATCAGAAGGAGGCGTAAGGGCGTATGTTTGTCTATGAAAAGAAGCTGCAGTATCCGGTCAAGATCGCAAGACCGAATCCGAAGCTCGCGAGTATCATAATCAGTCAATACGGTGGACCAGACGGGGAGCTCGGCGCATCGCTGCGGTATCTGTCGCAGCGGTTTTCGATGCCTTACGCGGAGCAGAAGGGTCTGCTGACCGACATCGGCACGGAGGAATTAGGACATCTGGAGATCGTCGGCGCGATCGTCCACCAGCTCACGAAGAATCTCACGCCGGAGCAGCAGCGCGCGGACGGCTTTGCCGCGTATTTTGTCGACCACACGCAGGGCGTCTATCCGCAGTTTGCCTCCGGCACGCCGTGGACGGCGGCGACCATGCAGGTCAAGGGCGACCCGATCACCGATCTGACAGAAGATCTCGCGGCGGAGCAGAAGGCGCGCACCACCTATGACAATATCCTGCGCCTGTCTGACGATCCGGATGTGAACGACGTGATCAAATTCCTGCGCGAGCGGGAGGTCGTCCATTTCCAGCGCTTCGGCGAGGCGATTCAGAAGCTGCGCGAGCGGCTGAACGAGAAGAACGTATACTATCTCAATCCGGCGGTCGACCGGTAAATTCGCGCTTTCGCTTTTCTCTCTGCTGTGGTATAATGCAGTAGATAGGAGTGGAGCGCATGACAGAGAGATTTATCGCTTTCGACGTGGAAACGCCGAACAGCTTCAACCACCGCATGAGTTCGATCGGCATTTCCGTGATCGAGGACAACGAGATCGTCCGCGAGTTTGACACGCTGATCAACCCGGAGACGCATTTTGACCGCTTCAACGTCCAACTGACGGGGATATCACCGTATCTTGTCGAGGATGCGCCGAATTTTGCACAGATTTGGGAGCTGATCGAGCCGCTGATGTCGAGCGGCGTCCTGCTGGCGCACAACGCGCCGTTCGATCTGGGCGTGCTGGCAAAATGCCTGCGCGCCTATGAGATCGCCTGGAAGCCGCGCGTCCGCTACGCCGATACCTGCCGCATGGCGAGAGCCTGCTATCCGCAGTTGATGAACCACAGGCTGAATACCGTCAGCGACTATCTCGGCATCGGGCTCGATCACCATCAGGCGTCGAGCGACGCGCACGCCTGCGCGGAGATTTTCTGCCGCTGTCGGAAGGACGGCCTGCGGCTCAGCCGCTTTCTGCGCACGTATGACCTTGATTTGATGAGAACAGTCTGTGTGAGAGAATGAAAGAGATACGGCCGGATTATTACGACGAATTTCACTGCACCGCAGGCGATTGCAGGCACACCTGCTGCCGCGGCTGGGAAATTGATATTGACGAGGCGACGCTTGCGTACTATCAAGCACTGCCGGGGGAAACAGGCGAGCGTCTGCGCTGTGCAATTGAGATCGACGCGGACGGCACGGCGCATTTTCGCCTGCGCGAGGATGAGAGCTGTCCCTTCCTGAACGCAAAGAACCTCTGCGAGCTGATCCCTGCGCTGGGTGAAGAGCGGCTGTGCCAGATCTGCACGGATCATCCCCGCTTTCGGAATTTCTTTTCCGACCGGACGGAGCTCGGCATCGGGCTTTGCTGCGAGGCGGCCGCGAGGCTGATCCTGACAAGGGAGGGAAAGACACGCCTCCTTGCGTCCGGAGAGGAAACGCTTCTTCCGGAGGAAGAGGAAATCCTCCGTCTGCGCGCGAAGCTGATCGCGCTGATGCAGGATCGCGGCAAGCCGCTCCAAGCGCGCTACGACGCGATCCTTGCCGCGGTTCGGGGAAGTCTGCCGAAGCTGTCTAACGCGCAGTGGGCGGACTTCCTTTCCGGTCTGGAGCGGCTCGACCCGCGCTGGGAGCGGCGGCTCGACGCCCTGCGAAACGGAGCGCGCTCTGCCTTCGCGCCCGATCCCGTTGCGGAGGAACAGCTCTGCGTCTATTTCCTTTACCGCCATTTAGCGGGCGCGGTCTATGACGGCGACCTCGCGGGAAGAGCGATATTCGCCGTTTTGAGCTGCAAGCTGATCGGTGATATTTGGACATCGGAAGGCGGCGGGCGCGAAGCGCTGATCGAGATCGCGCGGGAGTATTCGGCGGAGATTGAATATTCGGAGGAGAATCTATGCGCTTTGCTTAACCGGATTGATCGAATGTAACATGATTTTCCTTTGAATGAAAATATTGTTTGAAATAAACGACAGTTTGTGATACAATAAAACAAAAAACGACCGCGAGGCGTGCAAAATGTCAATTCAATTAGATAAATTCTTCAGGAAAAATCAAATCATCCCGAAAGAAATCCTGTATTTGGTGCGCGAGGAAGGAAAAACCGTCGTTTATCTGACCGACGGCCGCAGCGTCCGCACCTTTACACCGCTGAAAACCGTGATCGCAGGCTTGCAGGGCATGAGAATTCTGAGCGTCAACAAGGGCGTCGCGGTGAACGAGCTGCAGGTTGTCAATGTGGACAGAGGCTGCTACACGATGACCGACGGCCGCGTTTTCCGCGGCAGAGTGCGCACGCCGGGCGAACACTCACGCAACAAGACGATGATCAACCGCCGACTGGCTACGCCGCAGACAACGGCGCCGCTGGTCAGCCGCTTTACCATCATGGACAATTTCCCGCTGCCGTTCTGCATCATCGAGCTGGTTTTCGGCATAGACGGGCACGGCATTGATTTCATGTTCCGTTACTGCAACAAGGCGATGGAGGAATTTGAGCAGATCGACAGAGAAAGTCTGGTCAATCACACCTATTATGACGTTTTCCCGCGGGGCGAACGGAAATGGCTGATCACCTTTTCGGATATCGCGCTGCACGGCGGTCAAAGGGTGATCGAGGATTTCAAGACGGGGCAAGGGCCGGTTCGGGTCTACTGCTTCCAGTTGGAGGAGGGCTTCTGCGCCTGCGCGCTCGTTGCGGATAAAACATAATCAGTCATTGCAGAAGGGCGCGTTATTTTCAACGCGCCCTTCGATTACTGTTTGGGGATCGGCGTCGGCGTTACCTGCCGCACGGGGAAGGCGCCTGTTCCGTCTCCGACCATGGAGCGATATTCGTGGGCGAGGAATCGCCATGTGTTTTTGTCAATTTCGCCGCTCTGCGGCAGATCGCAGCAGGCCTGCAGCCATTTGATCGCGCGCTCCGTCTTGGCGTCCAGTTTGCCGGTGACGTCCACCGCAGGAAGCTCGGGGATGTAGCGGTCAAGCGCCTTGATCATGGCCTGCACCAGATAGACGTTCGTGTTGTCGCAGCCCTTCTCCATGACCTGATGCGGCTGCATGATGATCTCCAGCGGCGCTGCCGCCTGCCGCTCAATGCGTTCATTTTCATACGCTTTTTTCAGCGCGTTCCAAGTCTCCTTGTCTGTGACGCCGGTCGGTCGTAAGCCGTGCGTCCGCTGGAAATCCTCGACAGCCTTCTGCGTATGCCTTCCGTAGACGCCTTCCTCAAACGGCCCGCTGTTTGGCGCAAGCATGCGAAGCATCTCCTGCAATTCGCCGATCGGAACAGAATCCTGCTGAATGTCTGAATTCATACCTGCCTCCTGTCAGATGTTATTGTCGCGGTCGTTCAGCCGCAGCGGCCGTCCGGGGTATTGCAGGAACGAGGACTCCGTCGTGCCCAGAATGCCCGCGACTCGGTTGCGCATGGAATTCCACGTCGCAGGACCGACAATGCCGTCCGGCGTCAGACCGGCAAAGCGTTGATACGCGTTCACTGCCGCCTGCGTCTGCGGTCCGAAAATGCCGTCGATGCTGATCCTCGGCACGGTCGGTAGATAGTCCGAAAGCACCTGCAGCATGTACTGAAGCTGCCGCACCTGCTGACCGCGGCTGCCCGACTGCAGACGGTTCGGCGGACTCCAATCGAAAGAAATATAGGTCTGCCCCAGCGATTCCAGCTCGTTGAGCCGGTTAACGGCGACGTATAGCTGCTCCATCTGATTCCACGTCGATCTGCCGATCACGCCGTCCGGCGTCAGGTTGAAGATTCGCTGCAGCGCCAGTACGGCCGCCTCTGTCTGCCTGCCGAAGATGCCGTCCTCAGGAAAAATCTGCGGGATCGCGGGATAATTTCTGCCGATCCGGTTCAGAATGATCTGCGCCTGCAGCACCTTTGCGCCGCGAGAGCCGATCCGCAGCGGCGTGCCGGGGTAGGAGGGCGTATAGCCGCGCACCGGCGCGTTGCTGACGATTTCGATGTTGTTCCCGTAGTATCTGCGCAATATCTGGGTCGCGCTTAAGCCCTGCTGTGCGAGGTCCTGCGAGCCCCACTGACTCAAACCCGCACAGGTGACAGTCGTCCCGTTGCAGAATTTCGCTGCCAGCGGCTCAATGAAGCCGACGCGCCGGATATAACTGGTGTAAAGACTGTCTGCAAGCTCGGTGATCGTGTCGAAATAGTTCCTGCCGTAGATGAATTTCTGGTCGATCTCGGTGGCGGACGTGATGTCGAAATTGTAGCCGCGGCTGCGGTAAAACTCGGTATAAAACCGATTCAGCGCGAAGGATGTGATTGCGAGGATGTTCGCCCGCAGCGCGCTTTCGTCCCATGTGGGATAGACCTCGCTGGAGGCGACGTTTTTCACATAATCGCTGAAGGGGACTTCGATGTTTGCGGCGTAGGAATCCGGCGGCCCCAGATGAACGACGATTGTTCTCGGTATGTAGGGTACGATGCTGACCATGGCTACAGATCCTGCGCCGTGATATCCACGACGTCCGTCATGTTGAATACCTCAGGCGTTCTGCTCTGCGGCACGAGCGAAATATCCTGCTGAGACTGAATGCCGGGGAAAAGCTGAACGTTCTCGATCAGCGCCCGGTCATAGCCGGGACGGTCCACCGTCACGTCCACGACTGCGTAGGGGATCGGCCCGCCGGGGGAAAGGCTCTCATCCAGGGCCGGCGTTATAATCGCAATGTTCGGCACAACGCCGCTTCTGTCCGTGATCCGCACGGCGAGCAGCTTGACGCCGCCGGACGTATTCTGGGTGACGGTTACAGTCGCGTCCTGAATCGGAAGCTCCGCGTCGGATGTAGAAATGCGAACGGTCAAATATCCGATACCGGTCATAATACACCTCCTCAAAACAGTATATGCGGCGATGCATAAAAGGGTGCCGACCGGCACCCTTAAAGATACTGCTTCATTTGGTTGATGTTATCCTGCTCCGTTTGCAGCAACCGTTTGGAAAGCCCCGAGACCTTCGGCTCCAGCATCCCCATCGTGCGGATGTTGTGCATGCTCTTGATCATGCCGCGGGTATTGCCCTGCAGCATGAGCTCCGCGATCTTCGCGGTCGGATCGACGGCGGCTCGCACGCGGAGCTTGGAGGACAGCACGGAGCCGTAACGGGCGATCGGCGTGATGTCCTTCGGCTTGCCGCAACGATCCTGCAAAAGCTGATCCGCTTCCTCGTAGATTTTTGCATACTCCTCATATTGCTGGCGCAGCGCGCTGCGGAACCTGCGGTTGACCGTCTCATTCATCACCGCCTTGATCCCGTAACACCCCATCTGCGTCGTCTTGCGTATGGAGTTCAGCATCGGTATCTCATTACTCATCTCAATCACCTCATGTATAGCGTTGCCGCGTAGCAGCGGAAATATTCAGATAATATGCGCAGTGCCGCCAATATGCGACGGCACTGCGCGGCTTTGCTTATCTTTGATTCTGATTGCTGCTCTGGTTGCTCTGGCGGCTGTTCTGGTTGCTGATCTGGTTGTTGTTCTGATTGCTGTTCTGATTGCTGTTCTGATTCTTGTTCTGATTACGGTTTTCCATGAGAATTTCCCCCTTGTTGTATTTACGGATGACTCCGTACCGTTAGTTTACCCGACGAAGCCTTATTTATCCTTCGGCTTGAAAATCAGACCTGCGAGCAGACCGAAGAGCACTGCGGCGCATATCCCCGCTGCTGCAGCCGTGAGTCCGCCGGTAAATATTCCCAGAAAGCCGTCCTTAGTGACCGCCTCGCGGACACCCTTCGCCAGCGTGTTGCCGAAGCCGGTCAGCGGGACGCTCGCGCCTGCGCCGGCGAAGTCCACAAGCTTCGGATACAGCCCGATTGCGCCTAAAAATACGCCTGCAACGACGTAGGAAACGAGAATCCTTGCCGGCGTCAGCTTTGTTTTATCAATCAGAAGCTGACCGACGACGCAGAGCGCGCCGCCGATGACAAACGCCCATACATAGTCCATCCTTTCAGCTCCTTTCCGCGCATATCGTGACCGCGTGGCAGACGGCGGGAATGGACTCGCCCTGCTGCGTGGTCAGGGGTGACAGCAGCGCGCCCGTGCCGCAGAAAAGCAGTCTGCCGATCTCCCGCTGCCGCATTTTTTCAAGCAAATGACCGCACAGGACGCTTGCACTGCAGCCGCAGCCGCTGCCGCCGCAGTGGACGTCCTGCCGCTTGCAGTCAAAGATCATGACGCCGCAGTCCTGATAGCGGTCGTCCAGCTTGACCCCGTCGCGGCCGAAGAGGTCCTTGACGATCTGATAGCCCAGCTTTCCGAGATCGCCTGTCACGATCAGATCATAGTCCTCCGGCGACGTACCGAGGTCGTCAAAATGGGCGCGAATCGTCTCATACGCTGCGGGCGCCATCGCCGCGCCCATATTTGCCGCATCCTTGATTCCCGCGTCGATGATGGAGCCGACCGTTGCGTTCAGAAGAAAAGGACCGTCGCCCCGCAGCCCGACCACGACCGCGCCCGCGCCCGTTACCGTCCACTGAGCGGTCGGGGTTCGCTGACCGCCGTAGGCGAGCGGGAAGCGGTATTGCCGTTCCGAGGAGGCAAAGTGAGAGGAGGTGAGCGCTAACGCTCTGCGGCAATAGCCCGCGTTGACGCTCATCGCCGCCAGCATCAGACTCTCCGCCATGGTGGAGCAGGCGCCGTACAGTCCGAAAGTCGGGATATCCCTGTCGCGCATGCAGAAGCTCGAGCCGACGCACTGGTTGAGCAGGTCTCCGACAAAGGCGGCGTCGAGCTGATCCTCTCGCAGCTTCGCCTTTTGCAGGGCAAGCTCCATGACGCTCTTCTGCATCTGCGTCTCCGCTTTTTCCCATGTTTTCTGCCCGAATTTCGTATCCTTCGAGGTCTTGTCAAATGTGTTGCCGAGCGGCCCGTCCGCTTCCTTTTTCCCTGCGACGGACGCAAAGGAGAGGATGGCGGGCGCTTGGCTGAACACAAAGCTCTGCTTGCCGCGATGTGCTGATTCCATAAGAAACCTCCGTGATCATTCTGCAGGTATTATGTGCAGAAGCGCAAAAAAATACCGCCTCGTTCAAGAAGCGGTAATTTTTGACAATCAGCTTGCTATGCGGTGGGCGCACAGGAAACGGCTTGCGTACCACGGATCGGACAGCGCGGTGATGACGACGCCGGTGGAGGAATTCTGCGCGTGGATAAAATCTCCGTTGCCGAGATAGATTCCGACGTGGGTGGCGGTGCTGCCGTAGCCGAAGTAAATGATATCGCCTGGCAGGAGGCTGTCATAGGGGATATCGTAGCCGTCGGCAAGCTGCGCCGTCGCGGTGCGGTTGATCGTATAGCCGAGCTGCGCGTAAACGTACTGCACGAAGCCGGAGCAGTCGAAGCCGGAGGGGGACTCGCCGCCGTAGACGTAAGCGCAGCCGAGATACTGCCTCGCGCATGCGGCGATCTGCTCGCCGGCGGGGCTGTAGGCAGTCGGATCGTTTTCGTCTACGACCCATGCGACCCCGTCCGTGTTATGAACGGGCTTTTCCAAAAGAGCGATCTCGTCGCTGCGGATATAGCCGGTCGTTTCCTCCTGCATGACGCGATACCAGCCGTCAGCAAAGCCGAGGATATGTACGCGCTCGTCGCGCTCCAACTGATAGATCAGCGGGCTGCGCTCATTCGGACCGCTGCGCAGACGCACAAGGTCCGCGTCGATCGCGCCTTCGCCGAGATCGACGTCCTGACGCTCGGAGACGAACAGATAATTCTGGTGCATGTAGCCGATGTATAGATTGTAGTTGACAAGATACCAGTCGCCGACCTTGCGGAGGATGACGACCGTATCGCCGCCCTGCGCGATCGTGATGGTCGCAGAGAGCTTGTCGGGCTTCTCGCGCAGACGCAGACCGTCGTTCGACTGCACTGTGCCGATTGCCGTTTTCAGCTCACTGGCAGAGGCTTCCTGCCGAAACAGCGGCAGAAGGATAAGACAGACTGCCAGCGCGAAGATAAATTGCAAAATCCGTTTCATTCAAAACTCCAGGTTTTATTTTGCGTTCAATGCACGCTCCAGCCACACACAGCCAACATCCAAAGCGGTGTAGAAGCCGTCTTTTTCGCTCTTTTTCACAACGCGGTCGCGCGCCTTCGCATTCGGATCGGTGCGCTGAAGCTGCACGGAGACCTTCGTTGCAAGATCGAGATCGTTCATTTTTGTGGATTCAAGTACCTGCAGCATGACGATGTATTCATCCGCCATGGAGCCGTAGTAGATCAGATTGTCCTTCCGCATCAGGGGATGACCCTTGTACATCAGAACTTCCTTTTTTTCGGCCATGGGAACCTCCTCAGTAAAATGTAACCAGATTGTAACACGTTGAGATAAAAATGTCAACCAAAATCTCAAATTCGTTACCGTCGGTCCGGCGCAGGGGAACAGGATGTTGGGAGAATGAAACGGAAACGGGGCTTCCGCTCATGGGAAGCCCCGTGCATGATGATCAATCGAACAGATAGTGACGGACAAGCTCCTGAAGAAGCTCGTCGCGGTCGAGCTTGCAGATGAGGCTGCGAGCGTTATTGTGATTGGTGATATAGGTCGGATCCTCGGAGAGAATATAACCCACGATCTGATTGATCGGATTGTAGCCCTTTTCGGTCAGGGAACGGTAGACTTGGGAAAGGATTTCCTTCATCTCGTCATTGGTGTCAGCGGGTACCGTAAATTTTATGGTGTTATGATCCAAAACGCACGCCTCCTTTATCTTAGTCAACTTATTATATTCTATTGTTCCGCGCTTGTAAAGCAAAAATCCGAAACATTTTGGTAACAAAACGATGAATTATCGCAGTTTTGCGCCGTATTCGCGCTCAAGAGCGGCAAGCACGGCGGAAATCACGCCGTCGGAGTCGGTGTCGGTCAGCGTGCGGTCGTCCGCGCGAAGCGTCAGACTGAAGGCGACGCTCTTCTTGCCTGCGTCGATGCCCTTGCCGCGGTAGATGTCAAAGAGCTTGACCTCGCGCAGAAGCTTGCCGCCCGCCTTTGCAATACAGGTTTCCAACTGCGCGACCGTCAGCTTTTCGTCTGCGACGACGGCGATATCACGACTGACAGACGGATATTTGGGCAGGGGAACGTACGTCGCTTCGGGCGCAATCATGCCGCTCAGCGCGGTAAAATCGAGCTCTGCGGCGTAGATTTCCGCATTGACGTCGTAGTTCTTCGCAACCAGCGGATGCACCTGCCCGAACACACCGACCGGAACGCCGTTCACGGTGATCTGTGCGCAGCGTCCGGGATGATACGAGGGATTATCCCTGATTGCAGTATATGCCGCGCCCTTGACGTTCATACCCTGAAAGATCGCTTCGATCTCACCCTTGAGACGGAAGAAGTCCTCGCCCTCGCCGTAGGTGCCGAGCAGCAGATGGCGCGGCTCGTCGGGCAGAAGCTGACCCTCCTTCGGCAGGTAGACCTTCGCCATCTCGTAGAGCTTGCACGCGCTGTTGTGATAGGCGTTGTTGCGCGAAAGGATCGCCAGCATGGACGGCAGCGCGACGGTGCGCATGATGGAGGCGTCCTCGCCGAGCGGATTCTGGATTTTCAGCGTGTTGCGCAGGGGAGAGTCGGCAGGAAGGCGGATCATGTCGAACACCGACGGAGAAACGAAGGAATAGGTCAGAATTTCGCTGTAGCCGAGGCTGCGGCAGAGCGCGCCGACGGTATTTTCCTGTTTCATCGTGCCGGTATAGCCGCCCTCGGTGGCAACGCCCTTGAAAGCGGTCGTGGGAATCTCATTGTAGCCGAAGAGTCTGCCGACCTCCTCGGCGATGTCCGCCGTCTGCACGAGGTCGGGACGCCACGAGGGAACACGGATCGTTCTGCCCTCGACAGGAATTTCCAGACGGCGCAGGTAGTCGACCATATCCGCCTCGGAAATATCCGTGCCGAGCAGGGCGTTGATACGCTCCGGCTCCAAGGTCAGCTCGCGCGGCTGCGGGATCTCGTTGAGGATGTCGATCATGCCGTCCATAACCTCGCCCGCGCCCAAAAGCTCGACGAGCTCGCACGCGCGGTTGACCGCGGGAACGGTCAGCAGGGGGTCGATGTTCTTCTCAAACTTGCCGGACGACTCCGTGCGCATGCCGAGGGCAAGCGCGGTCTGGCGGATGGAGGTGCCGTCGAAGTTCGCCGATTCGAACACGACGTCGACGGTGTCGGGGACGATCTCGCTGTTTTCGCCGCCCATCACGCCTGCCAAACCGATCGGCTTTTCGCCGTCGGCGATGACGAGCATGCCCGGCGTAAGAGCGCGCACCGCGCCGTCCAGTGTGGTCAGCGTTTCGCCTTTCTCGCTTCTGCGCACGACGATTTTCTTCGAGCCGATATAGCGGTAATCGAAGGCATGCATCGGCTGACCGTATTCGAGCATGACGTAGTTCGTGATATCGACGATGTTGTTGATCGGGCGGACGCCGTTGGCGCGCAGACGCTGGCGCAGCCACTTGGGAGACGGGGCGATCTTGACGTTGCGCACCATGCGCGCCGTGTAGCGGCGGCACAGATCGTCCGCGGGGACTTCGACGTCGATCAGGTCAAGAAGGTTGCCTTCCGCTCCGCCCTTGACGTCCGGCTCGTGGTGCTTCATCGGCAGATTGAAGGCTGCCGCCGCTTCTCTCGCCAGACCGATGATGCTGTAGCAGTCCGGGCGGTTGTTCGTGATCTCAAAATCCACGACGGTGTCATCGTTGCCGATGATCTTGTTGATATCGTCGCCGGGCTTGCAGTCCTCCTGCAGAATCCAGATGCCGTCCTCGATGGCATAGGGGAAGTCGTTGAGCGTCAGACCGAGTTCCTTGAGAGAGCAGAGCATGCCGTTCGATTCCACGCCGCGCAGCTTGCCCTTGGTGATATGCACGCCGCCGACCAGACGGGAATTGTGCAGGGCGGCGGGGACAAGATCGCCCTCATGGACGTTCTGCGCGCCGGTGACGATCTGCACGGGCTCGTCCTTACCGACGTCGACCTGACAGACCCACATGTGGTCGGAGTTTTCGTGGCGCACGATGGACAGCACTCTGCCGACGACGACGTTGGAGATCTCCGCGTCCATGCGCTCGTAGGTCTCCACCTTCTGACCCGCGACAGTCAGGGTATCGACAAATTCCTTGTCGGAAATATGCGAGAGGTCAACAAATTCTTCGTTGAGCCATTTTCTGTTCAGTTTCATTGCCGTACCTCCTTAGAATTGGGATAAGAAGCGAACGTCGTTGTCGAAGATCAGACGCAGATCGTTCAGCTTCAGACGGCCCATCGCCATGCGCTCCAGACCGATGCCGAAGGCAAAGCCGGAATACTTCTTGCTGTCAATGCCGCAGCCCTCGAGCACCTTCGGGTGCACCATGCCCGCGCCGAGCAGCTCGATCCAGCCCTCGCCGTGACAGGTGGAGCAGACCTGACCGTCGATCTCGCCCTTGCCCTTACATTTGAAGCACTGCATATCAACCTCGCAGCTCGGCTCGGTGAACGGGAAGTGGTGCGGGCGGAAGCGGCAGACGGCGTCCTCGCCGTACAGCCGCTTGATCAGCGTTTCCAGCGCGCCCTTGAGGTCGCCCATCGTGATGCCATCGTCGACGACCAGACCTTCGATCTGGTGGAACATCGGCGAATGGGTCGCGTCGGCCTCGTCCTTGCGGAAGACGCGGCCGGGAGCGAGAATGCGGATCGGCGGCTGCTGATGCTCCATCACGCGAATCTGCATGGGACTGGTCTGCGTGCGCAGCAGCACCTTATCGTCATCGTCAAAATAGAACGTGTCCGAGCGGTCGCGCGACGGATGACCCTCCTCAATGTTCAGACGGGTGAAATTATAGGCGGCTTCCTCGACCTCGGGACCGTCCACGATGGTGTAGCCCATGCCGATGAAGATTTCCTTGACCTCCTGAAGCACCTTGTTCATCGGGTGCTGATGTCCCATCTCCACTTCTTTGCCGGGAATGGTGACGTCGAGCGCCTCCGCCTCCAGCTTCGCTTCGAGCGCGGCGGCTTCCAGCTCCGCCTTGCGCGCCTCGAGCTTTTTCTCCAATTCCGCGCGGACGGTGTTCGCCAGCTGACCCATGACGGGACGCTCCTCGGCGGACAGCTTGCCCATCTGCTTGAGCACGGCGGTCAGTTCGCCCTTTTTGCCGAGAACGCCGACGCGGACCGCTTCCAGCGCGTCCGTAACAGACGCATTCTGAATGGCGGCAAGCGCTGACGCTTTGATTTTTTCCAGTTGCTCCCTCATATCATTTCTCCTTTTCGGAAATTTAAAAAAATATGCCCTCCGCCCGATTGGGGACGAAAGACATGCTTCCGCGGTACCACCCGCAATTCGCCGCTGACACGGCGCGCTCTGACTGATAACGGAGCGACCCGTCCGCGCCTATCCTCTGCATTTCAGCGCGTCAGCTCACGGGAGAAAGCCGAACTGTTCACAGCAGACGCTTACAGCAACCGCGTCCTCTCTGAAGCTGCGCCGAACAGCCGACGGCCCGATCATAGCCTTTCTATTGCGACGCTATTTTAGCACAGATATGCAGAATATGCAAGCAAAGATTTGACTATTTTTCCATTCGGGTTATAATAGTAACAGAAGAAAGGGGAGAGCCTTATGGCGACGGTTCATCTGCATGCGAATTACCGCACGGTCAATGAGAAAACGATCGCGCGCTGGCTTCCGGAACGTCCGGCAGATACCCACAAGGGCGATTACGGCAAGCTGCTGCTCATCTGCGGCGCGGTCGGTTATACCGGTGCGCCCGCGCTCGCGGCAACGGCGGCGGTGCGGACGGGTGCGGGACTGGTTTTCGTCGGCGCGCCGGAAAGCATTTATTCGATTGTTGCTTCCAAGCTGACCGAG
>CAJOMA010000013.1 GCA_905235655.1 uncultured Oscillospiraceae bacterium | reverse complement strand
TGCCTTTCGGTTTGGTGTGAGCAACTCAACCTTAACACAGGTCATTCCCATTCGCTATTCTTTTTCTATCTACTGTCACACATCATTGTACAACCTACAGGAAAATTTTAAAGAAATATAAAATAATGCTTGACAAGCGGACGTTTTCTGTTATAATAATTTAGGTTGCCAAAGACAGCAGGTGGCGTGAGCCGTAAATCCTGCCGAGGTTACACGAAATACGCTTGTTTTGTGTCCTCATGTCTTTTGGCATGAGGATTTTTTTCGGAGGTGACACAAATTGCCCAATAAGCAGGTACTCGAAAACAAAAAGGCAATTGTCGATGCGCTGGCCGATAAGCTGCAGGGTTCCACCGCTGCCGTCTTCGTCGACTACAAGGGCATCACTGTCGCGCAGGATACCGAGCTTCGCAATAAGTTCCGTGAAGCTGGCGTGGAATACACCGTCGTCAAGAACACGCTGACTCGTTTCGCCGCCAACAAGGCCGGCTACAACCAGTTTGACGAGCTCCTCAACGGCACCACTTCTCTCGCCACCACCACCGGCGACCCCATTGCTCCGGCTCGCATCGTTTGCGAATTTGCCAAGAAGAACAAGAACGTTCTGAAAATCAAGGGCGGCTTCGTGGAAGGTTCCGTCCTGTCCGTCGAGCAGCTCCAGGGCTTCGGCGAGCTTCCCGGCAAGGATGCTCTCATCGCTCAGGTGCTCGGCACATTCCTGGCCCCCATTTCCTCTCTGGCTTTCGTCATTGACCAGATCCGCCAGCAGAAGGAAGGCCCCGCTCCCGCAGAAGCTGCGGAAGCCTAATCAACCAATCAACATTACATTAGGAGGATTTTACAATGTCTGAAAAAATCGCTGCTCTGATCGAAGAAGTTAAGGGCCTTTCCGTTCTGGAACTGGCTGAGCTCGTACACGCTCTGGAAGACACCTTCGGTGTTTCCGCTGCTGCTGCCGCTGTTGCCGCTCCCGCTGCCGGCGGCGCTGCCGAAGTCGAAGAGAAGACGGAATTCGACGTCATCCTGAAGGACTGCGGCGCTTCCAAGCTGAACGTTATCAAGGTTATCCGCGCTGCCACCGGCCTCGGCCTGAAGGAAGCGAAGGAAATCGCCGACAACTGCCCGAAGACCCTGAAGGAAGGCATCTCCAAGGAAGACGCGGAGAAGCTCGCAGCCGATCTGAAGGAAGCCGGCGCTACCGCAGAGATCAAGTAATTCTATCTCATACAAAGTAAAACAGGAACAGTCATCGGCTGTTCCTGTTTTTTTGCGCGCAAAAGGAGGTACGCAGCAACCTCTGCCCGCACTATCAGGGATGAAACGTCGGATCGTCCGTCCGCTCCAACAGATAATCAATCGAAACATGAAAATAGTCCGCAAGCTGGATCAGGGTTTTATAATCCGCCTCCCGCTGACCGGTTTCATAACGGCTGATCGTATTTTGGTTCATATTCAGGTCAATGGCCAGCCGTACTTGAGAAATACCGCGCTGCAGCCGCAACTCTTTTAGACGCATAATTACCACCAAAAAAGTATTGACACTATAATACCATTATGGTATAATCGAAATATCCCGAATTGGTATATTTTTATTTGGAGGTTGCTATGTATTGCACGAATTGTGGAAAAGAAATGGACGGCGGCGCTGCAATCTGCCTTGCATGCGGATATGCAAAGAATACCGGGAAAAAATACTGTGAACACTGCGGTGCAGAGCATAATCCCAACGCGGTGGTTTGCGTAAGCTGCGGCTGTTCGCTCGGCGGTTCGCAAGGTTCAGCCGGCGCTGCAACAGGGCAGGTGGGCGATAAAGCAAAAACTACCGCAGGTCTGCTTTATGTGCTGATCGGCTGGCTGGGAATCGGAGATTTTTATCTTGGCTATACGACAAAGGGAATCATCAAACTTGCGCTCACGCTGATTGGAGGCCTCTTGGTGGTGGGGATTGTCGCTTCCATCGGCTGGTCTATCTATGACGGCGTTTTGACGTTCCAAGGCAAGAAGCTCGACGCCAAAGGATATGCGCTGAAGGATTAAGCGTTCGATGGATCAGAATAGCGCGCGGGGGGGAGTTGCAAAGCAGAGCCTTGCAAAGACCGTTGGAAAGCTTATGTTTTGGCTCTGGCTTGTGGTTCTCCCTGTCTCGATTGCCTTTGTGCTGTGGATAGGATTCCGACTGGGCTTTGATTCGGTATCGGACGAATCCATTAATCGGGCAATTCCCAAAGCCGCGGAGGAAATCATTTCTTCTGTCCCTTTTTTCAGTGTGATAGGGAAGTTGTTTTTTGCATCCTACGAGGTCAAAGCAATTTCGTTCAGCACAATCATCGACGCGGTCTTGAAATCTTTGCTGATTTACAACACAGTTGACGCCGTAAAGCGTCTGCAAAGCATGGAAAAGGATACCGCCAGAGTAGAGACGAAAGCTGTGAAGCTTGTCAAGGTGTATTTCATCTACGGTACGGGTGTTATCCTAACCTCTTTCATCCTCGAACTGATCACCAAAGACGGATTTGCGCTTGTCCAAAAATATGTGCCTGCGAAAATTGATTGGGATGTTTTGAGAATTGCGCTCCTCCTGCTCCTCCTATGGGTTTCTGTGAGCGCCTTCCACCGCCGCAACCAAGGCAGCCCGGCAAATACGTGGCTGCTCTCGATTCTCTGGGTCACGTCGGAAAAGATCGTCTTCCCTTGTGCAGCCATGCTCATTCTTGCGGTTTTCGCGCAGTGGGCATATTGGGGCGCCCTTGTAAATGCGACTTCAATGAATGTTTGGCTTCTCATTTTCGAAAAGCTGGCCATACCGTTGCTGATTTATGTATTGGTTGCAGCGGGCTTAGACTATTTGAAGCAGTTGACACGGAGATCAATCGTCTCCATGAATTTTAAACTGGTTTCTCGCAGGAAGAACAAATAGGTCAAACGATTCAAACAGCCGCGCTGTGAGTTCCACAGCGCGGCCGACCATATCTGTCGTTGTGAGCCGAAGCGCCCCGACCGCGTCATTGCGCGAAAGCGCAGCACCCGTAAGGATGCTGCGCTTTCGCGGCAATCCGTGTCTGTCGTCGTTGGACGCTTCACCGTGATACGGTACATGTACCGCACCTGCGACGGACAGATTCCCCGCCCGACTGCGTCAGGCGGAATGACAGGATTGAGTGATTGCGCTGTGTACCAATGTCCACTAACAAACAGGGAGCTAACAGGGGTTTTATCCTTCCTGCAGGGCGGCGATAACCTCGTCCATCGTGCGGTAAACGCGGTTATCGACCAGACCGCCGACGAAGTTGTTCAGACGGAAGGTCTCATTGTAGTAATTCCGCACGTCGCTCTTGTAGAGCACAAGCTTCTTGCCCAGCCCGTAGCCGAGACCGATTTCCGCGGCGGTGCCGGAGTCGATCTCGATGCCGTTGCAGTTGACGACCAGAACGTCCGCCAGACGGATCGCCTTGAGATCCATGTAGAAGCACGCCGCCTTGACTAAGACGGTGCTTTCGTTCGTGATGACGACCTCCTGCGGCAGGAAGGTGGTATAGCCGAGGGCGCGCAGACGGTCGGAATTGCGCTGATTCGTGTAGCGGTCGCCCTCGTTGAACAGGGGGCCTGCCATGTAGACGGCGACCTTGCCCGCTTCGTATGGGTACATGTATTTGGTCAGCGCCTCCACGGTTTTCGCGTCGGTGATCTCCTCGAGCCCCGCGCGGAAGGGAAAGCCCTCCGCGCCGTATTTTTCGGCGAAGACCGGATAGCAGACGCCGTCCTTCTCATAGACCGCGAACAGCGGATCAGAATCGTTTCCAAGGTAGAATTTCATCGTTTTGCTCCTTTCAGGTTTCTTTCTTTTCTCCCAGATTTTGCGTGCGGTAGAGCTCCGCGTACAGGCCGTTCTTCGCCATCAGATCACTGTGGGTGCCCTGCTCGACGATTCTGCCGTCCGCGACGGCGAGAATGCGCGTTGCGCTGCGGATGGTGGACAGGCGGTGCGCGATGATGAGGGTCGTTCTGCCGACGGCAAGCGCGTCCAGCGCGGACTGAATCTTTTCCTCCGTTACGCTGTCGAGCGCGCTCGTCGCCTCGTCCAAGATCAAAATGGGCGGGTTTTTCAGGAAAATCCGCGCGATGGAGACGCGCTGCTTCTGCCCGCCGGAAAGGAGCGTGCCGCGCTCGCCGACGTAGGTGTCGAAGCCGTCCGGCATTTGCATGATGTCGTCGTAAATTTCCGCCCGCTTCGCCGCCTCGGCGATTTCCTCCATGGTCGCGTCGGGCTTGCCGTAGCGGATGTTGTTGCCGATCGTGTCCGCGTAGAGGAAGACGTCCTGCTGCACGACGCCGATCGCCTGATGCAGAGACGACTGCGTGATTTTGCGCACATCCAGCCCGTCAATGCGGACGCTGCCCTCATTCACGTCGTAAAAGCGCGGGATCAGACGGCAGAGCGTGCTCTTGCCGCCGCCGGAGGGGCCGACAATCGCGATCGTCTCGCCGGGCGAAACCTCCAGCGAGGTATCGAGCAGAACGTCCTGCTCGTCCTCATAGGCGAAGGAAACGTGATCGACCTCGATCTGCCCGCGCACGTTTGTCAGATCGACGGCATCCGGCGCGTCGCGCAGGGTCGGCTCGGTGCGCATGAGCTCGGCAAAGCGTCCGAGACCGGCAAAGCCGTTGGCGAACATTTCCGAGAACATGACGAGCTTGCGTACGGGACCGGTAAAGGTGGTAATGTAGAGGCTGAAGGTCAGCAGGTCGACCATCTCAATGCCGCCCGTCATCGTCAGCGCGCCGCCGACCGCGATCACGGCGACGGAGAGGAAGGACATAAAGAATTCCTGCGTGCTGAAGAAAATACCCATCTCCTTGTGAAATTCGCGCTTGGAGACCTTGAAGCGGTCATTCGCCTCGTTGAACTTTTCAAATTCGACCTCCTCGTTGGCAAACGCCTTCGCGGTGCGGATGCCGGAGAGGGAGGACTCGATCTCCGCGTTGATTGCGGCAGTCTTGACCTTAACGCCCTTGGAGACCCTGCTCATCTTACGCCGCCGCGTGATCACGCTGATCAGCAGGATCGGCAGGATCAGGCACACGACCAGCGCCAGCCGCCACTCGATCACGAACATGACGATCAGCGCGCCGATGATCGTCAGCGTCGAGATCAGCAGGTCTTCCGGTCCGTGATGCGCCAGCTCCGTGATGTCGAACAGGTCGCTTGTCAGTCGGCTCATGAGCTGACCGGTGCGGTTGCGGTCGTAAAAATCGTAGCCGAGCGTCTGCATGTGGCGGAACAGGTCGGAGCGGATGTCCGCCTCCACGCGGATGCCGAAGGTATGCCCCCAATAGGTGATGACGAAGTACAGCAGGGCGCGGATGAGATACGCCAGCGCCATGCCGCCCATGACGATGAAAAAGATCAGGTACTTCCGATCGGGCAGGAGATTGTTGATCGACCAGCGCGTGACCAGCGGGAAGGCGAGATCGACCGCCGCTACCAGCAGCGCGCAGAACATGTCCAGCGCGAACAGCTTGCGGTGCGGCTTGAAGTAGCCGATAAAAATGCGAATGAGATTATGCTTCTGATAGTATTTTGTGTCTTTCATGGTTTTGTCCTTTTTATGTGAGGTATCGCCGCGCAGGCGCGGCGGATTCAAAACATGTTACAGCTTCTCCAGAACGGCGATCAGGTACTTCCAGGTGCGCTCCGTGGAAGCAAGGTCGAGCCGCTCGCGGCTGGTGTGGATGTCGTGCATCTGCGGTCCGAAGGACACCGCGTCCAGTCCCGGCAGCCGGTCGGAGAAGATGCCGCATTCCAGTCCCGCGTGGATGGCTTCCACGACCGGCTCTTTTCCGTAGAGCTCGCGGAAAACGGAAACCATCACGTCGCGCAGCCGGGAGTGTTTCTGATACTCCCACGCGGGGTAAGCGCCGGATTCCGTGTAGCTTGCGCCGTGGGCAAGACCGACCGCTTTCAGCTTCTCGATCAGCGCGGTCTTTTCTGTGTTGACGGAGCTGCGGACGGAGAAAGCCAGCGTGACGTGATCCGCCTGCGTTTTCAGAATGCCGAGGTTCAGCGAGGTCTGCACCAGACCGGGGATGTCCTCGCTCATCTTCTGCACGCCGTTGGGGATCGCGTTCAGAAGCGCGAGCACGGCGCGGCTGCTTTCCTCATCCATCGGCGCAAGATCACATGCAGCGGGTTCGCAGTAGAATTCCGCCGCGGTCTCTCCTGCGGGCAGGAGCGCCTTTACCTGCTCCGCGCGGGCAAAGAAGGCGCTTTGCGGGTCGTCCGCGACGACGAGCGCTTCGCAGGAGCGCGGGATCGCGTTGTCCTTGCTGCCGCCGTCGATTGAGATCAGACAAACGGGAAGCGTCTGGAGCGTGGCGGCGAGCGTCTTGCTTGCGTTGGCTCTGCCGCTGTTGATCTCTACGCCGCTGTGACCGCCTGTCAGGTTTTTCACGCCCATGCGCCAGATTCTGCCCGCGTGCCTCTCGCGCAAAACGGGGCGGTTGAGCACGGAGGTCGCGCCGCCGGCACAGCTCACGGTCAGAATGCCCTCGTCCTCGGAGTCGCAGTTGAGCAGAACGCGGCCCTTGAGCGCGCGCATATCCATCGCGTCCGCGCCGAGCATGCCGATCTCCTCGTCCACGGTAAAGACCGCTTCGAGCGGCGGATGCTTCAGATCGTCCGCCGCGAGGATCGCCAGCGCGTAGGCGACGGCAATGCCGTCGTCGCCGCCGAGCGTCGTGCCCTCGGCGAAGATATACTTCCCGTCGCAGCGCAGGCGCAGGCCGTCCGTGGAAAAGTCGATGTCGCAACCCGCGTCCTTTTCGCAGACCATGTCGAGGTGCCCCTGCAGAATGACGGTCGGATGATCCTCATAGCCCTGCGAGGCGGGCTTATAGATCACGACGTTGTTGTGCGCGTCCTGCACGAAGGCAAGACCGTGCGCTTTTGCAAAACGGACGCAGTAGTCCGAGATTCGCTTGGTATCGCGCGAACCGTGCGGAATGGCGCAGATTTCTTCAAAGTACCGCAGCGCCTCGCGCGGCTGATATTGCTCTAACACTCGCATAAAAGCCTCCTTAGCATTTTGGAAGAATGACGCGGAAGGTTGAGCCCTCGCCGAGCGCGCTTCCGACTTCGATCACGCCGTCGGACAGCTCCACGATCCGCTTGACAAGCGACAGTCCCAGTCCGTTGCCTTCGGCCTTGTGGGAGCTGTCCGCCTGATAGAATTTCTCAAAGATGCGCGCCTGTACCTCGGGCGTCATGCCGCAGCCGTGATCTGTGACGGCAACAACGACGCATTCCTTCTGATCGAGCAGACGAATCTGAATCTCTCCGCCGTCCGGACTGAATTTGATCGCGTTGCCCAGAAGATTCGTCCAAACATGGTTCAGCAGGCTTTCACAGCCGCGGAACGTGACCTCGTCCAGAGAGACGTCGAAGCTGACGCTCTTCGCAGACCACTCCGGCTCCAGCGCGACGACTGCCTGCCGAAGCTGCTCGTCCAGCCGGAAGGCGGTGTACTGCTCGGAGATGGACTTGCTCTCGATCTTTGAAAGCATCAGGATACTGCCGACCAGCGTGGTCAGACGGTGGATGTTCAGCAGAATCTTGTCCAGATATTCGCCGCGCTCCTGCGGGCTCAGGGAGGAATCCTGCAGCAGCATGGCGTAGCCCTCGATGGCGGTCAGCGGCGTTTTGAATTCGTGCGAGACGTTGGCGACGAAGTCGTTGCTCAGCGTGGAAATGCTGTCAAGCTCCTTCACCATGGCGTTGAAATTGCGGAAGGTGGTCTGCACCTCCTCAAGCTTGCTCGAATCGCTGACGGTAATGGAGAAATTGCCGCGGGCGACCTCGGTCGACGCCTTGCTCAGCTTGCGCATCGGCGCAAGGATACGCCGTCCGACAAAATAGCTCATCATGCCGCCGGCGACCGCCGCCACGACAAAAATAGAGATCAGCGTGATATAGCTGAGCTGATAGCTGACGTTCAACTGGTCGAGCAGGAACAGCACGCCCGTGACCATCGCGCCGGAAAACAGGACGATGATGACGACAATCAGCGAATAGTACGCCCGCATACGCGGAGACATTTTTTCATTCACGACGCTTCACCGCCTTATAGCCGATGCCGCGTACCGTTACGATCTCAAAGTCCGGATTGTCCCGGAAACGGTCGCGCAGGCGATTGATGTGCACGTCCACGGTATGGCTGTCCGTCTGCGAATCCATGCCCCAGATATCGTCCATGAGCTGCTGGCGCGTGAAGATGTGTCCGGGGGAGGAGATCAGCTTGTAGAGCAGCAGAAATTCCTTCTGCGGCAGCACGGCCTCAAAGCTGCCGCACCGCACGGAAAACGAGTCGATCTCAAAGGTCGTGCTGCCGATGCTCTGCCTGCGCTCGGCGACGATCTGCGCGCGGCGCAGCAGGGCGTTGATCCGCAGCACCATTTCGTTGACGTTGACGGGCTTGACCATGTAGTCGTCCGTTCCGGCAAGGAAGCCGGACTGCATGTCCTGAAAGCTCTCCTTCGCGGTGATCATCAGGACCGGAACGGTATTGCCCGCCTCGCGCAGACTGCGCACCAAGGCGTAGCCGTCCACGCGCGGCATCATAATATCCGAAACGATCAGGTCGATGTATTCATGCTCCAGCGTCTCCAGCGCGGCCGCGCCGTCCGGCACGCCGATCGCGGTAAAGCCGCTGCGGCTCAGAACACGGCAAAACATCTGCCGAAGCTCGCTGTCGTCTTCGGCGACCAGGATTTTGAACATACACATCCCTCCACCTTGCAGTATATCACAGCGGAGCATGGTTTGTAAAAGAAAAAGTCCCGAAATTTAACAAAAATTGATTTTCGGTTGATACTCAGTTGATAATCGCGGGTTATACTGAAACGCAGATGAGGAAAAGAAGCGAGGTGAGGCCGCCCGTGAGCGAGAAGGAACGTGAACAGATCGAACAGGCGCAGCATGTAGACACAGATCGAATCTTTACGCTGCCGAATATGCTGAGCTTTCTGCGGCTGGTGCTGATCCCGCTGATCGTCTATCTCTTTGAGACGGATCAATACTGGTGGGCATTCGGCATTCTGCTGCTGTCCGGCGCGACCGACGTGATCGACGGCTGGATCGCCCGCACCTTCCACCTCGTCTCTGACTTCGGCAAGGCGATCGACCCCATCGCGGATAAGCTGACGCAGATTGCCGTCCTGTTCTGCCTGATGCGGGAGTACTGGTGGGTGCTTGCAGCCCTGCTGCTCAAGGAAATCACCATCGGCATCATGGGTCTTGTCGCGCTGCACCGCACGCACAGCGTGTATTCCGCCGGCTGGTATGGCAAGCTCTGCACGGTTGTGATCTATCTGTCTATGTTTGCGCTGATCCTCTGGAAGCCGCTCACCGGCGCGGCGCCGAATCCGACCTTCGTGCTGATCGACTCCATCGTGATCGTCGCGTCGATCCTGCTGGCGTTCGTCAAGTATTTGATCTATTTTCTCAGGATATTGCGGGAGGCGCGTGCCGATGACACGCGGAAAACCGTATGAAGCGGCGGTTTCTGACCTTCTGGGTCAACCGGCGCGACCGGATCGGCAGCCGTCTGCAGAACCGCGCGAAAAAACGCTATTTCCGCTGTCCCGCCTGCCGCGCGGTGCAGGCGGTTCCCGTCGGGCGCGGGCAGACCAAAATCGTCTGCCGCCGCTGCGGAGAAATTTTTTTGAGACGAACATAAAAAATGCGCCGCGACTGCGGCGCATTTTTTGGAACGGGATTGCCTTCCCGTCGTCTATAGAGTACCAAGGGGGGAACGATATGAAGCGATTGTTGACAGGATTGCTGCTTGCCGCGCTGGGTCTGCAGCTCATCGGCTGCGCGGCGCAGGGACCCGTGCCGGGCGAAACCGCGCCGACTGCGGCGGAACAAACGATAACGGAGGAAACAGAAATGGAACAGCCTGCAACCGAACAGATCGAAGATATGACCCCGCAGGAAGCCGCGGCGGATTTCGCCCTCGCGCTGCTGCAAAAGTGCGAGGATGGCAAGAATAACTGCGTCCTTTCGCCCTACAGCATTCTCACCGCGCTCGCCATGACCGAAAACGGCGCGGACGGGACGACCCTGCGGCAGTTTGAGGAAGTGCTCGGCATGCCGTGCGGCGAGCTCAACGCCTATTTGCGCGACTGCATTGCCAGGGAAGGGCAGGAGGTCGCGGGCGCGAACTCGATCTGGCTGCGCGGCGATGCCGATCTCGCGCTCAAGGAGGATTATCAAAAGCTGGTGCAGGAGCTGTTCGCCGCGGACGTGTTTACTGCGCCGTTTGACGCGCAGACGGTCGAGCAGGTCAACGCTTGGGTCAGCGAGCACACCAAGGAGCGCATCGAGCAGATCATCGACACGCTGGACAGTGCCTCCACGGTGCTGATCAACGCGCTGAGCTTTGACGCGAAGTGGGAGCGCCCTTACGCGCCCAACGAGGTGAAGGACGGCGTCTTCACGGCGTCGGACGGCACGGTGCAGGAGGTCCAAATGCTCTGCGCCAGGGAGAACGCCTATCTGGACGACGGCATGGCGACCGGCTTTGTCAAGCCCTACGAGGGCGGGAAATACAGCTTTGTCGCCCTCCTGCCGAACGAGGGCACAGATGTGCGAACCTACCTTGCCGCTCTGACGGGCGAAAGGCTGCTCACGACGATCCATACCGCTGCGGAGCAGCAGGTGATGGTAAGCATGCCGAAGCTCAAGACGGAGACGTCCCTGCAGCTTTCCGATATGCTGTTCGCCCTGGGGCTGACGGACGCCTTCACCAGCGCGGCGGATTTCAGCCGTATGGCGACTGCCGCCCAGCACATCGACGAGGTCATCCACAAGACCTATCTGCGCATCGACGAGGAAGGAACCGAGGCGGCCGCAGCCACCGCCGTCATAATGACGCGCTCGGCAGCCGTGGTTAGCGGCTATACGGTCACGCTCGACCGCCCGTACCTTATGGCGATCGTGGACAACGAGACGGATTGCCTCCTCTTCCTCGGCGTTATAAACCAAATTCCGGAATAAACGCAAAAAAGGACTTGTATTTACAACCGAAATATAATATGATAAAGCGACTTGTATTTCGGAAGAAGGTATTTTGTGAGAAAACTGAGTGTCTGCGTCCTGTTCGGCGGCATGTCGCCGGAGCATGAGGTCTCGCTCCGCAGCGCGGAATCGGTACTGAACAATCTGGACAAGAAAAAATATAATCTGTTTCCGGTCGGCATTACCAAAAACGGCGACTGGGTTCTCTACGGCGACGACGACTACAGCAAGCTGCCGAGCGGCGAATGGCTCAAGTGCGAGCGCAACTGCCGCGCAACCATTTCGCCCATCCGCGGGCAGGGACTGCTGCGCTTTGAGGGCGACTGCGTGGTGCGCGAGCGCATCGACGCCGTCTTTCCCGTCCTGCACGGTGAAAATGGCGAGGACGGCGCAATGCAGGGTCTGCTGCAGCTTGCGGGCATCGCTTGCGTCGGTCCCGACGTGGCGGCGTCCGCCGCCTGCATGGATAAGACAATCACGAAGCTGATCATCGACCGCACGAATATCCGTCAGGCGGCTTGGCAGCTTGTCACGGCGCAGGAGCTTGCCGCCAATCCCGACGCGGCGCTGGACGCGGTGGAAAGAAAATTTTCCTACCCCGTGTTTGTCAAGCCGGCGGGCACCGGCTCTTCGGTCGGCGTTGCGAAGGCGAAGACCAGGGAAGCCCTGCGCGCCGCGCTGGAAAATGCGGCGAAATTCGACCGTAAGATTCTGGTTGAGGAATTCATCAACGGCCATGAGGTCGAGGTGGCAGTGCTGGGCAACGACGCACCGGCGGCGTCCGTCTGCGGTGAGATCGACGCCGGTACGGAATTTTACGACTACGACGCGAAATACATCTCCGACTGCGCCCGCCTGTTCATCCCCGCGCGGATCGACGACGAAGCGGCGGAGCGCGTGCGCGAGACGGCGATCAAGGTCTATCAGGCGATGGGCTGCCGCGGACTTTCCCGCGTGGATTTCTTCGTGACCTACGACAAGAACGAGGTCGTCTTCAACGAGATCAATACGATCCCCGGCTTTACCTCGATCTCCATGTATCCCAAGCTCTTCGCCGCGAGCGGCATTCCCTACGGCGCGCTGCTGGATCGGCTTCTCGAGCTGGCGCTGGAGGGCTGAGCATGGAAAAGGAAGTTCTGCTGACGATCACCGGAACGCAGCATTTCAGGGAGGAAGCGCCGGAAACGACCAGGCTGGTCACGGACGGTATCCTGCGCTGCGAGGACGGCGCGGTAGAGCTGTCCTATGAGGAAACGGAGCTGACCGGCCTGACCGGTACGATGACGACCTTCCGTATTGAGGGCGCGCGCGTCATTCTGACCCGCACGGGCGCGCTGGAATCGCGCATGGTCTTCGCCGTCGGGCAGGAGGAGCACTCCCTGTACGACATCGGCTACGGCGCGCTGATGATCGCCGTCCGCGCAGAGCGCATTCGCTCGGACGTGGGCGAAAACGGCGGCACCCTGCAGGTCTCCTACGCGATCTCCATCGAAGAGGAGACGGCGGGCGAGATCGAATACGTGATCGAAGTCCGACCTAAGAAAAAGTGAGAAAAAACGGCTGTTGCACGCGGTTGTGCAACAGCCGTTTTTTATTCGTTTCGTTCCAGCCAGATCAGAAGGACGGCGATATCCGCCGGACTGACGCCGGAGATACGGCTTGCCTGCCCGATCGAGCGGGGACGGATTTCCGAGAGCTTCTGCCGCGCCTCCAGGCGCAGACCGCCGATGGCGTTGTAGTCCGCGTCCGGCGGGAGCAGGCGCGCTTCCTCGCGGGCATAGTCCTCAATCTGTTTTTCCTGCCGGCGCAGATAGCCCTCATACTTGACGCGAATCTCCACCTGCTGGGTGACCTCGCGGGGAAGGTCGGGACGGCAGCGGTCGAATGGCGCAAGGCAGTCGTAGTCCAGCTCCGGACGGCGCAGCAGATCGGAAAGCCTTGCCGCGCTGACCACGGGAGCCGAGCCGCGTGAGCGCAAGAAGGCGTTAAGCTCCGGCGAGGCGGGCGCTCCTGTTGCGTCGAGACGGCGCATTTCGCGCCGAACCGCGTCGTACTTCGCCCGAACCTCGTCAAGCCGCTCCTGCGGAATCAGACCGATCCGGCAGCCGATCTCCGTCAGCCGTTCGTCGGCGTTGTCCTGCCGGTGCAGCAGACGGTATTCGCTGCGTGAGGTCATAATGCGGTACGGCTCCTCCGTCCCCTTGGTGACGAGATCGTCGATCAGCGTGCCGATGTAGCCGTCCGAGCGGCGCAGGATCAGCGGCTCTCTTTCCAGCAGCTTGAGCGCGGCGTTCACGCCCGCGACAAAGCCCTGCACCGCGGCTTCCTCATACCCTGAGGAACCGTTGAACTGTCCGGCGCCGTAGAGCCCGGGCACTTTTTTTGTTTCCAGCGTGGGGAAAAGCTCGGTGGGATCGACGCAGTCATATTCGATCGCGTAGGCGGGGCGCAGCATTTCCGCATGCTCCAGTCCCGGGACGGTGTGCAGCATCGCAAGCTGCACGTCCTCCGGCAGACTCGAGGAAAAGCCCTGCAGATACATCTCGTCGGTCGAAAGTCCGCACGGCTCCAAAAAGAGCTGATGGCGCGGCTTGTCCGCGAAGCGGACGACCTTCGTTTCAATGCTCGGACAGTAGCGCGGACCGACGCCGGTGATCGAGCCGTCGTAGAGGGGACTGCGCTCCAGATTCTCGCGGATGATCTCATGCGTATTTTCGTTCGTATAGGTCAGGTAGCACACCGCGCGGTTTTCCGGCGGCGTTTTGGTCGAAAAAGAGAATGGCTCGGGGTCGTCGTCGCCCGGCTGCAGCTCCATTTTGGAAAAATCGACGCTTCTGGCGTTGATGCGCGGGGGGGTACCGGTTTTGAAGCGGCGCAGGCTCAGACCCAGCGCGCGGAGGCTTCCGGTCAGTTCGGGCGCGGCGTGCATTCCGTCCGGTCCGGAGGCGATAGAGCATTCGCCCGTAATACAGCGGCTATCGAGGTATGTGCCGGCGGCGATGACGCAGGCGCGGACGCGGTAGATCGCGCCGAGTTGTGTGACGACGCCGGATACCCTGCCGTCTTCCGTCAGGATTTCGGTGACGGTCGCCTGCTTGAGATCGAGGTTTTTCTCGCGCTCCAGAACGTGCTTCATGTGCTCCTGATAACGGCGGCGGTCTGCCTGCGCGCGCAAGGAGTGGACGGCGGGACCCTTGCCGCGGTTGAGCATGCGGTACTGGATGCAGCAGGCGTCCGCGGCTTTCGCCATCTCGCCGCCGAGCGCGTCCAGCTCACGCACCAGATGTCCCTTGCCCGTGCCGCCGATCGCGGGATTGCAGGGCATGTTGCCAACCGCGTCGAGGTTGATAGTGAAGACCACGGTGCGCAGACCGAGCCTTGCGCCCGCAAGCCCTGCCTCGATGCCCGCGTGACCCGCGCCGACGACGGCAATATCATATTCTCCTGCGAAATATCGCATCATTACCAATTCCTTTACAGCGGCTGCTGTTTGATTTTTGCGAAGCGTCTGGGATAGGCGGCAGGGGTCGGGCGGTCTTTTCTGACGATGATGACGCGGCGCGTCACGCCGTCAAGGTCGTATTCCGCAACCCGCGCAACGCTCCCGCCCAGAACGTGCAGCGCATGCTTCGCTTCCTGCAGCTCTTCCTTTGCGGCAGCGCCCTTCATGGCGAGAAAATACCCGCCGACGCGAACGAAGGGAAGGCACAGCTCCGCCAGCACGTTCAGCCGCGCCACGGCGCGCGAAACCGCGATGTCGAAATTCTCCCTTGCCGCATACTCCTCCGCACGGGCGGCGACGCAGGCTGCTTCCACGCCGAGAATTTCCAGCGTTTCACGCAGCCAGCTCACGCGCTTTTGCAGACTGTCGAGCAGGGTCAACCGGATGGACGGCTCGCCGAGCTTCATCGGTACGCCCGGAAATCCCGCGCCGCAGCCGACGTCGATGACGGATTTGTTCCGGCAGTCGACGACGTTCAGCAGCGCCAGACAGTCGGCAAAGTGCAGCTTCGCGACGCCTTCCGGCTCTGTGATGGCGGTCAGATTCATGACCTTGTTCTTTTCGATCAGCGCGTCCGAAAAGGCGCGAAACAGGGCGATCTGCTCCTGCGTCAGCGCGATTCCGAGCCGCGCGCATTCTGCTTGCAATGCTTGCTCCATCATTCTTTCTCCGTGTAGATCGTCACTGCCACGCCACTGTCACGAAACAGCGCGCTTTTCGGCTGACGCAGTGCGCGATAGATCATATAATAATCGCCGACCGCGCCGCCCAGATTCGCAAGCTGCAGGGCGGCGGCAAGCCAGAACCACTCATCCCGCAGGAAAACGCTCAGCAGGGCGAAGAGGACGGCAAAAACCACAACGGGGGCAAGGGTGGTGACAATGTAGTCGCGGCGGGAGAAATACGCCTCGCTGCCGGTGAAGAGCAGCACGCCCTTCCTGCCGTAGTGCGGGCGGATGCCGGAAAACAGGCGCATGCACAGTCCGTGCGTCAGCTCGTGCAGCGCAAGATAGGCGATCACACAGACAACAAGCAGCAGCAGCCAGAGAACATAGTCGCTGATCCCGCGCTTGAGCAGCGCGAGCAGACCGTCAAAGCCACGCCACAGCCAGCCGGCTGCAATTACTGCCGCGCCGATCAGAAACGAAGCGGTATTCAGATTCCGATAGAGACGCCGGTTGGTGTAGAGGTTTACATAATCTGCCTCCGCATAGCCGTCCGGCAGGGTAAAGCAAGTTCTCATGTCGTCTCACTTTCCGACGCAGAAGCGTTCAAAAATGCGGGCGGTAATATCCTCGCGCACGGTGCGCCCCGTGACCTCGCCGAGCGCCTGCATAGCCTCTTCTGCGTCCAAAAGCACGGCGTCCGGCGTCATTCCGCCGCGCAGCGCGCTCTGCGCGCTGCGGATCGACACTGCGGCGCGGGTGACCGCGCCGAACTGACGGGCATTGGTCAAAATCGAGCCGTCGCAGGATACGCCGTCCGCAAACCACTGCTCTAAGATTTCTTTCAGCGCGTCCAGATTGTCACCGCTCTTGGCGGAAAGGGATATGACGGTATCGAATGGCAGATCGCGTTCGCTGACGCGCTGCGGAAGGTCGGACTTGTTCAGCACGGCGAGGCACTTCGGCGCGGTCTTCGCCGCCTGCATGGCGCGCAGATCCTCGTCATTCAGCGGTTCGGAGGCGTCGCAGACGAAAATGGCAAGCTCCGCCTCTTTCGCGGCAGCCTCCGATCTTGCCACGCCGAGGGCTTCGATCTGATCGTTCGCCTCTCGGATGCCCGCAGTGTCGGTCAGCCGGAGCAGCACCCGCCCGATACGGACGGACTCTTCCACGGTGTCGCGGGTGGTGCCGGCGATGTCGGTGACGATTACGCGCTCAAAGCCGGCGAGGGCGTTGAGCAGAGAGGACTTGCCTGCGTTTACACGGAACTGACCTTCGCCGCAGTAATCTTCGGGACGATAATTGTCGTCGGTACCCATTCTTACGTCTCTGCGAGTAGCCTTATTCCAAGTATCCAAAACGAATTCAACGCCGTCGTACTTCCAAGAGTCTCCGCTTGTGAACGTTACGATATTTGCATCGTTAACAACAACGAAAACGTAAATAAAGTTAGCGTCCCAAATTATGTAAGCGTAACCGGTTGACTTTGCATAAGCGTTGTTCATAACGGGCGTTTCTATCTTAATTGCGGTAGCTGCGAGATATGCGTCGTCAAGATCGCCGTCAACTACGATATTTGCGGAAGTCTGTTTTGCCTCGTATTTGTTTACGGAATAACCGGGAGCACGTTCAAGTTCAACGGGCGTCTGGTAAGTTGTGGGCGCGGTCGGGAAAACGAACCTCTTTTCGAACTGAGCCGTGAAAGTTTTGCTTGACGTGTACTTACGAGTAGCACTGTAACCGCTCCAACCTATAAAGTCGTAACCGTCGAGAGTAGGATCTGTGGTAGGAGCCGGAATAGTATTGCCGCGCTCAAATTCAACCTGATAATAAACGTCATCGTTTACGTAGAAGGTTGCAGTGTAGGTCTGAGTCTGATCACTGTTTCCACCGGGATTGGTCGAGGTGGGGGTGCTGCTTGCGGGAGTAGAGTTATCACCCTTCTTGGTGCAAGCCGTTAAGGTAACCGCCGATAAAGCCATTACCGTAACCATTAAAAATAAAAGTAGTTTTTTCATAGTTTTCCTCCTATAAATTTTATTCCAAAACTATTGCCGCGCGCGTATTTGCGCCCGTGTTTTGCATAATGTAAGAAATTTGGGCCTTTTGAGCCGTACTCCAGCCTGAGGGAGCATATTTCATAACGTCAACGTCGTACGCGTAACCGCTGAACTCCACGACTTCGTCCGGAGCCCTTCCCGTGCCCCAAGGAGCAAAAGCGGCCGTTCTGTTTTTGTTGTAAATTCCGTTATGGAAAAGCACGCTTTTTACGTACTTGCCGGAATGTTCGTCGAAGTAGTCGATTCTGAACGCGAGCGCCGAATTGACATTGACCTTTCTCAAATTCCCTTCGGTGTTAAAATTCAAACGGAATTTTGACGGAAGATCCGTAACGATGACGGACGCGTTTGCATGTGCGTCGTTATACGCACCTTGAGATAAGTACATCGTCCAGGAATTTCTGTCGAAATGCGCGTAGCTCGAGGTGCCTGCGCGAACGCGGTCAAGGTTTTGCCTGTCGGCGTAATAATAAGAAGTTTTAACGTCGTTTGCAAACAGCGTTCTGCGATTAGCCCATGCGGTGAAATCGTCCTCTCCGCTGTCGTTAAGCGAAACGTACACGACGCCGTAAGCGGGTATCTTGCCCGACCAAACGTACGGGGCGTCTATATTGACGGCTCCTACTTCTTCGGCGACGAGGTGCTCG
>CAJOMA010000012.1 GCA_905235655.1 uncultured Oscillospiraceae bacterium | reverse complement strand
GACACTTCCCGACACGCAAAAATACGTGGTTTTTCGCGTTCAGGTTCTAGTGTCCACTCCGGACGTGCGGGTTCAAGTCCCGCCTCGCGCACCAGACGCCATATATCCGAACCTTCTTCTGATCGAAGACGGGTTCGGATATTTTCTTTTATTGGCAGAATGTTGATATAACTCAGCCGGATCAACAGATAGATTGCTGATCAACACGGTAACGCCGAAATAACCCTTGTTATATTCGGCAAATAATACTATAATAGAACCATACCGTAGAAAGCAGGTATTTGAGATGACGGACACACAACAGAGAGAAGCGGCGCGGCAGTTTTATTACAAATGGAACGGCAAGGGGCGCGAGGATGAGGACGCACGCTCTTACTGGATCGACATTTTGCAGAATATCCTCGGCGTGGAGAACGTGACCGACCGCGTGGACTTCGAAAAGAAGGTCGCCGGACCGGACGGCAACACGAAGCGCATCGACGTCTATATCCCCGAGACGCACGTGCTGATCGAGCAGAAGTCGCTCGGCATCGCGCTGGATAAGCCGCAGGCGGGGCATAACGGCATGACGCCCTATGAGCAGGCGAAGATGTACGACAACGGACTGCCCTTCGACGAGAAGGCGCGGTGGATCGTCACGTCGAACTTTGCCGAGATCTGGGTCTATGATATGAACGAGCGCAGACCGGAGCCCCTGAAGCTGGCGCTAGCAGACTTGCAGGCGAAGTATCATCTGCTGGACTTCCTCGTGAACCGGAAGACGCAGAAGCTCACCGATGAGATGCAGGTCTCCTTGCGGGCAGGCGAGCTGGTCGGCGTGCTCTACGACGCCTTTTTGAAGCAGTATCAAAACCCGAACGACCCGGAAACGCTCAAGAGCCTGAACAAGCTCTGCGTCCGGCTGGTCTTCTGCCTCTATGCCGAGGACGCAGGCATCTTCCATAAGAAAAACCTGTTCCACGACTATCTGGCGCAGTTCGACGCGAGAAGCACGCGCGGCGCCCTGCGCAAGCTCTTCCGCGTCCTCGATCAGAAGCCTGCCGACCGCGATCCGTATCTTGCCGACGACGATCCCCTGCTTGCCGCCTTCCCCTACGTCAATGGCGGTCTTTTCGCGGACGAGGAGATCGAAATCCCGCCGCTGACCGACGAGCTGCGGACGATCCTGCTGGAAAAGGCGAGCGAGGACTTCAACTGGAGCGACATCAGCCCGACGATCTTCGGCGCGGTCTTTGAAAGCACCCTGAACCCCGAAACCCGACGCAGCGGCGGCATGCACTATACCTCCATCGAGAACATCCACAAGGTCATCGACCCGCTGTTCCTCGACGAGCTGAAAGCGGAATATACAGAAATCGCCGCCATTCCGGTGCTGAAAACGCGGAACGGGCGGCTCAAGGCGTTCCAAGACAAGTTGGCTGGCCTGACGTTTTTGGATCCCGCCTGCGGCTCCGGTAATTTCCTGACCGAGACCTATCTCTCCCTGCGCCGTCTGGAAAACAAGGTCATCGCGGGTATCATCGCCTCCGAGCGCGGCGCGACGGAGGGGCAGCTCGTGATGGGCGAGACGCTTGACCCGATCAAGGTGTCGATCGGTCAGTTCTACGGCATCGAGATCAACGACTTCGCCGTGACCGTCGCCAAGACCGCCCTGTGGATCGCCGAGAGCCAGATGCTGAAAGAGACCGAGGACATCGTCCGCTACGAGATCGACTTCCTGCCGCTGAAATCCTACGCGAACATCGTCGAAGCCAACGCCCTGCGCATCGACTGGGAGACCGTCGTCCCGAAGTCCAAACTGAACTACATCATGGGCAACCCGCCGTTTGTGGGTGCGCGTTGGATGGGAAAAGAGCAGAAAGATGACGTAAAAACGATCTTTGGTCCTTACTGGAATGGCGTGGGGGACCTTGATTATGTGTGTTGTTGGTATAAAAAATCCGCTGATTATATTTGTGGTACTTCTATTCGCTGCGCATTAGTATCAACAAACTCCATTTCTCAAGGCGGCGCTGTTTCTAACCTGTGGAAACCGCTCTTTTCTTGTGGCGTACATATTGATTTTGCACATCGCACTTTCCGCTGGGATAGTGAGGCGAGCATCAAGGCACACGTTCATTGTGTAATAATTGGTTTTAGTACAGCCACATATACAAAAGAATTATTGATTTTTGAAGGTGAAAAGAAAAAAGTTGCAAAGAACATAAACGGTTATTTAATAGATGCAGATAATGTCTTTATTGATAAGCGCACTAAACCGATCTCTAATGTTCCTGAAATCTGTTTAGGAGGTCAGGCAATCGACAACGGAAATTTCATTCTAACAGAAGATGAAAGGAATGAAATAATCGAATATGAACCCAAAGCGGTCTATCTGATTAGACCGTATATGATGGGCAAAGATTTTATTAACAGAAAACCTCGCTACTGTATATGGCTGAAAGATGCCAATCCAAGTCTCTTGCGTCAATGTCCGCAAATCATGGACAGAGTACGAGCTGTAAAAGAGTTTCGTCTTGCAAGCGGACGAGCAAGCACATTGAATGCAGCAGAAACACCAACTTTATTTGCTGCGCCATTTGAGTGCACCAGCGATTATATTGCTTTCCCAAAAGTTTCATCTGAAAACCGCAAATACATTCCCATAGAGAGTTTAAGTAAAGATATTATCCCCGGTGATAAACTGTTTGTAATGCAGCAAGCATCTTTTTATGACTTTGGCGTTCTAACCTCAAATGTCCACATGGCATGGATGCGAGCTGTCTGTGGGCGTTTGGAAATGCGATATAGCTATTCCAACACTATTGTTTACAACAACTTCCCGTGGCCGGAGCCGACGGAGGCGCAGAGAGCAAAGATCGAGCAGACGGCGCAGGCGATTCTGGACGCACGCGCCCTGTATCCGGATTGCAGTCTCGCCGATCTTTACGACGAGACGACGATGCCGCCGGAGCTGCGCAAGGCGCACCAAGCCAACGACCGCGCCGTGATGCAAGCCTACGGCTTCGACGTGAAAACCACCACCGAAGCCTCCTGCGTCGCCGCACTGATGAAGCGCTATCAGGAATTGACCGCGAAAGAGAAATAGCACGCACCGCGCCGTGTCATTGCGAGGAGCGAAGCGACGTGGCAATCCGTGCGTCTCGATGCGGGACACTTTTTCGCATAACGGTACACGTTCCATACCTGCGACGGACAGATTCCGTCGCCGATTGCATCGGTGGGGAATGACACGGTAGGGGGATTTGACGTGAAATACGACACAATTTCCATGCCTGCGACGGACGGATTGCCACGGCTGACTGCGTCAGCCTCGCAATGACGCGGTTGGAGTGCATCTCAGCATGCACCAACGCCCACCAAGCCAACGACCGCGCCGTGATGCAGGCCTACGGTTTCGACGTGAAAACCACTACCGAAGCCTCCTGCGTCGCCGCTCTGATGAAGATGTATCAAAACCTAACAGATAAGGAATAGAGATAATACTATGATGCCCTTGGCTGACTGCGTCAGTCGGGAATGACAGAGAACTGTGGAGAAATGCAAATTGGCGTGAAGCGGCTGCTTCACTGCGTATATTCTTCCGTGCCTCACTGCGTATAATTCTCCGTGCGGCGGTTGACTTGTATGCGAATTGCATTTATAATTCGATGTATAAGCAATCAAAAACGAGTCGAAAGGAAGATGCGACATGAAAAAGCTTACGAAGATTCTCGCGCTTGTTCTGGCGTTGGCGCTCCTTTTCTCCCTCGCCGCCTGCGGCAGCTCCAATCCCGACGGGGAAAGGGAAAAGCGCGCCTATGATCGCGACGAGACCAAGACGACGGAGGAAACCGCAGTGACGTATCCTTCTGAGTTGACCGAAGAGACCGCGATCCCCACGGAGCTGACGGAGCAGATCGAAAACGACGAGATCGTCGGCACATGGAAGTATGACATGCAGATGGAGAAGCTGCTGGATGCGGCGCAGAAGATGGACGAAATACCTGCGGAGTTTAACGGCATGATGGACGTTCTGACCGTGCTCTACGACGGGATCGTCATTACCTTGGTCATGGATCTCAAGGAGGATAAAACCTGCACGGTCTCCGCAGAGGAAGCCTCCCTGCAGGAGGCGGCAAAGGTGATCGAGGAGCGGCTGCCCGCGTTTCTTCCCGATCTGCTTACCGTCATGACGGGCATGACCAGGGAAGAACTGGAGGAGCAATTAGCGGCGTCCGGCATGACTGTGGACGAATTTATCGCTGTCGCGGCAAGCCAAATCACCGCTGATCAACTGTTGGCGAGTATGACGCCGCCGGTGAGAACGGGAACCTATGCCTATGAAGAAGACAAGCTGACGCTTACCTACGAGGATGGGAGCAAGGTCGTCTATACCGTGGAGCTCAACGGTGATGAACTGACGGTCAGCGCCATCGAGGGAAGCGCGAGCGAATACCCGGAGGGAATTCTGCCCATGGTCTTCGTCAGGTAAGAGTTATTTCGCTTGACTTTTGCGGAATAATCACTATAATGTGCGGTAGGAAGCAATTCCGAACCCATGAATAGAAAGGAAAATGAAACATGAAAATGATCAGCAAGCTTCTTGCGATCCTTCTGACGCTGGCACTGGTCTTCTCTCTGGCTGCATGCGGCGGCTCCGAAGCAACCAAGGGAACCACAGAGGCTGAAAGCGCCGCGACGGAGTCGACCGAAGCGACGGAGGAAGCGACCGAGACGACGGAAGCCACGGAAACGACCGAGGCGACCGAAGTGACCGAGGTGACCGAGGAGGTCAGGGCGCCGAAAGAGATCGTCGGCGCGTGGAAATACACCGCAGACATGGCCTTGTGGATGGAAGCGATCTTGAACGCAGATATTTTGCCGGAAGATGAAGGATATATGGCTCTGATCGGCCTCCTCCAAAAGATATTCGACGGCTTCTCCGTTCCCGTGATCATGGAGCTCAGAGAAGACAGCACTTACGCAATCACCTTTGACGAAGCGAGCCTCAAGAACGAATTGGAAGCATTTAAGGAGCGCGTTCCGGAGCTTGTTCCCGAATTCGTTGCCTGGCTCGTCGAGACGGAAGGCATGACCATGGAGGAATTTGAGGCGCAGCTGCAGAATATGAATGGCATGACGCTGGACGAGGAGTATAAAGAGCTTGAGGACGAGATTCTTAACGAGTTAGATGTCGAGGGGCTGATCAACGGCTTAACCATGCGTATGCAGGGCGATAAGGGAAACTTTACCTATAGCGAAGGCATATTGGTTTTCGATAACGGCAGAGCATCGACAACTTATTATATAGAGCTCAGCGGCGATGAGCTGAAGATCATCGACATCGAGGAAAACAGCGACGGCATATTTGACAGTCTCCTGCCGATGGTTTTCACCAGATAAGACAGCGATCAGCCGGAGCGGGCGTAACGCCTGCTCCGGCTTGACATTTGCCGAAAAAGCACTATAATGTGCGATAGGAAGCAATTCCGAAACCGAGAATAGAAAGGAAAATGACACCATGAAAATGATCAGCAAGCTTCTTGCGACCCTTCTGGCTCTGGCACTGGTCTTCTCTCTGGCGGCATGCGGCGGCTCCGATGCGTCCAAGGGAACCACAGAGGCCGAAAGCGCCGCGACGGAGGCGACCGAGTCGACGGAGGAAGCGACCGAGACGACGGAAGCCACGGAAACGACCGAGGCGACCGAAGCGACTGAGGCAACGGCAGATATCGTCGGCGTATGGAAGTACGATCTGGATTTCACCAAAGCCCTTGAGGAGATGCAGAAGGAGGATGAGAATCCCGAAGAGATCGCGTTGCAGTACGACCTTATGATAAAGCTCTTTGCGGACGTATCCGCTCCTATGATCTTGGAGCTCAAGGAGGACAACTCCTACAATGCATACGTCGATGAGAACGTGAAGGAAGAAATGTCGAAGAAGATCGAAGAGAATCTGCCCGAGATCGTTCCCGACCTGCTTGCCGGCATTTCCGGCATGAGCCGCGAAGACCTCGAAGCCTATCTGTCGGCAAACGGCGTGACCATGGACGACATGGTTGCCCAGATCAGCGCGCAGTTGAATGCGAGCGACTTGTTTGACTCGCTGGTGATGCCCAACGAAACGGGCACCTACACCTATGAGGACGGCAAGCTGGTTTTGACCAACGAGAAGGGCGAGGAGACCGTTTGGACGGTGGAGCTCGGCGGAGATGAACTCACGGTCTTCGATATGGAAGGCGGAGAAGACGGCAATTTCCCGGATAGCTTCTTCCCGATGGTTTTCACCAGATAAGAGAGCAAAATAAATGGGGCAAGCTTCACAGCTTGCCCCGTTGCCTTTTCCGCATGGCGGCGGCGAAGACCTGCGTTTCTGCGGCGATGTCCGGCAGCTTCAGCGCGGCGCCGGGATCGTTCGCGGTTTTGATCAGACAGAAGCGTGGCGGCAGAGAGAGCGCCTTGTTGAGACAGAGCGCGCCCAATAGCTGCTGCGCCACCAGATCGCCGCCCGAATAGCCGGAGACGACGATCGCGTACAGACTGCGCCCATAGAGCGCGTTGCTGACGGTCAGCCCCGTCAGACGGTTGATGAACGCTGTGATGTTCGCGCCGACCGCGTCGTTGTAATTCGGACACAGCAGGAGCAGCGCGTCTGCGTTCAGCACCGCGGGAAGAACCTCGTCTACCATCGCGCCGCCGTAGAAGCAGCTGCTCTGCGCCGCGAAGTGCGAGCAGACCTTGTACGAGCAGCCGCGGCAGTCGTGGATCGTCCCGTTGCGCAGGGAGACCGTTTCGATTTCGAAGTCCGGAAGCTGCCGCGTGACCAGCTCACCCAGCGCGAGCGTGTTGGAGGTCTCACGATCCGAAGCGTGCAGGACAAGCAGCTTCGGGCGTTCCTTCTTTACGGGCTGCTCCGAAAGCAGCCGCTCCAGCAGGGCGGAAACGGCGAAGCGGTAGGCTTCGTCCAAGGTCGAAAGACCATTCTTTTTTTTCATCGCAGAAAGGTTTTGCAGCGAGCCGGTCGCCTCCACCAGCGGCTTGCCCGGAAAGGCGCAGCCCGCCAGGTTTGCCGCGAAGATCAGCCGCCGCGCGATATCCTTCGAGTCAAGCTCTGTCGCGCCGTCTGCGATCACTGCGGCGGTCGCGCCGCAAAGACAGTCGGGATTTGCGCGCAGATAGCGGATCAGCCCGCACAGCGCGGCGTTCTCGCCGAATGCGTCGACCGCGACGGCGAACAGCAGGCGTCGCCCCCGCAGGTCGTGGCGTTCCATATCCTTCGCGTCAATGCGCTTCGCGCCGGAGAGGACTGGAAGCGAGCAGAGCAGCGCTTCCAGTCGGTCGCTCCGCCCGCAGGAGAGAAGCGTCAGGGTCTGCATTGCGGTTCCATCTCCTTCAACGTGCAAATGGCGCGCTCGATCCTGCCGCGAAGCTGCGGCGGGAGCGCCGAAATATCGTGCAGCGGGACTGCGCCGCGCCCTGTCCGGTGCGCCTGACAGCCAAACCAGATACCGTCTGTCGGGATCGCGCCGTAGAACGGCTTCCCGCGCAGAAGGTGCAGCAGGCTGATGCAGGCGGAGGACAGCGCGGGCGCGATATAGGGCTTAAAGCCCAGCGCGCGCACCGCTTGATTGGCCTCGACGGTCTGCTTCGTCAGCGCAAGAGACAGCGCGTCGTCATAGTGTTCAAGGTCATTTGCGATCACAAGTCCCGCGCCGTGCGGGCCGAAGGCGGCGATTTTTGCCGGATCAAGCCCCTGCAGCCGCGCGTAATACTGCGCCCGTGCCGCCATTACGCCGAGCCCGAAGCCGACGATCTGGCTTTCCCGCAGGCCGCGCCCGTCGAACGCTCCGTTTTCGTCCGTGTTCGACTGCCAATAGACGCACTGACAGAGCAGATCGACCGGGTCGGAAATCTGACAAAACAGACCGGAAAAGCCTGAGGCTCTCGCCTGCTTTGCATAAGGGAGGAGCAGGTCGCGGTTGCCCGCAAACTGCAGCATCCGCACGTCGCCGCCTGCGCCGACTGGCGGAACGCCCTTCGACGCGGCGAACAGGAACACGTCGCAGTCGAAGAGAGCTTCCTTCGCGCGGCGCACAACGGTCGGCGTCGGACGCTCGAGCACCTGCCCGAGCTCCATGCAATAGCGGTCGATCAGCGGGTCATAGGGGTCGTAAATGCCGATCTCGTCGATTTCGTCGCCCAGCAGCTTGAGCGCGGTCAGCAGTGTGCCGCCCACGTCGCCGAGCCCGACCAGTGTGAGCCTGAGTCCGTTTTTCATAGCTTTGTCCTCCGCAGAAGGCGGAAATTCACAATATCGTCGGCGACATAGCCGGACGGCAGCGCGCTCAGATCGTATTGCAGATACCTGCCGCGATACGGCGCGCGCGGACGGATCAAAGCCTCCGCCATGCGTCCGAGGGTGAGCTGCGTGCCGAAGCTGCGCTGGTGGCACTGCTCCAAGGCGAGCAGAATCTCGTGCGCGTTGTTCAGGCACGTCTCGCTCAACGCCAGAATGGACTGCTCCTCTACGCCGCGCAGAAAGTCCGGCGCGCAGTACGGCAGGATCAGATTCTCCGTCGGCAGCAGACCGCCGACGGACTTGCCGCCCATCACGCTGTCGCCGCCGAGGAAGGGGTAGAGCAGACTTTCGGTGAACCAGTAGCGCAGATTCGGGATAAAGTATTCGCAGTCGACCTCGCGCTGCTCAAGCTGCATGAGGTCACGCCCGCGGCCGGAGAGAATGCCGACCACGATCCGCTGAATCTCCAACTGCTCCTGCCGGAAGATACGGTCGAGCTTTTCCAGCCGGTAGCCCTTGTGCAGAAGGTCGTCCACCAGAATGACAGGGCGGTGGAAGGCGCGGATCGTGCGCACCTGCCCGGGCAGATCGGAATAGCCGGGGAAGGCGCGAATCCGGAAGTGATAGATGTCGTTTTCGTAAGCCTTGTCCACGTGCAGGCTCTTGGTGACGACGTTCGGGACGATCTCGCCGGAGAGAATGCTGCCGTAGGGCACGCAAACGCTCTTGCCGAGCGCCGTCGGCTCCTGCGCATCCTGCACGCCGGCGGCGAAGCGTACGCGCTCCATCACCGCCGCGTCCAGAAGCTCCGCATTGAAGCTGAGCAGCAGCTTCCCGGGGAAGAGATTGCAGATCGTCTGCCGCAGGCGCGGTCTGGAAGCGAGCACGGCGGCGCGCACCGAATCGTCGCTGCGGTGCGGCTCCTTGAAGCGGCGCAGAACGTCCTGCACCAGAATGACCGGCGTGCGCATGTCCACCGCCAGCACGTCCGGCTGCTCCGGCAGCGCCGTAAAGCCGAGCTCCGGCAGGATTTCGGTCAGCCATTCCTTGCCGGCCGTGGGGCAGAGCGCGTAGGTATGATCCTCCGGCAGGCTTCTTGCCAGCAGCTCGGTCAGAACGAGCCGCGCGCAGTCTGAGTCTGCCTCCTGCTCCAGCATGACCGCTTCGATCAGCAGCATTCTGCCGGAGCTGTGGCGGCGCAGATACTCTGCGCCGGGCAGCGAGCCAAGTACGCCGTAGAGCTCGGTACTGCGGATCGTCCTGCCGTCGGCGCGGGCTAAGACGCTCCCGTCTTCCGTGCGGCGGAGCGTCGCAGTGCAGCGCTGCCCGTCCCACGCGAAGTCGAGCGCGACGGACTGCCGCTGCAGCGCCTGCTTGAACTGCGGCGCGCGCAGATAAAGATTCTTTTCATAGATATAGCTTTGCACCATGGGGTCGACCAGCATCGACACGTCCATGTTTTTGTCCACATAGTCGCGGATGCGCGTGGAGCTGACCGTCTCATAGAACTCCGGCAGGGTGAGCATGATCCGTCTGCCGCGAATGCGCGCCTCCAGCTCCTCCTTGCGGACGGAGCTGTCGCGCAGGAAAATGATATGGTCGAAATCCGCCGCGCTGCCGGGAACGGGATCGCGGTAAGCGGACGCGCCCTCAATCACGTCGCTGCCGGTTACGAGGCAGAGCGCGCGGTCGGGGAAAAGCGACCGTAACAGCGCAAGATCGGACGGATAGGCGATGTTGATCGGAATCTCGTCCGGGAAGAGATAGACGTCCATCCGGTCCGCCACGCTCATGGAGGCGATCTGCCGCCTGAGCAGCTTCGGGATCGCCAGCTTGCTCCACGAGAACTCGTCGATTGCAAGATAGACCTCGAAGCCACGCGCAAGAATCTCCTCCACCACGCGCTTGTGTCCGGCGGAGAAGGGGTCGAAGGTGCCCGGGAAGAACGCCACGGGCTTCGCCTCCGGCAGACGGAAGCTCGCCCCGTCGATCCGGCAGTCGACAAGGAAGCGGTAGACGCGGTTGAGCATTGCCGACATGGTGAAGAACGTGAAGCGGCCGTCGCGCGGCTCGGAGAGCAGGGTCAGAAGCTTCTTGCCGGCGCGGAAGTAGTAGCCGCGCCGAATCTCTTCGGGAAGGCGTTTGTTTGCGAACACGTCCTCGCACAGCACGGTCAGCGCGGTGTCATGGATGGTGTTGTCGTAGTGGCTCACGCCCGCAAGGAGCAGTCCGAGCAGACGGTCGGTCTGCGCGCAGGAAGGCTCCGCCAGTGTTTCGAGCAGGCGGCTCACCGTGGAAAGGCAGGCGCCTGCCGTCCGCGCGGAGGACTGACGGATATGCCCCTCCAGAAATTCGAGGCATTCGTTCAGCTCCTTTGCGGGAAGCCGTGCGATCATCACGCCCAGATAGCGCGGGATATAGGCGGAAATCTCGTCCTGACCGGTCTCCAGCTCGCGCAGCAGATCGACGATGATCTCGTTCTGCTCCTCGACCGTCAGCCGATCCTGCATTTGCAGCAGGACACGTCCGGCGCGTTCGCGCACCGGAAGGTGCTCGCTGACGCACAGAAGGTTGGACAGGTGCATCGCGGTATGGAAGGCGTGCTCCGGGTGTCCGGTCAGATCGTCCGCCAGCGCGTCGATCTGCGTGAGCTTCACCATCCAGTGCACGGCGTTTTTCAGATTGCTGAGATAAAGCTGCGCGACCGACATCGCAAGCGGCCTACACGGCAGCGCAACAAGCCTGCGAATCCGGTTTTCAACGTATGCCGCCGCATAGCCCTGCATGTCCGAGCGCCGTTCGACCGCCTGACGGAGCAGCGCGGTCTGCTCCCCGTTCAGGTGCGGCGCAAGCATTTCCAAGCGGCGCAGTGCCAGTACGGCAAGCGGCTCCTCCGCAGGCAGAAGCTCAAGCAGGCACGTCAGCAGCCTGCCGCGCTGGTCTGCGCTGAGAAGCGCAAGCGGGATATAGTACAGTGCGTCCACCAGCGCGAAGAGCGCGTCGCCCTCCGCGCTCGGGAGGCGGTCGAGCAGCGGGTCGATAAAGTGCAGAACCTCGTGCTGATCGCAGTTTTTCACAAGGCTTGCCACGATGATTTTTAGAGAATTGGAAATGCGAAGGGCGTGCTTTGCGGCGATTTTATGATCGGGATAGAGGCACATGTCCATATACCGCTCCCAGAGCTGCACGGACTCCGCCAGAAATGCCGCAGTCGCCGGTACGATGGCGGTGACGGGCGCGGAGGCGGGCAGCTCCTTGCGATATTTGGGGCCGCTGTTCGCCAGAATCTGCCCCATGATCATCGCGCTGCGGCGGCGCACGTCGCCCTGATGGTGCGTCAGAAGCTCATACAGCAGGGCAAGTGTCCGGTGCTTGTTCTGACCGGTCATATAGGTGTTGTATTCCTCAAAGACGCGCAGATAGGTGCGAATACGGTGCAGATTCTTTTCGCCGCGCGCCTGCTCGAGCATCTGTCCGAAGGTCACGTCCTTCGTGATCATATACATCAAACGGATGTTGTTTTCAAACATCTGATTCGACAGCGCGCCGAGCAGCTCGTTTTCGCCGAGCAGAGCGGGATGGCGGAGGGTCTTGGGCAGCATTTCGCGGCTGTCCGGCGCGGTGCAGACGCCGTGGCTGACGAGCATTTGCTCAAAGTCCGCCAGCTTGGTATAGGCGGTCTGATAGCGGCGCGTCTTCTCCGGCGTTACGTCGGCAAGCTTGGAGAGAATCATGTCGTAGGACTCCGCCAGCGTGTAGATGCGGACGACCTCCGCGCCGTTTTCTCTTGTGCCTCTGACGCGAAAATCTGCGTAGATCAGAAGGAGCGACTCCAGCGTCAGATTCTCAAATTCCAGATCCCAGGTGGAGTGATTTGCAGCGATGTGGGCGATCTTCGGCAGACCCTGCCGCTCCAGCCATTGATAGGTGTAGTAATAATGCAGATAGGGGATTCGCTTGGCGTCGTCGCCGCGGCAGCCGAATTTGCCGATGTCGTGGCTGAGAGAGGCCGCGCTGACCAGCGGGATATCCACGGGAAGCCCCGCCTTCGCCGCCTGCCGCGCGATATGCAGCGCAAGATGGTGCACGCCGATCGTGTGGGAAGCGGGATCGAAGGGCATGATCTCCCGCCCCAGCCGCATCAGCGCGGCGAAATGCGCTTTTTTGATCTCAACCAGCCAGCGGCAGTATTCCTCGGCGATCAGGCTGTCTGCAAGCTCCTCCTCCGTCACGGCGGGGATATCGGTCAGCGGATCGTAGGGGAAGCGGTCGGCTTCGCGCTCCAAGAACCAAGAGAGCACCGCAGCGTAATAATCCAGCGCCTGCAGCCGCCCCTTCGGAAGCGGGCCGCGCGATGCGTCGGGATAGAGCCGGTGGGAAAGCTCGTCGTAGCATTCCTTCAGCCAGCCCTGTTCCGGCTCCGGGCAGAGTTGATCCATCACCGGTCGGCACCATAAAAGCACCTCGGCGCAGAGCGTCCGCTCTTGCGGAAGCTGCTTAGGCAGGCGGGCAAAGAAGTCCGTTTCCTTCAGCATGCGCTTCAAGGAGCGCTGCGAAAGACCGTCCTCCTGCAGCGCGCCGGAAAGCAGCCGTTCCTGTAAGGATTGATAGAGCATAGAATCCCCTCCGGATTAGTTTCATCCTAATATTATAACAAACACTCCGGCATTTCTCAATGTCGGAGTGTAAGAATCTGCATATTTTTCTGTGGGAGTAAGAATCTGCATATTTTTCCGATTATACGATGCCCTGCGCCATCATCGCGTCGGCGACCTTCTCAAAGCCCGCGATGTTCGCGCCGGCGACATAGTTGCCCTCCATCCCGTAGCGTCTGGAGGCGTCGTCAATGCTGTGGAAAATGTTGACCATGATCGTCTGCAGCCTGCGGTCAACCTTCTCGAACGGCCAGTAGACGTGCGCGCTGTTCTGCGTCATCTCGAGCGCGGAGGTCGCCACGCCGCCTGCGTTGGCGGCCTTGCCGGGAACAAATAGCACGCCGTTCTTTTGGAAGTGCTTCGTCGCCTCCTGCGTCGTCGGCATGTTTGCGCCCTCCGCCACGGCGATCACACCGTTGCGGACAAGCTGCTCCGCGTCCTCGAGCGTCAGCTCGTTCTGCGTGGCGCAGGGAAGGGCAATCTCGCAGGGCGTGACCCAAAGTCCGCGCCCGTCGTGATACTGCGCGCGCGGACGGCGCTTTGCGTAATCCGCTACGCGGCCGCCTTCGACCTCCTTCACCTGCTTGATTAGATCGAGGTCGATCCCGTCCGGATCATAGACCCAGCCGGTGGAGTCGGACACGGTGAGCACCTTCGCGCCCATCTGCTGCGCCTTTTCCACGGCGTAGATCGCAACGTTGCCGGAGCCGGACACGCAGACGGTCTTGCCGTCCATGTCCTGCCCGTGGCAGCGGAGCATTTCCTCGACCAGATACAGCAGACCGTAGCCGGTCGCCTCTCTGCGCGTCAGAGAGCCGCCGAAGGACATGCCTTTGCCGGTGAGCGCGCCCTCGTAGCGGCCGCAGATACGCTTGTACTGACCGAACATATAGCCGATCTCTCTTGCGCCGGTGCCGATGTCGCCCGCGGGCACGTCGATGTTTTCGCCGATGATCTTGCAAAGCTCGGTCATAAAGCTCTGGCAGAACATCATGATCTCGCGGTTGGACTTGCCCTTGGGGTCAAAGTCGGAGCCGCCCTTGCCGCCGCCGATGGGCAGACCGGTCAGGGAGTTTTTGAAAATCTGCTCAAAGCCGAGGAACTTGATCACGCCGAGATTGACGCTCGGGTGCAGACGCAGGCCGCCCTTGTACGGACCGATCGCGGAGTTGAACTGCACGCGGTAGCCGCGGTTGACGTGCACCTTGCCGTTGTCGTCGATCCAGGGCACGCGGAAGCGCAGAATGCGCTCCGGCTCGGTCAGCCGCTCCAGCAGCGCAAGGTCGCGGTAGGTATCCTCGTCCTTTTCGATCACCGGACGGATCGAATTCAAAACCTCGTCCAGCGCCTGCAGGAATTCGGACTCGTTAAAGTCTCTTCTGTGGTGAAATGCCAGTACGTCGTCGATATATCCCATGGGAATTGCCTCCGAATACAATTGATAATGGCATATTTTACCACAGTGTTTCCTGTCCTGTCGAGAGAAAAACTTGCCGAAATACTTTCTGTTATATGACATGCTTTTGTTTATTTTCGCTGCACAGCCGGACGATATTGACATATTCCGAAACAGGCCGTAAAATAGGAATTGTCAAAAACTGTGTAAGGAGCGGAAAATATGAAGATTACGAACGATATCCGGTACGTCGGCGTCAATGATCACAAGATCGACCTGTTTGAGGGACAGTATACGGTGCCGAACGGCATGGCGTACAATTCCTACGTCATCCTCGACGAGAAGATCGCCGTCATGGACACGGTGGATCGGAATTTTACCCACGAATGGCTGGACAACCTCTCTGCCGCGCTCGGCGAGCGCAAGCCCGATTATCTGGTCGTCCAGCACATGGAGCCGGATCACAGCGCGAACATCGTCCAGTTTATGAACACCTACCCGAACGCCGTCGTCGTCGCCTCGGACAAGGCGTTCAAGATGATGCGCAACTTTTTCGGCGCGGAGTTTGAAGACAGGCGGCGGATCGTCGGCGAAGGCGACACCCTCTCGCTCGGCAAGCATACGCTGACCTTCCTGACCGCGCCGATGGTGCATTGGCCGGAGGTCATCGTGACCTACGATGAAACGGACAAGGTGCTCTTTTCCGCCGACGGCTTCGGCAAGTTCGGCGCGCTGGACGCGGACGAGGACTGGGCGTGCGAGGCGCGCAGATACTACTTCGGCATCGTCGGCAAGTACGGCGCGCAGGTGCAGGCGCTGCTGAAAAAAGCGGCAAGTCTGGACATTCAGAAGATCTGCCCGCTGCATGGACCGATGCTGACCGAAAATCTCGGCTATTATCTAAATCTCTACAACATCTGGTCGTCCTACGGCGTCGAGAGCGAGGGGATCGTGATCGCCTACACCTCCGTCTACGGCAACACGAAGAAGGCCGTCGAGCTGCTCGCGGAAAAGCTGAAGGCCTACGGCTGCCCGAAGGTCGCCGTGACCGACCTTGCCCGCGACGATATGGCGGAGGCAGTCGAGGACGCCTTCCGCTACGGAAAGATCGTCCTTGCGACCACGACCTACAACGCGGACATTTTCCCGTTTATGCGCGAGTTCATCCAGCACCTTGTCGAGCGCGGCTTTAAGAACAAGACCGTCGGCCTGATCGAGAACGGCTCCTGGGCGCCGCTCGCGGCAAAGACGATGATGAAGCTGCTTGAGCCGTGCAAGAATCTCACCTTCACCGACACGACCGTTAAGCTGATGTCCGCCATGAACGACGAGAGCAAGGCGGAGATCGACGCGCTTGCCAAGGAGCTGACGAAGGACTACGTCGCGCAGAACGGCGATACCGCCGATAAGAACGACATGACCGCCCTGTTCAAGATCGGCTACGGCCTGTACGTTCTGACCTCCAACGACGGCAAAAAGGACAACGGCATGATCATCAACACCGTTTCGCAGGTGACCAACGCACCGAACCGGATCGCCGTCTGTATCAACAAGCAGAACTATTCCTATCACGTCGTCAGGCAGACCGGCATTATGAACATCAACTGCCTGTCCACGGACGCGCCGTTCTCCGTGTTTGAGGCGTTCGGCTTCCGCAGCGGCAGAACGGTCGATAAGTTCGAGGGAATCAAGGCACTCCGCTCGGACAACGGGCTTGCCTTCCTGCCGCAGTATATTAACGCCCTGCTGTCTTTGAAGGTCGAGCAGTACGTCGATCTCGACACCCACGGCATGTTCATCTGCTCGGTCACGGAGGCGCGCGTGATGTCCGACCGCGAGACGATGACCTACACCTATTATCAGCAGAACGTGAAGCCGAAGCCTCAGACCGAGGGCAAGAAGGGCTACGTCTGCAAGGTCTGCGGCTACGTCTACGAGGGCGATACGCTGCCTGACGATTACGTCTGCCCGCTGTGCAAGCACGGCGCTTCGGACTTCGAGCCGATTCAGTAAACGATAAAAAAACCGCCGCGCCCGACATGGCGCGGCGGTTTTTTGTGCATGTTACAGTAGCAGGAGCTGCAGCAGAACGACAATGGCGAAGAAGCAGAGGGAAATCTTCTCAAAAACGAGCAGGAATTTTTTGCCCTGTCCGGGGTACTCGCGGGTGTAGAGCCGCAGATTGATGACGGAGGCGAGCGAGCCGATGACCGAAACCAGTCCGGCGGTGTCCAGACCGTAGATCAGCGCTTTCAGACTCGTGGTAAACGGCCACAAAACGATCGCGGCGGGGACGTTGGAGATGATCTGACTCATCCCGATGCTCCACCAGTACTCGTGCCCCGCGACGGCGGACTTCAAAAAGCCCGCGATCGTCTCGTTGGCGGCAATGGACGATGAAAAGATGAAGAAACACAGGAAGGTCAGAAGCAATACGTAATCGACCCGCAGGAAAACCCTGCGGTCGAAGATCAGCAAGGCGACCGTGACAAAGGCGGTCACATAAGGCCAGTACTCCGTCCGCGTGACGATACAGGCGATGATCACGGCGAAGAGAACGAGGTAGACGATACGACGGACTCTGCCCCCGGGCTTCCACGGCTCCGGCTCGAAGCCGGTATCCGCCGCCTTCTGCTTAAGATCCCTGCGGTAGAGGAAGAGCAGGAACAGGGAAATCAGCACGGCGCTGCCGATCCACAGCGGCAGCATCATCCGGAGGAAGGAGCCGGTGTCCGCGCCGCTGTTGGAGAACAGGAACAGATTCTGCGGACTGCCGAAGGGGGTCAGAAGTGAGCCGCGGATCGCCGCGATGTTTTCCATCGTCAGAATGGGGAGGATGTACTGCTCCTTGCCGTATGCGCGGAACAGGAGCATGGTCAGCGGCACGAAGATAATCAGCGACACGTCGTTCGTGACAAACATCGACGAAAAGAACACGCCGAACACAAGAAAGAAGCTCACGCCCAGCAGGGAACGGATCGAGCCGACGGCGCGGATGACGGGGCGGAACAGATTTTCGTGCTTGAAGCCGTCCAGAACGCTTAGAAGCATGAAGAGGGTCGCCAGCGTCTTCCAGTCGATGCTTGTCAGCAGCTCCCTGCGCGGCGGCGTGATGAACAGAGCCGCAATCGCCGCGGCGACGGCGGCAACGAGCATCGGCTCCTTTTTCAGAAAGGACAGGATGGAGTTCAAAACCTTTTTCATAGCGCGCTCCCGGAAATCTCTTTTTCCCATTATACAATAAATCTTCCGGATTTGTAACCGCTGTTTGAAAAGAAATCTGTGAGATTATCTCTTTTCTTTCTGCTGAATATGAGGTATAATAGTTCTAATCTTTCAATTGAGGAAAAAATATGAAAAGAATTGTCAGCATTCAGGATTTTTCCTGTATCGGGAAATGCTCGCAGAGCATCGCGCTTCCGGTGCTGTCCGCGATGGGGCTGGAGTGCGCCGCCCTGCCGACGGTGCTGCTCAGCGCGCATACGGCGTTCGACGGCTTCGTCAGCCGCGAGCTGACGGACGCTGTCGCACCGATCACCGGACATTGGAAAAAGCTCGGCGTCCGCTTTGACGCGATTTATACGGGCTATCTCGGCTCGCAGGCGCAGATCGCGCAGGTGGAGCAGGTGATCGAGGACTTCGGCACGGACGGCAATCTGATCTTTGTCGATCCGGTCATGGCGGATCACGGCAGGCTTTACCGGGGGATCACTTCTGACTTTCCTGCCGCTATGTTGCGGCTTTGCCAAGCGGCGGACTTGATTACTCCCAACATTACCGAAGCCGCATTGTTGACCGGCACCGCGTTTTCGGCAACTATGAGTGAGGGGCAAACCGAGGCGTTGGTCAGGCGACTTTATGATTCGACCGGCTCGGCTGTAGTTCTGACCGGTGTTGCCTTTGAACCATGCAAGATTGGCGCGGCAATATTTGACGGTAAACATCTTTCCTATGCTTTTTCCGATCAAATTCCCTGCGCGGCACATGGAACAGGCGATGTTTTCACATCTGTCCTGATGTCGGGAATCTTAAACGGAAAAGATCCGGTGAAAGCCGCAGATGACCAATACACATATA
>CAJOMA010000011.1 GCA_905235655.1 uncultured Oscillospiraceae bacterium | reverse complement strand
GTTTCCACCGATCATTGCAGCTTTACCCTCAAGCAGAAGGACGCAGGCCGTGACGACTTCACCAAGATTCCCGGCGGCATGCCCGGCGTGGAGACCAGAGGCGTCCTGCTCTATACCTACGGCGTGGCGGCAGGCAGAATCTCCGCCGAGCGTATGGTCGAGGTGCTTTCCGAGGCGCCCGCGAAGCTCTACGGCGCGTTCCCGCGCAAGGGACAGATCGCGCCCGGCGCGGACGCGGATATCGTGGTCTACGAGCCGAGCGGCAAGAGCGTCATTACAGCCGCCGATCAAGTCGCCAACGTCGATTACGCGCCCTACGAGGGCACGCAGATCGCCGGTCATATCGCGCAGGTCTGGCTGCGCGGCAAGCTGTCCGTCGAGGAGGGCAAGGTGCTTGAGGACCGCGGCGGTCAGTACATTCCGCGCGGAAAATCGAATCTATAATGCTGATCGAACGAGCCGCTCATGTTTGAGCGGCTCAGACTGTAGACAAATGAGAAACGCCGCATCTGCGGGAAGGAGAAAGTGTGAAAGAAACCCAGGAGGGCTGTCTTTCACGTTCAATAAAACCGGATTTCAAGCTTTTTGAAAGCTTGAAAATCCGCTCATGTTTGAGCGGCTCGTTTTCTGTCTATGCTCTCTCCGGAGGGATGCGTATGGTAAAAGGTACGGCGCGGCAGGTGGTCGTCGTCCGAAGCCCCGATCAAAAACTCTTTGAGCAGGCGATCTTCCTGCTGCGGGAAGACGCCTTGGAACGCGGCGTCGGTGAGCGGGAATTGTTGGAGGAAGCGCGACGTGTTGCGGATCAGTGCATGCAGCGCGCGCCTGCAAAAAAGCGGAAGCGTATGCCTCCGCTCTTTTGGATGGGCACGGGCGCGTCGATCGTCAGTGTCGCTTGGCTCCTCACGGCATTACTATGAAGAAAATCGCCTTGTAAGAGGCGATTTTCTTATATTACTTATACTATTTGAGCATCGCCTTGTGGTAGACCTTCTTGCCCTTGCGTAGCTTCACGCCGTCTTTGAGCTGGTCTGCGGTGAAGGAAACGTCGATATTCGCAACCTTTTCGTCGTTTGCGAACACGCCGCCCTGCTGAACGAGGCGTCTTGCCTCGGACTTGGTCGGCGCCAGCTTGCAGGCAAGCATGAGATCAAGGATCGCGATCTTGCCGTCGGTGAGCTGCTCTTCGGTCAGCTCCGTCGTCGGCATATTCGCGTCGTCCGCGCCGCCTGAGAACAGCGCTTTCGCTGCGTCGAGCGCCTTATTGGCTTCCTCTTCGCCGTGGACCAACTTCGTCAGCTCATAGGCGAGGATTTCCTTCGCCCGGTTGAGCTCGCTGCCCTCCCACTTTTCCATCTCGTCGATTCTCTCGAGCGGCAGGAAGGTCAGCATACGGATGCACTTCATCACGTCGGCGTCGTCGATATTGCGCCAGTACTGGAAGAAGTCGAAGGGGCTGGTCTTGTTCGGGTCGAGCCAGACTGCGCCCTTTGCCGTCTTGCCCATCTTCTTTCCCTCGGAGTTGAGCAGGAGCGTGATGGTCATGGCGTGCGCGTCCTTGCCCAGCTTCCGGCGGATCAGCTCGGTGCCGCCGAGCATATTGCTCCACTGATCGTTGCCGCCGAACTGCATGTTGCAGCCGTAGTGCTGGTACAGGTAGTAGAAGTCGTAGGACTGCATGGGCATGTAGTTGAATTCGAGGAAGCTCAGGCCCTTTTCCATACGCTGCTTGAAACACTCCGCGCGAAGCATGTTGTTGACGGAGAAGCAAGCGCCTACGTCGCGGATAAAGTCGACGTAGTTGAGGTCAAGCAGCCAGTCGGCGTTGTTGACCATCTGCGCCTTGCCCTCGCCGAATTCGATGAACCGCTCCATCTGCTTTTTGAAGCAGGCGCAGTTATGCTCGATCGTTTCCCTGGTCATCATGGAGCGCATGTCCGTTCTGCCGGACGGGTCGCCAATCATGGCGGTGCCGCCGCCGATCAGGGCGATGGGCTTATTGCCCGCCATCTGCAGGCGCTTCATTAAACACAACGCCATAAAATGACCGACGTGCAGCGAGTCCGCCGTCGGGTCAAAGCCGATATAGAACGTGGCTTTGCCGTTGTCGACCATCTCGCGAATTTCTTCTTCGTTTGTCACCTGCGCGATCAAGCCGCGGGCGACGAGTTCATCATAAACTTTCATAGTTCCTCCTAAACAATAAACCCTCTGTCCGCTACGGACAGAGGGCGTAAAATAACGCGGTACCACCTCTGGTTCGCAAAAGCCTCGCGGCTTTTGCCTCGCGGAGTCATCGACTCCTGCGCGCTCACGGGCGCACCCGTCCTGCCCTACTGCATTTTTCAGGCAGACCGCTCCGGGATGTACTTCGCCGCGTTCCCCTGCCGACTTGCACCGGCCGTCGGCTCTCTGCGCGTGAGAATCGCGGGTACTTCTTCCCATCACTGCGTTTGTTGGTGCTATCCTATCAGATCGTTGCCAAAAAGTCAAGTAAAAACTATTGCAGCATTTCCGCCGCGCTCTGCAGGGTTGTTTCCGTGATGCTTGCGCCGCCGATGATGCGGGCGAGTTCGCGCTTTCTCCCATCGAAATCCAACGGGGTGACGGCGGTAAACGTTCTGCCGTCGTGTTCAGACTTCTCGATCAAAAAATGTGTGTCGGCAAGCGCGGCAAGCTGCGGCAGATGCGTCACGCAGAGCACCTGCTTGTTCTTCGAAACGGATTTCAGCTTCTCCGCGACGAGCTGCGCCGCGCGTCCGGAGACGCCGGTATCCACCTCGTCGAAGATCAGCGTCGGCACGCGGTCGCGCTGGGCAAGCACGTTTTTGAGGGCGAGCATAATCCTCGCAAGCTCACCGCCGGAGGCGACCTTATTGAGGGGCTTCAACGCCTCGCCGAGGTTAGCAGACATGTAAAACGCCACGGCGTCCGCGCCGAGGGGCGTAAGCTCCGTTTCCGAAAATTCGCAGGAAAATTGCACCTTTTTCATGTCCAGATCGCTCAGTTCCCGCAGAACGCGCTCCGTCAAACCGACTGCCGCCTGCTTTCTCGCCGCGCGCAGGGTCTTCGCCGCGTCCCAAGCCGCAATTTCCGCGTCCTTGAGCTTGACCTTAAGCTGTTCCATCCGCTCGTCGGCAAATTCGATTTCGTCGAGCTCCGCCTTTGCCCGCGCCAGATACGCAAGAATATCCTCGCAGGTCGCGCCGTACTTGCGGCGCAGGCGGAAGATGGTATCGAGACGTTCCTCGATCTGCTCCAGCTCCTCCGCGGAATAGGAGAGCGTGTAGATTTTGTTGCGCACCTGCTCCGCAGCGTCCTGCGCCTGATACATGAGGTCTGCAACCGTGTCATGGAGCTGCGCGAGGGCGTCGTCGTACCTGGAGATTTTTCCGAGCGCGCGTTCCGCCTGCGCAAGCAGGGCTGCCGCGCCCTCGCTGTCCTCGTCGCCGTCAAGTCCGCGCGCGGCGTCGCGCAGTCCGTCTGAAAGCTTTTCGGCGTTCTGCGCCAGCTTGCGCCGGCTTTCCAGCGCCTCGTCCTCGCCCGCCTTCAGGTCGGCGCGGCTGATCTCTTCGATCTGGTATTTCAGCGTCTCCATGCGGCGGAGCTTCTCGCCCTCGTCCATGGCAAGGCGGTCGATCTCGCGTTTCAGTCCCTGCACCGTCTGATACTTCTGCCCGTAATCGGCAAGAAGCGCCTCATCGCAGGCGTAGCCGTCCAGAAAGGACAGATGATAATTCTCATCAAACAGAGCGGCGGAATCATGTTGCCCGTGGATGTTGATGAGCTGAATGCCGAGCTTTTTCAGTACGCCGACCGAGACCGGCATGCCGTTGACGCGGCAGACGTTCTTCCCGTCCAGATAGATTTCCCGCTGTACGGTGATCTCATCCTCATACGGAATTTCGTTCTCCGCAAACCAGCTCAGCTCCGGCACGCGGTCAAACACTGCGCGAACGGACGCCTTGTCCATACCGGTGCGGATCATATCGCGGTAGGCGCGCTCACCCAAGATCGCGGAGATCGCGTCGATGACGATGGATTTGCCGGCGCCTGTCTCGCCGGTCATGATGTTAAAGCCGTCCTCAAACAGGATGTCCGCCCGCTCGATGACAGCGATATTCTCGATATGCAGCAGTCGGAGCATGGGACAGTCCCTTCTTTAGTCAAGCATTTTTCTGATTTCTTCGCAGAACTCCCTTGCGCTTTCCGTGTCGCGCATGATGATCAGCGTGGTATCATCACCGGACAGCGTGCCGATCACGGTCGGCATCTGCAGCGCGTCAATATTCGCGCCTGCGGCTGCGCCGAGGCCGGGCATCGTCTTGACGACGACCAGATTCTGCGCATAGTCCAGCTTCGTCACGCACTCGCGGAAGATCACGCGGAACCTCTCATCAAAGCGTTCTCCCTCGTTCTTATGCGGCGCGCTGTAGCGGTAACCGCCGAGTCCGTCGAGCGTTTTGATGATACGAAGTTCCTTGATGTCGCGGGAAACCGTCGCCTGCGTGCTCTTGTAGCCGCTTTCGCGCAGCTCCTGCAAAAGCTGCTCCTGCGTTTCAATGTTCTTTTCCGCAATCAGCTCGAGGATTTTCTTCTGGCGCTTTGCCTTCATTTTCACACCTACTTAAACTTGTTTTTTACAATTTCAAAAAAGCTCTTTTCGCTCAAATGTACCAGCTTTGTCGCTGCGGAGGATCGTGTGATCGTCACCCTGTCGCCGGTGTTCAGCCGCAGCGCTCTGCCGCCGTCCACGGAGAGGAAGGCGTTTTTGCGTCCGATCCTGCCGATCTCGACGTTGATCGCCCGCTGTGCGGAGGTCACGATCGTCTTCGTGCGCATATCGTGCGCGCAGATCGGTGTAATGACGATATTCTGCGCCGTCGGTTCGACAATCGGGCCGCCGGCGGACATGGAATACGCCGTTGAGCCGGTCGGCGTGCAGATAATCACACCGTCGCCGCCGAAGGACATCATTTCCACGTGGTCGCAGCTCACCGTCATCTGGATGATTCTGGCGACTGCGCCCTTGGTGATGACCGCGTCGTTCAGCGCGTCCTCCTCCATGATAATCTGACCCTCGTGCTCCGCCTTGACATGGAGCATCATGCGCTCTTCGACGGTGTAATCTCCGCTGGCAAGGCGGCTCAGCTCCTTCAGCTCACTGCTCTCCAGCTCCGCCATGAAGCCCATCGTCCCGATGTTGACGCCCAAAATCGGCACGCCGGCGCGGGTCGCCGCTTTAGAGGCATGCAGGATCGTGCCGTCGCCGCCGAAGCAGATCAGGAGGTCTGCGTCCTTAAGCTCCTGCGTCAGATCGTGGAGCACCACGTCCTCCGGCAGCTCGAAGGTCTTGTCCACGTCGAACGCCAGACAGATGCGCGTTTCGATCCCCGCTTCGCGCAGGACGCTCTCAGCCTGATTGGCATATTTGAAATATCGGTCCCGATACGGGTTCGGGGTCATCACAACTTTTTTCATAACGTTTCATGGGCGGCAGCGACCAGCGCCTTCACATCCGGCTCAATCGCTCCATCGGGGAGCATGGATAAATGCCCCAAAAATTCAATGTTTCCTTCCGGACCCTTCACGGGAGAATAGGTCAGATTTCGGACGGTCAGCTTCAGCTCTTTCGCCAGCGCGAGGAAGCCTTCCAACACTTCCTCATGCACGGCAGGCTCGCGGACGACGCCCTTCTTGCCGACCTTGTCCTTGCCTGCTTCAAACTGCGGCTTGATCAGGCATACGATCTGTCCGGTCGGCTTCAGCAGTGCCTTGATCGCGGGCAGGACGATTCTCAGCGAGATAAACGACACGTCCACAACGGAGAGGTCGAGAGACTCTCCCAAATCCTCCGGCTTGACGTAGCGGATGTTCGTCCGCTCCATGCAGACCACGCGCGCATCCGTGCGAATACTCCACGCGAGCTGCCCGTAGCCGACGTCGATGGCGAAGACCTTCTTTGCGCCCTTTTGGAGCAGACAGTCGGTAAAGCCGCCCGTCGACGCGCCGGAGTCACTGCACACGAAGCCGGTCGGATCGACGCCGAAATCGCGCAGCGCCTTCTCCAGCTTCAGACCGCCGCGGCTGACGTAGGGACAGAGGCTGCCGCGCACCTCGATCTGCGCTTCAGCGTCGATCGCCGTGCCGGCCTTGTCGCATTTCTGCCCGTTGACATAGACCTCGCCGCTCATGATCAGCGCCTGTGCGCGGCTGCGGCTTTCGCAAAGTCCCTTTTCGGTTAAAAGCACGTCGAGGCGTTCCTTATGCTTCATGGAGCACCTCCCGCACCTTCTTCGCGATGCTTTTCGCGTCCAGTCCAAGCAGCTCATACAGGGAGGCTACCGTGCCGTGCGGCACGAAACGGTCTCCGATATTGACAAGCGCCGTCGGGACAATGAGTCCCTGCGTGCGCAGCGTCGCAGCGATCTCTTTTCCGGCGCAGCCGATGCAGACCGCCTCCTCGGCAATCAACAGACGTCCGGTCTTGCGGACGGACGCGGAAATCGCCGCCATGTCGATTGGCTTGACGGACGGCAGCTTGACGACCTCCGCCGAGATTCCTTCTGCTTGCAGAAGCTCCGCCGATGCAAGGATTTCGTTGATCAGCCTGCCATAGCCGACGAGGGTAATGTCCGTCCCTTCGCGCAGGATCGGCGACTTTGCCGCTTCGATCAATCTTCCGTCGCAGCCGCGCGGGTAGCGCACGGCAACCGGCCCGTTCATCTGCAAAACGGCCTTACACAGCATTGCTTCCAGCTCCGCCTGATTGGCGGGGCAAAGCACCTGCATATTCGGTACGGAGCGCAGATAATTGATATCAAAAATGCCCTGATGGGTCTCGCCGTCTTCTCCGACCAATCCCGCGCGGTCCACCGCGAAGACAACATGGAGCTTCTGCATGGCGACGTCCTGAAACAGCATGTCAAACGCGCGCTGCAGGAAGGTCGAATACACGGCGACCACGGGGATCATCCCCTGCTTCGCAAGGCCGCCCGCCATCGCCACCGCGTGACCCTCGGCAATGCCGACGTCAAAGCAGCGCTCCGGAAATTCCGTGCTGAACTCCTTCAGCCCCGTGCCGCTTATCATGGCGGCAGTGATCGCGCAGACCTTCTCCTCCTCGCGCGCAAGCGCACAGATCGTCCTTCCGAACGTATCGGAGAAGGTCGGATTATCCGTGCAGGCACAGGGCTTGCCCGTCACAGGGTCGAAGGAGCCGATGCCGTGGAAAACGTCGGGATTCTCTTCCGCCGGCGCGTAGCCTTTGCCCTTTTTCGTCAGCACATGGAGCAGCACAGGCTTTTTGCAGTTCTTTGCAAGATTCAGCATGTACTCCAAGCGCTTCAAATTATGCCCGTCCACCGGCCCGTAGTATTCAAAGCCCATCTCGTCGAAGAAGGTCGAGCCGAGCAGCATGCGCTTCCAGCGTTCCTTGATACGGTGCGAAAAGCGATAGACCGCTTTGCCGCCGGGGATGGCGTTCGTCACGCTGCGATAGCCCTTTTTCAGGCGGAAATACCCGGGACGGGTGCGGATCAAAGACAGGTGCTTGGAAATGCCTCCTACGTTCGGCGTGATCGACATGCCGTTATCGTTCAGAATTACGATCAGCGGCTCGTTGCTCTCGCCGGCGTCGTTCAAGCCCTCGTAAGCAAGGCCGCCGGTCATCGCGCCGTCGCCCATCACGGCGATCACATGGTAATCCTGCTGCAGGAGCGTCCTCGCCCGCGCCATGCCGAGCGCGGTCGATACCGAGGACGATGCGTGTCCGGCAACGAAGGCGTCACAGGGGCTTTCGTCAGGCCTCGGGAAGCCGGAAATGCCGCCGAGCGTGCGCAGCGTGGAAAAGGCGTCTCTGCGACCGGTCAGGATTTTATGCACATAGGACTGGTGCCCGACATCGAACAGCAGCCGATCCTTCGAGGTGTCGAAGACGCGCTCGATCGCTACGGTCAGCTCGACAATGCCCAGATTGGCGGCGAGATGACCGCCGGTTTTTGCGACATTCTGCACCAAAAACTGCCGCAGCTCTTCACAAAGCTGCTGCAGCTGCTGCGCGTCGAGCGCGCAAAGCTCCTCTCTGGAATTGATCTGATTCAGCAAATCCAAACTTACACGACCTGTCCGTCACTTATGCTTCCCGATCCGGAAGAGTGACTTTATATAATAAATCGGTTTTGATACGAAATGTACGATCTGCGTGGACCTGTTCATGGCGATATTCTTGCCGAACGCCTTTCCCGCGATCGTTATGCCCGCGACGATTGCGGACATGATGAGCTGCTTCACGGCGTCGCTGCTCGGGTGCCGCAGCGCCATCACCGCGATGATCGCCGACGCAGAGCCGGAAACGACGCCGCAGATATCGCCGACCACATCGTTGCAGAAGCTCGAGACCTTCTCCGCGTTGCGCAGCAGCGACAGCGCCTCCGTCGCGCCGGGAACCTTCTTGGCTGCCATGGAGTGAAACGGCTTTTCACTCGCAGACATGACCGCCACGCCGATGATATCGAAGACGACGCCGAGCAGGACGATCAGCAATAAGACAATAAACGCCTCGACAAGACCCGCATGCTCCATAATTACGGAAGACAGGTAGGAGATTGTCGAGGAAACCGCGATCGTCACGAAAAAAATCATGATGATCCAACGCAGATTGCTCTGTTTTTTATTCTTTTTTCTCTGCCCCTTACTTCGAGGCTCGGGATCGTTATGCAAGGTATTGCCTCCAAGGAAATAGAAATGGTGGCAGCAGATAAAGTAAATCTTGCGGCTTAGGTCGGGTTGGATTTCCCCTTTGACTGCCTTCCGTTGCCGGAAGGTCGTTTCCGCTTAGAGTCTCGCCGGAGCGTCGCCGCGTCCGATACCCGATTGCCACTTAGTCCGCACTGCAATCCTTTATCTGCCCTTTGGGAATAAAGTCAGCCTAGGTGATTTCCACAACATTACGCGCCGGTTCTATCCTCTTTTGCAGGCATGGTTTCAAGAGGCAATATCGCTCTCAGCCGCGGCCACGGCAGGAAACGCTTCGCTCCTCTATCCCGACATGTCCACGCAAGGCAGGCTACGCTGCACGCAGCACACGATTCTGTGCACCGCCTTGCAGGTTCATCTCCAGCTTCGTACGCAGTCCGGGTTGCGAGAAAAAGCTACGGAACGGCTGTCGCACAAGAACCGGTCTCCACGGAAATCGGGTCGGTCGGTATATGCCATTACACCTCGCCCGAAAACCTTAACCCCCAGCACCCACCCTAATCTGGGCGAAAAAAGCAGGCACCAGGGACTTCATCGATATGCCCTTTAAGGGATTTTTAGGCCCCTCTTCGATACCGGCGCGCTCTGACTAGGATACAGCGCCACCATGCGTATCATATCATATCCTTGCAGAATATACAAGTGGCAACCTCGGCAAAAACGAGAATTTTCCCGATCAATTCGTTTTGAAAATCAGAGTATTTATATAAAAACCAAGAAAACCGAAACATATCTTCATTTATTTCATCTTTTTGTTCGTTCTTGTATTCATTTTATATACAAAATGAGAGAGCTGATATCAGCTCTCTCAAACGGATCAATTCTTATGTGTGCGGAAGGCGTTCAGAATCGTCAGCACCGCCACGCCGACGTCTGCGAAGATCGCCAGCCACATCGGCGCATAGCCCAGCGCCCCGAGAATCAGACAAATCCCCTTAACAATCAGTGCAAACGCGATGTTCTGCTTCGCGATCGCGGTCTTCTTCTTGGCAATGCGCAGCAGGGTCGGCAGTTTTGTGAGGTCGTCCTTGAGCAGAACAGCATCCGCCGCTTCCACCGCCGCCTCCGAGCCGACGCCGCCCATGGCGATGCCGACGTCTGCAACGGTCAGCACCGGCGCGTCGTTTACCCCGTCTCCGACGAAGGCGACGGCCTCGGCTTTCTTCTTCCCGGAAAGGATATCTTCAAAGAAGCCTACCTTATCCTGCGGCAAAAGCTGCGCGTGATATTCCGTCACGCCGCTCTGTTCCGCGTAGTATTTCGCCGAGCGCTCGTTGTCGCCGGTCAGCATGATGAACCGCTCGATTCCCTGCTCCCGCAGCGCGCTCAGCGTTTCTTTTGCGCCTTCACGCAAGCTGTCAGCGACCGAAATCATGCCGAGATACCTGCCGTCGCAAGCGACGTAGACGTGCGTGCCGACCTCGCCGCTTTCCTCCGGCGCAATGCCGAGGGACGCCAGCAGCCTCGCGTTTCCGACAGCGGCGGTCTTTCCGTCGATCTCCGCCGTAATGCCGTAGCCCGCCTGCTCGCGGATATTCCGCGCCTCACCTTTCGGGTCGGGACAGGCGGAGGATATCGCCTGCGCGACCGGATGATTGGAATACTGCTCGCACAGCGCGGCGATCCGCAGAAGCTCCTGCTCCGTGCCGGACGTGCAGTGCACGCTCTGCACGGAAAAGCTGCCCTCCGTCAGCGTGCCGGTCTTGTCGAAAACCAGCGTTTTCGTCCGCGCAAGCTGCTCTAAGGCGACGCCGCCCTTGACGACAATGCCGTGCTTCGCCGCCGCGCCCATGCCGGAAAAGAAGCTCAGCGGCACGGATATCACCAGCGCGCACGGACAGGAAATGACGAGGAAGGTCAGCGCCCTGCGAATCCACTCGGCAAAGGGCTGATGGAACACAAGCGGCGGGATGAGCGCGAGCAGCAGCGCCGCGCCGATCACCGCCGGCGTATAGAAGCGCGCAAATTTCGTGATGATGCGTTCGGTCTGCGCCTTCTTCTCCGCGGCGGTTTCCACAAGCGTCAGAATCCTTGCCACCGTGGACTGCTCGTACGCGCTTTCCGCGCGGATCGTCAGCACGCCGTTCAGATTCACGCTGCCCGAAACGACCCGCATGCCCGCGGAAACGTCGACCGGCATCGCTTCGCCCGTGACCTTCGCGGTATCAAGGGACGCTTCGCCCTCCACGATCACGCCGTCCGTGGGAATGCGCTCTCCGGCGCGGACAAGCAGCAGGTCGCCGAGCTTGACCTCCTCCGGCTCCGTGACGATCTCCTCGCCGTCCTTCAGCACCGTCGCCGTGTCCGGGCGAATGTTCATCAAGCCGGTGATTGACCGCCGCGAGCGTTCCACCGCCAGCGATTCAAAGAGCTCTCCCACCTGAAAGAACAGCATGACCGCAGCGGCCTCCGCCCAGTCCTGCATGGCAAGGGCGCAGATCGTCGCAAGCGCCATGAGGAACTTTTCATCGAAGAGCTGTCCGCGCAGGATGTTCCGAATCGCTGCCCAGAGCACGTCGTAACCGACAATGATCCATGCGGCGATCATGCAACCGGCGCGCCACCACTCCTTCAGAAACAGACCGGCAACAAAAACAATCAGCGCAGCGGCAATGCGGACGAGCAGACGCTTCTGCTTGCGCGTCATGCGAGAACCTCGCAGTCCGGCTCGACCTTTCGGATGACCTTTTTGATCGCTGCCAGAGCCGCCGCCTCGTCCGTTCCATCTATGTAATTGATCACCATTTTCTGCGTCAGGAAGCTGACCGTCGCGCTTTCGACCTCCGGCAGCTTATTGATCGCATTTTCCATTTTTGCCGCGCAGTTCGCGCAGTCCAAGTCTCTCAAACGGTAGGTCTTTTTCATGTCAATCCTCCTCAATATGTTCCTTCGCCATGCCGATGATCGTTTTCACATGATCGTCCGCCAGCATATAATATGCTTTTCTCCCCTCTCTGCGGCACTTCACCAGCTTTGACTGCTTCAAAAGACGAAGCTGATGAGACGCGGCGGAAATATTCACGTCCACCTTGTCGCAGATTTGAGAAACATTCATTTCATGATCGAACATCGCGTAAAGGATGCGAATGCGCGTCGAATCGGCAAAGACCTTGAACAGCTCCGCCATTTCGAACAGCTTCTCCTCGTCCGGCGCGCCGAACGCCTCGATGTGTTCCGCCGTCGTCAATTCATTTTTCTGTTTCATTCTACTACCCGCTTCCCCTTTTCATATGAAATCAATCGTCGTATCCTTCCCAAAATAAATAACAAACCATATAGTTGAACAATTGAACAGTTGAACAGTTATTCAACTATTAGAATAATACATAAGAAAGCAGCTTTTGTCAAGACTTTATGCAAAAAATATTTGAATAATTGCTCAAATATTCAACTATTGCCGCATTCATAAAGCGCTGTTGATAATGTTCAGGCAATCTGTCCGTCGCAGGCTTGGGACTTGTGTCGTATTTCGCAGCAAGCACACCAGCCGTGTCATTCCCGCAGCCGCAGGCTGCGAGGGAATCTGTCCGTGACAGGCATGGCATTTGTATCGTTTTATGAAAAGCGTCCCGCACTGAGCGGCACGGATTGCCCGAACAAGTCGGGCAATGACAGATGGAGAGGTGTACCGTATTAAAAAAACTACAATCCTGTCATTCCCCGCCGATGAAATCGGCGAGGGAATCCGTCCGTCGTTGGATTCGATCTTGTGTCGCATTTCGCAGGAAGCACACCAGCCGTGTCATTCCCGCAGCCGCAGGCTGCGAGGGAATCCGTCCGTGGCAGGCATGGCATTTGTATCGCTTTATGAAAAGCGTCCCGCACTGAGCGGCAGAAATTGCCCGAACAAGTCGGGCAAATGACAGATGGAGAGGTGTACCGTATTACAAAAAAACTACAATCCTGTCATTCCCCGCCGATGAAATCGGCGAGGGAATCCGTCCGTGGCAGGTATGGCATTTGTATCGCTTTATGAAAAGCGTCCCGCACTGAGCGGCACGGATTGCCCGAACAAGTCGGGCAATGACAGACTTGGAGCGTATTTCGCATTTCGAGTAAGCGGCCCACGTTGGCACGCAAAGATTGCCACGCCGCTTCGCGGCTTGCAATGACGCGGAGTAAGATTGCCTCGGTTTGCTGCGCAAACCTCGCAATGACGCGGCGGGTGGTATTTTTACAAACATACTTAACACCTTTTCGAACATACACACCGACCTTTTCCCCGTCCTTGAGTTTTGTCGGATGATGTGCTATACTTATGTTGAGGTGATTTGCGATGCAGTTTCTTGGGCGCGAGTTGCGCGGGCGTGTCTTTCTCGCGCCGATGGCGGGAGTGACGGACTACGCCTATCGCACGATATGCGCACGGCACGGCGCGGCTGTAACGGTGACGGAAATGGTCTCCTCGCGCGCCTTGGTCTATCAGGACAAAAAAAGCAAGTCGCTTCTGCGGAAGAACGACGGCTCGCTCTGCGGCGCGCAGATTTTCGGCAACGATCCGGAGATCATGGCGGAGGCGGCGCGTCTCGCGCTTTCGCACAGTGGCTGTGATTTCATTGATATCAACATGGGCTGCCCGATGCCGAAGATTGCGAACAACGGCGACGGCAGCGCACTCATGAAGAGCCCCGCGCTGGCGGGGCGGATTGTCCGCGCGGTCAAGGACGCGGTGTCCGTGCCGGTCACGGTCAAGACCCGCCTCGGCTGGGACAGGGGCAGCGTCAACATCGTCCCGTTCGCAAAGGAATTGGAAATAAACGGCGTGGACGCCATCACCGTCCACGGGCGCACGAAAACCATGCTCTATTCCGGCGTCGCCGACTGGGATGCGATCGGCAAGGTCGCGGAGGCGGTGTCCGTGCCGGTCGTCGCAAACGGCGATATCTTCACGCCGCAGGACATTCTGCGCTGTAAAATGCACAGCGGCGCAGCCCTCTTCGCAGTCGGCAGAGCCGCTTTCGGCGATCCGTGGGTCTTCGAGCGGCTGAACGCCGCGCTGGAGGGGCGGGAGATTCCGCCGCTCCCCTGCCTCGCCGAACGGATGCATGCTGCATTGGAGCAGTTTTCCCTCGCCTGCGAGGACAAGGGAGAGCACATCGCCTGCTTGGAGGCGCGGAAGCATTTTGCGTGGTATCTGCGCGGCGTAGCGCACAGCGCGTACTATAAAGAACAGATTTCCCGGCTGTCTGCACCGGAGGAAGTGCATACGGTCGTAAAGGCGATCATACGGGATTTGAGGTGATCGAAATAGACGAGAAAAAAGTGATCAAACGCGCCGCCAAGGGTGACGCGGACGCGTTCGAGCAGTTGGTTCTGACCTATCAGACGCCGATCTACAACCTCTGCCTGCGCATGATCGGCAACCCCGAGGACGCCGCCGATCTGACACAGGAGGCATTCATCAAGGCATGGAAAAACCTCGGCGGCTTCCAGTTCGAGTCCGCCTTTTCCACATGGCTCTACCGCCTCGCCTCCAACACCTGCCTCGACCACCTGCGCAGCGTGAAGCGGCGGCCGCAGGTGTCGCTGACGGCGGAAGACAGCGACGGCGAGACGCAGACCATGGACTTCCCCGATCCCGCGCCGAGCCCGGAGGCTGCCGTCATCGTGAAGGAGGAGCAGGAGCTTCTTGCGCGGGCGATGGATGCGCTGGACGAGCAGCAGCGTCAGATTCTGACCCTGCGCGCGGTCAACGAGCTGAGCTACGCGGAGATCGCCGAACTATTGGGAATCAAAGAGGGCACGGTCAAGTCAAGGCTTGCCCGTACCCGCGACGCGCTGCGAAAAATTCTCCTTGAAAGAGGGAACAAAGACGCGGTTTTCGCGTCTAAAACTCAGAAAGGAGGCTGCGGCATTGAACTGTGAGGAATACTTACCGCTGATCAGCGGACATCTCGACGGTGAGAACAGTGAAATTGAAGAACGCCGTCTGCAGGAGCACCTGAAAACCTGCGAAGCTTGCCGCGCGCTTCTTTCTCAGATGGAGCGGAACGACGCGCTGCTCAAAGACAGCACGGCGCAGCCGCCCGCCGATCTGACCGAACGCATCATGCGTCAGGTGCGAAAAGAAAAGCAGTCTTCTGTCTCGCGCAAAAAGCGTTGGATTCCCGTTGCCTTCTCCGGCGTCGCGGCAGCCGCGCTGCTCGGTCTGGTCTTCTGGGGAAAGCTGCCGGTTTTGAATCCGTCGAAGGACGCCGACGCCCCGGCAGAAGAAGCGGAATTGATTGAAACGCGAACCACCGCCGCTGCCACGGAAGAAGCCTGCGACAATACGCAGACGGACGGAGCAGAGCTGGCAGAGAGTACTCATGTCAGTTCGATCATGCCAACGGAAACCGAAGCTCTTTTCCGATTCGATGACCCGAAGGACACGTCGCTGGCTGTTGGCTATTCCGGCCTTCCGGCATACTACGGCGCTCCCGCCGAGTCTGTCAGCGGGGGCTCCGGTAAGCGGAGCAACCCGCTTCACTACGTTCCGTCCGCTCCGATGCTGATCGTCTGGAATGTGGACGATCTGGACGCGCTTGCAGATTTCGCGCCGGAAGCGCCGCACGAATATACGCCCTTGACGGCGAACGCCGTTCCGTCGCTGTACGAGCGGTATCAGGCTGTGATTCCGTTCCTCCGCGACTTTGATCAGCTCTACCCCGCGGACGGTTATTCCATTCGGCTCTACACCGTCCCCTATGAAACGATGATGTCCGTGTTCGACGAATGCGCCGGCGATTTTGAAATTTCGATCTATTATCCGGCGCAATTCACCGCGCCGGACGAATGCAGCGTCGTTCTGATCCGCGTCGATGAATAATTCACCGAAAGCATAGAAAAAGCAGGATGCGTTCGCATCCTGCTTTTGGTTTTATTGGATATTACTCGTTGATGTCGATAACAACACCGGAGCCGACGGTACGGCCGCCTTCACGGATAGCGAAGCGGAGGCCCTTCTCGATTGCGATCGGGGTGATCAGCTCGACGTCCATGTCGATGTTGTCGCCGGGCATGCACATCTCAACGCCTTCGGGAAGGCTGATGATGCCGGTAACGTCAGTGGTACGGAAATAGAACTGCGGACGATAGTTGTTGAAGAACGGGGTGTGACGGCCGCCTTCTTCCTTGGACAGGACGTAAACCTGACCCTTGAACTTGGTGTGCGGATGAATGGAGCCGGGCTTTGCCAGAACCTGACCGCGCTCGATGCTCTTCTTGTCGATGCCGCGGAGCAGCGCGCCGATGTTGTCGCCTGCTTCTGCGTAGTCAAGCAGCTTGTGGAACATTTCGATGTCGGTGACGACGGTGGACTTCGCCTCATCCATCAGGCCAACGATCTCAACGGGCTCGTTCTTGCGAATCTGACCACGCTCGACACGGCCGGTAGCAACGGTGCCGCGACCGGAGATGGTGAAGACGTCCTCAACGGGCATCAGGAAGGGCATGTCGGCCTTGCGGTCGGGAGTCGGGATCCAAGAATCGACAGCGTCCATGAGTTCCTTAATGCAGGCATACTCGGGAGCTTCCGGATCGGTGGACTCGGAGATCAGCGCGTTCAGCGCGCTGCCGCGGATGATGGGGGTGTCGTCGCCGGGGAAGCCGTAGAAGCTCAGGGTCTCGCGGACTTCCATCTCGACGAGCTCAAGCAGCTCATCGTCGTCGACCTGATCAACCTTGTTCAGGAAGACAAGGACGGAAGGAACGTTAACCTGACGGGCCAGAAGCAGGTGCTCCTTGGTCTGAGCCATGGGGCCGTCAGTCGCAGCGATAACAAGGATCGCGCCGTCCATCTGCGCAGCGCCGGTGATCATGTTCTTGATATAGTCGGCATGACCCGGGCAGTCAACGTGGGCATAGTGGCGGGCAGCAGTCTCATACTCAACGTGAGCGGTGTTGATTGTGATGCCGCGAGCCTTCTCTTCGGGAGCCTTGTCGATGTTAGCGTAATCGGTGAATGCAGCGCTGCCCTTCATCGCGAGGTACTTGGTGATCGCCGCAGTCAGGGTGGTCTTGCCATGGTCGATGTGACCAATGGTGCCGATGTTTACATGGGGCTTTGTTCTTTCAAATTTCTGCTTTGCCATTGAAAAAATCCTCCTGTTTGGTTTGTGAATGTTAATTTTTAATAATTTTTCCCAACAGTTCCACTATACACTAAATATCGTGCAATAGCAAGAACTTTTTTAGTAGGAACCTTGTTTTTCAACGATTTCCTGCTGAAGGTTCTTCGGCAGCTCGATATAATGGCTCGGTTCCATGGAGTACTGTCCGCGACCCTGCGTATGGCTTCTCAGATCGGTTGCGTAGCCGAACATCGCCGCCAGCGGCACGTTCGCGTCGATCTGCGTCGCGCCGTTGCGCGGGATCATGCCGAGAATATTGCCACGGCGGGCGGAAAGGTCTCCGATGACGTCGCCGGTATATTCCTCGGGGACAACAACGCTGACCTTCATGATCGGCTCGAGAACGACGGGGTCCGCCTTGCGGCAGGCCTCCTTGAACGCCATGGAGCCGGCGATCTTGAAGGCAAGCTCGGACGAGTCGACCTCATGATAGGAGCCGTCATAGAGCGTGACCTTGACGTCCACCACCGGGAAGCCGGCAAGCACGCCTGCCGTCATCGCGCCCTGAATGCCCTGATCGACCGCCGGAATGAACTCCTTCGGGATCGAACCGCCCGTTACGGCGTTGATGAATTCGTAGCCCTTGCCGGATTCGTTGGGCTCCAGCTTGATCTTGACGTGACCGTACTGGCCCTTGCCGCCGGACTGACGGGCATACTTCATATCGACGTCCGCGGTGCCGCGAACTGTCTCCTTGTAGGCGACCTGCGGCGCGCCGACGTTCGCCTCGACCTTGAACTCCCGCAGGAGGCGGTCGACGATGATCTCCAGATGGAGCTCACCCATGCCGGCGATGATGGTCTGACCTGTTTCAACGTCCGTATAGGTCTTAAAGGTGGGATCCTCCTCCGCCAGCTTCATCAGGGCGATGCCCATTTTCTCCTGTCCCGCCTTCGTTTTCGGTTCGATGGCGACACGGATGACCGGCTCGGGGAATTCCATGGATTCAAGAATGATCGGATGCTTTTCATCACAGAAGGTATCGCCCGTCGTGGTGTTTTTCACGCCGACGACCGCGGCGATATCGCCGGAATAAACGGTATCGCGGTCTTCTCTGTGGTTTGCGTGCATCTGCAGGATTCTGCCCATTCGCTCGCGCGCGCCCTTGGTCGAATTGAGAACGGTCGTTCCCTTATCGACGTAGCCGGAGTACACGCGGAAGAAGCAGAGCTTGCCGACGAACGGATCGGTCGCGATCTTGAAGGCAAGGGCGGAAAACGGCGCAGAATCATCTGCGGGACGGAATTCCTCCTCGTCCGTCTTCGGATTGACGCCGTGAATTCCCTTGATATCCAAAGGAGACGGCATATAATCCACGATCGCGTCCAGAAGTTCCTGCACACCCTTGTTCTTGTAAGAGGTGCCGCAGGTGACGGGAATCATTTTTACGCCGATAGTGGCCTTGCGTATGGCTGCGCGCAGCTTGTCCTGCGGCACGTCCTCGCCCGAGAGATACAGCTCCATGATCTCGTCGTCCTGATCGGAGACGGCTTCCACGAGCTTCTCGCGGTATTCAGCGGCAAGGTCCAGCAGCTCTTCGGGAATCTCTTCCTCGCGGACGTCCTTGCCGAGCTCGTCGTAGAAGACGTTTGCCTTCATCTTGACAAGGTCGATAACGCCCTTGAAGTCTGCTTCCGCACCGATCGGCAGTTGGATGGGAACCGCGTTACATTTGAGCCGATCATGCATCATGTTGAGAACATTGAAGAAATCGGCTCCCGTGATGTCCATCTTATTTACATAGACCATACGCGGAACGTTGTATTTGTCGGCCTGACGCCAGACTGTTTCGGTCTGGGGCTCTACGCCGCCCTTAGCGCACAGCACGGTGACCGCGCCGTCCAGAACGCGCAGGGAGCGCTCGACCTCAACGGTGAAGTCGACGTGACCCGGCGTGTCGATGATATTGATGCGGCAGTTGTTCCAGAAACAGGTCGTTGCGGCGGACGTAATCGTGATGCCGCGCTCCTGCTCCTGCTCCATCCAGTCCATGACCGCGTTGCCCTCGTGGGTCTCGCCTAATTTATAGGTGCGGCCGGTGTAGAACAGTATGCGCTCGGTCGTGGTGGTTTTGCCTGCGTCAATATGCGCCATAATACCGATATTTCTTGTATTCTCAAGAGAATATTGTCTCGGCATTGTGTAACTCCCTTTCGGTTACCAACGGAAATGGGAGAAGGCCTTGTTGGCTTCTGCCATTTTGTGCGTATCTTCGCGCTTCTTCACAGAGGCGCCGGTGTTGTTGCAAGCGTCCATGATCTCACCTGCAAGGCGTTCCTTCATGGTCTTTTCACTGCGCTTGCGGGAATAGGTCGTCAGCCAGCGAAGGCCGAGCGTCTGACGGCGCTCGGGGCGAACCTCCAGCGGAACCTGGTAGGTCGCGCCGCCGACACGACGGGACTTGATTTCCAGCGAAGGCATGATGTTTTCCATCGCCTGCTGGAATGCGTCGAGACCGTTCTTTCCGGTCTTCTGTTCGACGATTTCAAACGCGCCATAGACGACTCTCTGGGCAACGCCCTTCTTGCCGTCCAGCATGACGCTGTTTACGAGCTTAGTTACCAGAGTGGATTTGTAGATCGGATCCGGAAGGACCTCTCTCTTGGGAACATTACCTCTTCTGGGCACTTTGCTTCCCTCCTTCATAAAATGATTTCATAGGTACTTCGATAGGCTTATCCTACCGTTTTGTGCCTGCCAAGGGTTTCCCATACAATAAAATTATATAAAAAACGCATGGCAAGGCGGTGCCTTGCGATAAGGCGTTGGAATTCTTACTTCTTCTTGGCCTTCGGGCGCTTCTGACCGTACTTGGAACGGCTCTGCATACGACCCTGAACACCCTGGGTGTCGAGCGTACCGCGAATGATGTGGTAACGCACGCCGGGGAGGTCCTTGACACGGCCGCCGCGGATCAGAACGACGGAGTGCTCCTGCAGGTTGTGGCCGACACCGGG
>CAJOMA010000010.1 GCA_905235655.1 uncultured Oscillospiraceae bacterium | reverse complement strand
GAGCTGCTGCGCATGACCGCCCTGCTGCGCGACGCCGCCGCAGGCTTCAACGCAAGCGCGAACCGCCGTATCGACGCGGAGCTTTGCATCATGCGGCTTTGCGAGCCGGAAGCCGATCTGGACGCCGAGGCGCTGAACGCACGGCTCAGCCGTCTGGAGAATAAAATCGCGAGCGGCATGCTCGCGGTGCAGACAGCGCCGGAAGCGCCGGCACAGGAGAAAGAGGAGAGCCTTCCGTGGGAGGAGGAAGAACAGCCTCCCGCGCCGGAGGAAGCTCCGCCGGAATTTGAAAGAGCGCCGGTCAGCGACAGCGCATGGCCGCAGCTTGTCCAGCGGTTAAGAACGGTGCTGCGCCCGCCTGCGCTCGGCATGTTTTCCGTTTCGGACGCCGCGCCGGTGCAGGGCAGGTTGACGCAGAACGAGCTGATCCTGACGATCACAGCAGACTTTGCGGAAAACGTAATCAATAAACCGAACGTCCTGCAGGCGATCGCGGAGGTCGCATCCGCGCAGGCGGGACATCCGGTAAAGGTCAGAATATCCCGCGGCGGAGAAGAGAAAAAATCGAACGGTTATTTCGACCGGATTGTTTCCTTCGGCGCGGAGCACCCCGATTTCATCGAACTAAAATAGAGGAGGAAAACCATCATGGCAAAAGGCGGATTCCGCGGCGGTATGGGCGGCGGTATGAACATGAACATGATCAAGCAGGCTCAGAAAATGCAGCAGGATATGCTGAAAATGCAGGAAGAGCTTGAAGCAAAGGAATATGAAGCGACGGCGGGCGGCGGCATGGTGACGGCGCGCGTCAACGGCAAGCATGAGGTCGTCAGCGTTGTGATCAACCCCGAAGCGGTCGATCCCGAAGACGTCGAAATGCTGCAGGATATGGTCGTCGCCGCAGTCAACGAAGCCATGCGCAAGGCGGACGCCGAGACGCAGCAGAATATGGCGAAGCTGACCGGCGGGCTGAATCTGGGCGGTCTGTTCTGATGCGGCTCTTTCCCGCCGCACTGGAGCGGCTGACCGAACAGTTTGCGAAGCTGCCGGGCATCGGCGGCAAAACGGCGCAGCGCTTGGCGTTCTATCTGCTGAGCATGTCGGAAAGCGAGGCGCAGGAGTTTGCCGACGCCATTCTGGAGGCAAAAAAATCCGTGCATCTGTGCCCATGCTGCCGAAATCTGACGGATAAGGAGCTCTGCCCGATCTGCGACGACGACACGCGCGATCACGGCATGATCTGCGTGGTTGCCGACCCGAAGGACGTCGTCGCCATGGAGCGCGCCCGCGAGTTTCACGGCGTTTATCACGTCCTGCACGGCGTGATCTCCCCGCTGAATCACATTGGTCCGGACGATATCTGCATTCGCGAGCTCCTCGAGCGCGTCGGCAAGGGCGACGTGCGCGAGGTCATCATGGCGACGAATCCGGACACTGAGGGCGAGGCGACGGCGATGTATATCTCCCGCCTGCTGCGCCCGATGGAGGTGCGCGTGACGCGCCTTGCCTACGGCATCCCCGTCGGCAGTCAGTTGGAGTATGCCGACGAAGTGACGCTGCTGCGTGCGCTGGAAGGCAGAAAAGATATTTGATTGTTAAAAACGCTGCTGTAAGCAATGCTTGCGGCAGCGTTTTTCTGCATGACGGGCGGATTCTCTCCGTATGATTGTACCAGTCATTTCATAGGAGGGGTACTGTGGAGGTCTTTCTGCGGCGGGTCGGAGAGCGGGTATGGGGCTTGCCGATGATGCTCCTGTTTCTCGGCGTCGGACTGCTATTCACCGTGCGCCTGAAGGGCGTGCAGTTTCGCCGTCTGGGGACGGCGCTGCGCCTGATTCGACCGGGAGAAGGAAAAGACGGCATCAGTCCCTACGCCGCGCTTTGTACCGCGCTTGCGGCGACCGTCGGCACGGGAAATATCGTCGGCGTCGCAACCGCGCTTGCCGCCGGAGGCCCGGGCGCGCTGCTGTGGATGCTGCTTGCAGCCCTGCTCGGCATGGCGACGCAGTACGCCGAGGGCTTTCTCGCGGTCAAATACAGAAGAAAGGAGAAGGACGGCTATTTCGGCGGACCGTTTTGCTATATCGAGCAGGGACTTGGAAAACGTTACCGCTGGCTCGCCGTTACGTTTGCGGCGACGGGCGCGGCGGTCGGAATCCTCGGGGTCGGCACTACCGCGCAGGTCAACAGCATCACCGGCGCGGCAGACACGTTCTTCTCCTCCGGAACGGCGTTTGTTCTTGCGGGTCACGCCTATTCCAAAACGGTCGTGATCAGCGGCGCATTGACCGTGCTTGCGGCCGCGTTCGTTTTAATCGGCGGTGTTAAACGGATCACGAAGGTTTGCGAGGCGCTGGTGCCCGTCATGACCGCGCTCTATCTGCTCTTTTCCGCAGTATTGCTGATTTGCTGCGCCGACCGTATCCCGTCCGCCGTCGCGCTGATCGTTAAAAGCGCGTTCTGCCCGAGAGCGGTGCTCGGGGCGGGAGCGGGGGTCAGCTTGAAGCTCGCTCTGCGCATGGGGATCGGCAGAGGCGTCTTCACGAATGAAGCGGGACTCGGGTCTTCTCCCATCGCGGCTGCCGTCTCCGATGAGACGGACCCCGTGAAGCAGGGCTTGATTTCCATGACCGGCACATTCATCGACACCATCGTGATCTGCACAATGACGGGGCTGTGCCTGACCGTGACAGGAGCGTGGAGCGCGCCGCTGCAGGGGGTGCGGATCACGGACGCCGCATGGAGAGCGGGGCTCCCTTGGGCGGAAAGCCTGTCGTCCTTCGTGCTCGTCGTCTGCCTGATCTTCTTTGCCTTCGCAACGATCATCGGATGGAACTTTTACGCCGAACGATGCGTCCAATATCTGACAGGGGAGAAGCCATGGGTGCAGAAGCTCTACCGCGTTTTCTACCTGCTTGCCATCGCGGCCGGTCCGTTTTTTACGGTGAACGCGGCGTGGGAACTGGCGGATATTCTGAACGCCGTGATGGCGCTTCCGAATCTAACCGCCCTCCTGCTTCTGCAAAAACGGGTCGTATCCGACACGCTTCCTTCCGTACCGACAAAACGAGCGCAAAAATAATGTGGAATATGGAAAATTTCTGTTGAAATCACGACTGTTTTTTGTTACTCTAAATTCAGATATTCAGGAAAGAAAGAGGCTGGGCTGTGGAATTCTCAAATCTTTATTTTCTATATATTTTCCTGCCGCTGACCCTCGCGGTTTATTTTCTGATCCCAGGGATCAATCGGAAAAACATCGTCCTGATCGCTGCGAGCCTGCTGTTCTATACCATGGGGCAGCCGTTCTACCTGCCGGTTCTGCTTTTGACGGCGTATGGCAATTACTGGCTCGGCGACCGAATCTATAACAAGGACAGAAGGACCGTCATCCTGCCGGTCGTGTTGAATATTTTAGTGCTTGCGCTGTTCAAGTATCTGAATTTCTTCCTCGGCATTTTCGGCATCCATGGGACAGATGGCGGCGGTGTGGTCGGACTTGCGCTTCCAATCGGCATTTCGTTCTATACCTTCCAGATGATCGCCTACCATGTGGACGCCTACAAGGGCAAACACGATCCTGCACCGTCCTTCCTGAATTTCCTGCTCTACGTCAGCATGTTTCCCAAAATGCTCATGGGCCCGATCGTCCGTTACAGCGATATCCGCCAGCAGTTGGAGCACCGCCGTTCCTCACCGAGAGCGATCTTTGAAGGCGGCGTGCGATTCTGCGTCGGTCTTGCCAAGAAGGTGCTGATTGCGGACTACGCTTACCTTGCCTATGCAAAGCTGGAGAAGCTGCCCTACGGCGCGGCGGCGTGGCTGAGCGCGCTCCTGTTCATGTTCTATATCTATTTTGAGTTTTCCGGCTGCACGGATATGGCGATCGGTCTCGGGAGGGTCTTCGGCTTCCGTTACGCGGAGAACTTTGACCTGCCCTATACCTCGAAATCCATCACGGAATTCTGGCGGCGGTGGCATATTACGCTCGGCAGCTTCTTCCGCGATTACGTCTATATCCCGCTGGGCGGCAACCGTAAGGGCAAGGTTCGCCGGATTCTGAATCTGTTCATCGTCTGGGCGCTGACCGGTCTGTGGCACGGCGCAAACTGGAACTATCTGATCTGGGGTCTGTACTTCTTCGCGCTCCTGACGGCGGAAAAGCAGCTCATGCCGAAGCTGGAAAAGCTGCCGTATTACGCCAGACTGCTGATTACGATGTTCTTCGTGCTGATCGGCTGGGTGATCTTCTCGCATGAAAGCCTGCCGGCGCTCGGGAACAGTCTTGCCATGATGTTCGGCAAGGGCAGCTTCTGGAATGCGCAGGTCGGCGTCATTCTGCGCAACTCACTGCCGCTGATCGCAATTTGTCTGATTGGCTCGTCCGTCCTTCCGCGCTGGTTCAGCCTGATTTGGGGCGGTATTCTGGTGCGCGGCAGGAAGGAAAACCAAATCTCAGCGACGCAGGTGATCTACGCGGTCAGCCTCTTCCTGTTCGCCGTGCTGCTGCTGTGCCTTTGTACGGTGTCGCTGGTCGGCAACGCCAGCCAGCCGTCTCTGTACGCTTCGTTCTGATTGGAGGCAGGGTATGAAAAAAGTATACATGATTCTATCTGCGCTCTTCCTGATCCTTTTGCTCAGCGTCGGGCTCTACTCTTTGCTCCATCTCAACGCGGACGCGGCAAAGCCCGAGCTCACCTTCGGCAGCCTCCTTGACGGCAAATATTCCAACGGACGGCGCGCTTGGTACGCCGCAGCTTTCCCGCAGTCTGAAACGCTCAAGAGCTTGAACAAGACGCTGAACGGGTTTTACAACTTTTCCGGCTTGAGCGGCAATGACGACGTTCAGCTCATCGTTACGGCGGACGGTCAGATCGCGCAGGGCGGCGCGACGCTGCAAAACGATACGAGTACCGCACCGCAGCCTTCCGGCGGCGCCGATTCGACCGAAGGCGCGCAGCCGACCGAAGCGACTGAGCCGATCAACGTCGAGCCGAGCGACGGCTTGCAGCCGGGCATGATCGTGGAAGACCTCGGCGCGGCGGTGCTGATCGGAAACCGCGCGGTCGAAGTCGCTTACGCTCAGTACGATTCCATCGACAACTACGCCGCGGCGGTGACCTCCATCGCGTCCGCGCTGGGCGGCAAGGTCAACACCTACAGCATTCTTGTTCCGAATGCAGCGGAATTCTACACGCCCGACGCCTATCATACGGGAGAATGCTCGCAATCCGGCATGATCTCCTACGCCTACGGCAAGATGGGCTCAAATGTGAAGACGGTCGACGCCTACAGCAAGCTCGCCGCGCATATTGATGAATATTTGTATTTCCGCACGGATCACCACTGGACGCAGCTCGGCGCATACTACGCCTACACCGCCTACTGCGAAAAGGCAGGCTTGAAGGCGGAGCCGCTGAGCGCGTTTGAAACAGGGCAGTATGACTATTTTGTCGGCTCAATGTATAACTATCTGAAAAACTATCCGCAGGCGGCGATCCTGCAGGAAAATCCGGACACGCTGAAATACTACCGTCCGCATGTCGATCTGGAAACCACCGTCTATACCGACTCGACCCTGACAAACGGCTACCTGCTGGGCACGATCTGCCATGTGGACTCGGACGTATCCAATAAATACCTCTGCTTCCTCGGCGGCGACCATCCGATCACGGTTATCAAGACGGATGTAAACGGGCCGGTGTGTATGCTGATTAAGGAGTCCTACGGCAACGCTTTCGCCCCCTGGCTGACCAGTCACTACAGCAAGGTCATCGTCGTCGACCCGCGCGAGTTCAACCAAAACGGAAAGCCGACCATGGATATCGCAGCGTTTGCGGCAGAGCAGAACGTGACCGACTGCATTATCCTGAATTATCCCATGATGATCGGTTCCGACGTCTATATCGGCCATTTGAACAGATTAGTAAAATAAAAAACGGGGCTGTATTAGCTCCGTTTTTTACAGCGTGTCGAAAAACTTTTTTTCGACACGCTGGCAGGCTGTCCAAAAGTTCGGAAGACAAGCAACTCACGACTGTAGGCGTACATAGATACGGTATACCCGCAAGGGGTACGCCGTATCCGTAAGGCGGCAAAGCCGCCAACGGCTACGCTGAGTCGTGAGTTGCGCAGTAAGTCGAAATATTCAGTATATTCTACCTCTTCCTAACCCTTTAGGGACAGATTGCCACGGTTTGCTGCGCAAACCTCGCAATGACAGGTGCAGCAGTATTTGATACTCTGTTTCGACGGTTACGGACTTTTTTGACAGTCTGTAAAAAACGGGGCTGTTGCAGCCCCGTTTTTTAATCGTTCGAGCTCACGATCGCGCGTCTGCGGAACAGGAACGAAATGCACCACAGACCGGCAAGACCGACGAGCGTATAGATAATGCGGCTGAACGTCGCGGTCTGACCGCCGAAGAGCCATGCGACAAGGTCAAAGCGGAAGATGCCGACCAGTCCCCAGTTCAAAGAACCGATAATGCTGAGAATCAGCGCTAAAGTATCCATCATTGTTCCTCCTGTTTTTTTGCTGTCCCTATTATGAACGGTTTTTTCCGTCACTATACGCAAATTTCGCGGTGAAATTTGTAAAAAATCACGGACGGCAATTTCCGAAAAGCACTATACAAAAAATTGAAACTGAGATATAATAATTCTGTTATGCAATACAATAATACGACAAGTGAGGTATCTGTTATGAACGCTTTTTTACCGGCTGATATTCTGTTCCCCGCGGTAAAGGACATGGAAAAGTGGGCGGTCATTGCCTGCGACCAGTTCACCTCCGATCCGGCCTACTGGGAGCGTGTCCGCAAGAACGCGGAGGGCGCGCCCTCGACGATCAATCTGATCCTGCCGGAAGCCGAGCTCGGCACGGAGAAGGAGGCGGAGCATACCGCCCTCATCAACGCGACGATGGACGAGTATTTGAAGAAAAATGTTTTCAAAACCTATCAAAACGCTTTCGTCTACGTCGAGCGCACGCTGGAAAACGGCTCGATCCGTAAAGGCTTGATGGGTATGGTCGATCTGGACGCCTATGACTATTCCACCGGATCCACCTCCGCCATCCGCGCGACCGAGCGCACGGTCGTCGAGCGCATTCCGCCGCGCATGCGCGTCCGCCGCGACGCGCCGATTGAGCTGCCGCATATTCTCATGCTCTGCGACGATCACGACAAGGTGCTGATCGAGCCGATCGCCGCGAAGAAGGACAGCCTGAAGAAGCTTTACGACTTCGATCTGATGGAGGGCGGCGGCCATATCGCCGGCTGGCTGGTCGACGGCAAGGAGGCGGAGGCGTTCAACGACCGCCTGACCGACTACACCGCCAACGTCGGCAAGAAGTACGCAGATCTCAAGGGTGTGCCCATGGTCTTCGCCGTCGGCGACGGCAACCATTCGCTCGCCACCGCGAAGTCCTGCTATGAAGAACTGAAAGCAAAGCATCCGGGCGAGAACCTTTCCAACCATCCGGCGCGCTTCGCGCTGGTCGAGCTGGAGAACATCCACGACGAGGCGCAGGTCTTCGAGCCGATCCACCGCGTCATCACCAAGTGCGACCCGAAGGCGCTGCTGGGCGCGCTGAAGAAGGATGCCTGCGCGGACGAGGGCTTTGAGGTCAAGTGGTATATCGGCGGGGAAAGTGGCACGGTATCTCTGGATAAGGCAAAGAGCCAGCTCGCCGTCGGCGTGCTGCAGAGCTTCCTCGACAGCTATCTCAAGGAGCACGAGGGCGAGATCGACTATATCCATGACGACGACGCGCTCATTCAGCTCGCAAAGCAGGATCACGCCATCGGCTTCCTGCTGCCCGCTATGGAAAAGAGCCAGCTCTTCCGCGGCGTCATTGCCGACGGCATCCTGCCGAGAAAAACCTTCTCCATGGGTCACAGCCGCGAAAAGCGTTACTATCTCGAGGGCAGAAAGATCAAATGATCACCCTCGCGGAAAAAGCATACGCGAAGATCAATCTGACGCTGGACGTTTTGCACAAGCGCGACGACGGCTACCACGATCTGCGCTCTGTCATGCAGACCGTCTCCCTCTGCGACGATGTGGAGATCGACGTAGACACGGGAAAGCCCTGGACGCTGACCTCTGATACAGCATCGATTCCCTCTGACGAACGCAATCTGGCGTGGAAGGCGGTGCGTGCGTTCTTCGACCGTCTCGGCAGAGAGCCGGACGGTGTGGAAATTCGCATTCGCAAATGCATTCCGTCGGAGGCGGGACTTGCCGGCGGGAGCGCGGACGCTGCGGCAGTTCTGCGCGCGCTGAACCGTTGGGCGGGATTTCCGCTTTCGACCGAAGCGCTTTGCGCGCTCGGCGCGATGATCGGGTCTGACGTTCCGTTCTGTGTGCTCGGCGGCACCGCCCTGGTGGAGGGCAGAGGAGAACTGCTGACGAAGCTGCCCGACGCGCCGAAGCTCTACCTTGCGATCTGCAAGCCGCCGGTCGCGTTCGCCACGCCCGCGCTGTTCCGAAAGCTGGACAGCGTTGCAATCAGGGAACGTCCCGACACGGAAGCAATGCGCCGCGCTCTGGAAAGCGGCGACCGGGAGAGGATCGCCGCACGCCTGTGTAATGTCTTTGAACAGGCGGTTTCCGACTATCCGCAGATCGAGGCGATCAAGCGGAAGCTTTTGGCGAGCGGCGCGCTCGGCGCGGTGATGAGCGGCAGTGGCTCTGCCGTGTTCGGCGTTTTCCGCTCTCCCGACTGTGCGCAGGCGGCCTGCGATGCGCTGAAATCAGACGAGCTGCAGACCTTTGTCGCGACGACCGTATAAAAACCGAAAACACCGTCCATAATGCAGATAACTTCTACATACGGACGGTGTTATTTTATGAAAATCAGAATTTTGACGTGGCTCATGCTTGTGGCGTTTACCGCGCTGTCGCTCGGCGCGGCGCAGACGCTTTGGACGCAGGAGCGGCTGGCGGAAAAAACCGTGCGTTTGCATGTTGTCGCTAATTCCGACGACGAAGCCGATCAGGCGCAGAAGCTTGCGGTTCGCGACGCCGTGCTGCCGGTGATCTCGGCGCTGACCGCTGACTGCAAAGATGCGCAGCAGGCAAGGGAAGTCCTTGCAGCGCATTTATCGGAGATTCAGGCCGCCGCGCTGACCGCCTCAAACGGCAGGGAAGTGACCGCTTCGCTCACAAACGAGGCGTTTCCGACGCGGTATTACGAAACCTTTACGCTTCCTGCAGGCACATATCCGTCTTTGCGCATTCGGATCGGCGCGGCGCAGGGGCATAACTGGTGGTGCGTCGTCTTCCCGTCTCTTTGCTTCGCAGCGACCTCGGACGCGCTGGAGGAAAGCGCGGCAGTCGGCGGCTTTGACGAGGCGGAGACCGATCTGATCACGGGCGGCGAAGAAACCTACACGATCCGCTTTAAGGTCTTCGAATGGGTGCAGGCGTTGATCGAATATCTGAAAAGCTGAAAAATCTGCCGAAAAGTCAGATTTCAGACTGTCAAAAAGTCCGCAATCGTCAAAATCAGTCGAACATTTTGGGTACTTTCGCTGTTTGTTCGCTTTCCGAATAAACAAGTTTTTCAAACTTTATAGCCGGTAAAAGCACTTGCTACGCAAGGATTTTGACTTACTGCGCAACTCACGACCTACCGTATCTTTATACGCCGACGGTCGCGAGTTGCTTGTCTTCCGAACTTTTTGACAGCCTGCCAGCGTGTCGAAAAAGGTTTTTCGACACGCTGAAATCTGCCGAAAAGCAGATTTTTTTTGTTATTGTCCTGCAAATGGGACTGAATCTGTGATATGATATGTGCAGAGGTGAAAGACAGATGCTTCAAATCAGGCTTTGCACGGATAGAAAAGTGAATCAGAAGGAGCTGCTGCGAGAGCTTTGCGCTTGCGCAAAAAGGGAAGAAGCCGGACATATTCTGATCGTTCCCGAGCAGTTTTCCCATACGACGGAACGGCTCCTGTGCGAGTACGGCGGCGACCGGATCGGACGTTACGCGGAGGTTTTGAGCTTTTCCAGACTTGCGAACCGCGTTTTTTCCGAAGAGGGCGGCATTGCAGACACCCAGACCGACGCCTCCGGACGCCTGCTGATGATGTCGCTTGCGGTGGAGCAGGTGCGTTCGCGCCTGAAGATCTACGGCAGCAGCGTAAGCAAGCCGGAATTTTTGCTGCACCTCATGGATATGTTCGACGAATTTCGCAGCTACTGCGTTACGCCGGAGCGTCTGCGTCTGGCGGCTAATCGGCTCACCGGCGCGCTCGCCGTCAAGACGGAGGAATTTGCCCTGTTAATGGAGAGCTTCGACGCTGTCAGCGCCAACCTCGGACAGAATCCCGAGAGCAAGCTGACGCGGCTGCTGAACGCACTGGAAACCGGAAGCTATGCCGAGGGAAAGACCTTCTGGTTCGACGGCTTTACGGATTTTAACGGCGTGGAGCAGGAGATCATCGCGCAATTGCTGCAGAAAAACGCGCCTGTTACCGTGCTGCTGCAGTGCGACGAGCTTTCACACGGCGCGCAGCAGTTTGACGCGGCGCGCGATACCGCAAGGACGCTGCTTCGGATCGCTTCGGCGCAAGGCATAACCCCGTCGATTCAGAAGCTTCCCGTGCAGGGGGAAGACGCGCCGCTTTCTTATCTGCGCCGGCACCTGTTCGGCGGAAAAAATACGGAGTACCCCGAGGCGCAGGACAGCGTTCGCTTCCTGCACGCGAGTGACCGCGAGGAGGAATGCCGTCAAACGGCGCAGGAGATTCTGCGGCTTGTTTCCGAGGGAAACCGCTGGCGGGATATCTGCGTCGCCTGCGCGGATTTTGCCGCCTACGGACCCGTGCTGGAGTCGGTCTTCCGGCACTTTGATATTCCCGCGTACTTTGCGGGCGATACGGATATCCTCCGTCAGGGCGTGGTTCGCATGCTGCTGTCCGCTCTGGAAGCGGCGACCGGCGGTATGGAGCAGGAGGATGTGCTGAATTATCTGAAATCCGGCTTATCGCCGCTGCCGCGCGAGGCGTGCGACCGCTTGGAAAACTATGTTCTTTTATGGAACGTCAGCGGCAGCAGGTGGGGTCAGAGCTGGACGATGCACCCCGACGGGCTGCAAAAGGAATTTGACAGCCGTTCGTGCGACCGCTTGGAAAGGCTGAACCGTGACAAAACGCTGGCGATCTCGCCGCTCCTTCGCCTTCAGAGCTGCCTGAACAACGCGAAGGACACCGGCGAAATGGTGCGCGCGCTCTATGACTTTACGGAAAACATCCATCTGAGCGAGCGAATCACTGCGTTCATTGAAGCGTGCGGCGGCGCGGGAAATCCGCAGGCGGAGCAGGAATATGCGCAGGTTTACGGCATCGTGACCGAGCTTCTGGAGCAGATGTTCGGCGTGCTCGGAAAGAGCGTTCGCTCGCCCGAGAGCTTCGCAAGCATCTTCCGCGCGGCGATCTCACGCTGCACGGTCGGCACGATCCCCGCCAGTCTCGACTGCGTGACGGTCGGCAGCCTGATGTCGCAGCGGCGCTGCGACACGGATTATGTGCTTCTGATCGGCGCGCAGGAGGGAAGCTTTCCTGCGGTGCGGACGCAGAACACGCTGCTGACAGACAGTGAACGCATCGACCTCAACCGGGAGGGGATCGAGGTTGCGCCGACGGCGGCGGGGAATCTGGACAGAGAGCTTGCCTGCATTGACAGCGTCCTCAACGCGCCGGAAAAGCGGCTCTATCTAAGCGCGATCGACGGCGCGGAGGCGTATATGATAAAGCGCGCGATGAAGCTCTTCCCGCACGCGAGCTTAGTCATCGACCCGACGGTCTGCCGCTCGGAGCGCGAGTATCTTGCACATCTGGTCAGCGCGTCGAAAACGCCGGACGAGAATCAGCCGATGCGCGCGCAGGCGGAAAAGCTGATTGCGGCAAAGACCTATACGCCGGGCAGCCTGAACGGCGAAGCGGTGAAGGCGCTATACGGCGAAACGCTTCGCCTTTCCGCCTCTAAAATCGACAAGCTCGCCGGCTGCCGTTTTGGCTATTTCCTCGAATACGGCTTGCGCGCGGAGGAGAGAAAGACCGCGCAGATCGACGCTTCTCAGTACGGCACCTTCGTCCACGACGTGCTGGAGCATACCGTCCGGCAGGTGCAGCGGGAGGGCGGCTTCCACACGGTTTCGCTTGAGCGCGTGCTTGCGATCGCGCAAAACCGCATGGAGGAATACGCCGCGCAGGAGCTTGCCGAGCTCTGGGAATCGGCAAGAGCGGAATATCTGTTCCGCAGAAGATTCTCCGAGGTGCGCGCCGTGATCGCCGACCTCTACCGCGAAATGAGCCGCTCCGACTTTGCGCCTATGTGGTTTGAACTGGACTTTGCGCAGGGCGGAACCCTGCCCGCGATCCGGATTGTCGGAGAAAGCTCGGTAGCGGAGCTGGTCGGCAAGGTCGACCGCGTCGATCTCTGGCGCAGCGGCGACGAGCTCTATGTGCGCGTCATCGACTACAAAACCGGAAAAACGACCTTCAACTTGACTAAGGTGCTGAACGGGCTCGGTCTGCAGATGCTTTTGTATCTGTTTGCGCTGCAGCGCATGGGCGCGCCGCTGTTCGGGCAGAAGGCGGAGGCGGCGGGCGTCCTGTATTTCCCGGCAAAGGTAGAGACGGTGACCCTGCCGGACAGACTGGACAGCAAGGGCATGGAGTCCAAGCGGAAAGCAGGAAAAAAGCGCACCGGCATGGTGCTGGATTCCTATGACGTTCTGCAGGCGATGGAACGCTGCGAGGACGATCCGGAGTACCTTCCGTATTCTTATGACAAAGAAAGCAACCGCAAGGGCTCGCTGTTTACAACCGAGCAGCTCGATCAGTTGGAGCGTTTTGTGTTCTGCTGCGTCGGGCAGCTCGCCGACGCGCTCTACAGCGGAGATATCACAGCGAATCCATATTACATCAACGACGACAGCGATGCCTGTAAATTCTGCCCGTATCAAACGGTCTGCCGCGATCATAAGCAGGAGCGCTGGCTGAATAAGGTCACGAAAACGGATGTGTTCTGGCAGATGATCGGAGAGGAGGCGCAGGCGCATGGCTGACTTCAAGCTGACACAGGAGCAGCAGGCGGTCGTGGATAATTCGGGCGGCACGCTGCTTGTTTCCGCCGCCGCAGGCTCCGGCAAGACGATGGTGCTGATCGACCGCGTGCTGAAAACCGTCAGCAGGATGCAGTGCGATCTGGATCGTTTCCTGCTGATTACCTATACGCAGGCGGCGGCTGCCGAGCTGCGCGGCAAGCTCATCGCCAAACTGAGCGAGCAGCTTGCTCTTTATCCGGAGGACCGCCATCTGCAGCGGCAGATGAGCCGCGTCTATCTGACGCAGATTTCCACCGTGCATTCCTTCTGCGCCGCCGTTCTGCGGGAGTATGCCCACAGCATCGACCTTCCCGCCGATTTTTCCGTCTGCGACGAGCAGGAGGCGGAAAAGCTGCGCGGCCGCGCCATGAAGACGGTGCTGGACGCTGCCTATGAGCAGCGGGACGACGAAAGCGATATTGCGGCTGCGCTGGATATGCTCGGCGCGGGGAAAAGCGACGAAAAGCTCCCGGAGCTGATCGAAAGCCTCTATTTCAGCCTGCAAAGCTACTGCGATCCGAGGGAACGGCTGCAGACGCTGCGGGACGACCTCGACTGCGCCGCGTACACCGACGCCGGCGAGACGATCTGGGGCGCGTATCTGATCGAACAATTTCATACATATCTCGACAGATCGCTCGATACGCTTCATAAGCTGCATGCGATGGCGCAGGAGGATTTGGATAAGTATCTGCCTGCGATCCAAAGCACGATTGACGCTGCGGTCGCCCTACGGAAAAAGGCTAAATGGGAGGAGCTGCGGACGTTTACCTGCAGCTTTGAAAAGTTCACGTCGATTCGAAACTGTCCCGATCCGGAGCGGAAGGACTACGTGAAAAACACGCGCAACGCGATCAAAAAAGGCATAGAAGCGTGGAAGGAAAGGTTCCATCTCTCTTCCGAAGAAGCCCTTCACGATCTTTCGGTCAGCGCGAAGGCGCTGCGCGGTCTGATCGACTTGACCGGACAATTCGCAAAGACCTACGCGGAGAAAAAACGCCGCGCGCACGTGCTGGACTATAACGATCTGGAGCATGACATGCTCCGTTTAGCGCGGATTCCCTCCGCGGCGAGGGAAATCGGCGGCCGTTATGAGCAGATCATGGTCGACGAGTATCAGGACACCAACGAGGTGCAGGATACGATCTTCCGCCTGATTTCCCGCGGCGAAGAAAACCTCTTCTTTGTCGGCGACGTAAAGCAGTCGATCTACGGCTTCCGACGCGCCGATCCGACGATCTTTCTGGAGAAGTACCGAAGCTTTTCCGATTATCAACAGGCGCAGCAAGGTCAGGCGAGAAAGATTCTGCTGTCGGACAACTTCCGCTCCCATCCAGCCATTTTGGAGGCGGCGAACGACGTGTTCCGCCTGACGATGACGGAAGCAGTCGGCGGTCTGCGCTACGGGAGCGCGGAGGCGCTGCGACCGAACCGTCCGGCGACGGATATGGGCTCTGCGCCGGTGGAGCTGCACTGCATTGAAAAGGAAAGCGACACACAGACAAAGCCGCGCTCTGCGGCGGAGGTCGAGGCGGAGTTTGTCGCAGACAGGATTCGCGCAATGCTCGACGGCGGCGAGATGATTCCCGACGGCGACACGCTGCGTCCGATCCGCGCGGAGGACGTTGTGATTCTGCTTCGGAAGATGAAAAACCGCGCCGAGGTGTATGAGGCCGCGCTGGAAAAGCGCGGGATCAAGTGCGTCTGTGACAACGACAATATCTTCGAGACGGAAGAGATCACGGTTTTGACCGCACTATTGCAGGTGATTGACAATCCGCATCAGGATATCCCGCTTCTGACCGTGCTGCTGTCTCCGCTCTTCGGCTGCACGGCGAATGATCTTGCCCTCGCAAGGGCAAAGTACAGCGGCGATATCTACGAGATCATGCAAGACAGCGAGCCGCGCGCCGTGCTGGACGGGCTGCGCGCAGCGGCGCAGATGTCTTCCCTGCGCAGACTGCTCGACCTCGCGGACGATCGTCTGTTCCTGCGGACGGTGTACGGCGCAATGGAAAACGGCGCACAGCGCGTGCAGAATATCAACCGCTTTTTTGCGCTTGCGGACAGCTATGAAACCGGCGATCGCTACGGGCTTTCCGGCTTTGTACGCTATCTGGAGCTGCTGCGCGACAAGGGGATCGGCGCGGACGGACTGCCGGTCAGCGGCGCGGTGCGGCTGACGACCGTGCATAAATCCAAGGGGCTGGAATACCCCGTGGTCTTTCTGTGCGGGCTGTCCAATGCATTTAAGTTTTTGTCGACCGAGGGAAGCGTGCTGATCGACAGCGCGCTCGGTATCGCCTCCGACGTGTATGATACGGATCGGGCGATCAAGTATCCCACATTTGCGAAAAATGCGCTCAAAGACCGTATCCGCAGGGAAAATCTGTCCGAGGAAATGCGCATTCTCTACGTCGGCATGACGCGCGCGAAGTACCGCCTTGTGATGACCTGCTGTAAAGGACATTTGACGAAGAAGCTGACCGATATAGCGCATGATCTGACGATCCCCGCGCAGGACAGCCTGATCGAATCGGCAGCCTCCATCGGCGATTGGATTCTGATGACCGCCATGACGCATTCGGAGGCAGGGGAGCTGTTTGCCGTGGGCGGGTATCCGCAGGATCGGCATTTGCCGCAGTACCCGTGGAAGATACGGTATTACCGAAGCGGCGAACTGGCTGGGGAAAGCGCGCAGGAAGAAGAGGCTGCTGAGAAAGCGCGGGAGCTTGCCTATATTCCGCTGCATTATCCCCATGAGGCGGCGGTCGGCGCGCCGAGCAAGGTGACAGCGACGCAGCTCAAGGGGCGCGTGCTGGATGAAGAAATCTCGGAGGATACCCGCTCGACGCCGCTGAAGCTGACGGTCAGAAAGCCGCATTTTACCTACGGCAAGCGCAGTCTGACCGGCGCCGAGCGCGGCACGGCGATCCACCTTGCCATGCAGTATATCCGCTACGAGCGCTGCACGGACAGAGAGGGCGTAAAGAAGGAACTCGACCGCCTCGTGCAGATGTGCTTCCTGACCGTGCAGCAGCGCGAGGCAGTCCCGGAGGAAAAGATTTTGAACTTCTTCCATTCCGGGATCGGAAAACGGGCGCTTGCCGCAGAGCGGGTCGTCCGCGAATATAAGTTCTCCGTGCTGGAAGACGGCAGCCTCCTCGATCCTGCGCTCGCGGGGGAGAAGCTTCTTCTGCAGGGCGTGACCGACTGCTGCCTGATCGAAAACGGGGCGATGACGATTCTGGATTTCAAATCGGATCACATCCTGCCCGGGCAGGAAGCGGATCGCGCGCAATACTACCGCGGACAGCTCGACGCCTACAGCGCCGCGCTCTCCAAGGTGTTTGCTCTGCCGGTCAAGGAGAGAATTCTCTATTTCTTCTCGACCGATACTGCAATCAACGCATAAAGAACCCCCGTCGTCAGCGGACGACGGGGGTTCAGGCTGTCAAAAAAGTCCGTAACCGTCGAAACAGAGTATAGAATACTGCTGCACCTGTCATTGCGAGGTTTGCGCAGCAAACCGTGGCAATCTGTCCCTAAAGGGTTAGAAAATGGTAGAAAATATTGAATATTTCGACTTACTGCGCAACTCACGACCTAACGTATTTATATACGCCGACGGTCGTGAGTTGCTTGTCTTCCGAACTTTTTGACAGCCTGCCAGCGTGTCGAAAAAGGTTTTTCGACAAGCAGAACCCCCGTCGTCAGCGGACGACGGGGGTTCTTTATCAACTATTACCGTTTGACAGTCTCGACAAATTTCGACGGATCGGGCGCCTTGAAATACGCGCTTCCCGCGACGAGGACATTCGCGCCGTTTTCACGGCAGATCATGGCGGTCTTCTCGTTGACGCCGCCGTCGACCTCCAGCTCGCAGTCCGGATTCTGTTCGTCAATGTAGGCGCGAATCTGCTTCAGCTTCGGCATCATGTCATCCATGAAGCTCTGCCCGCCGAAGCCCGGCTCGACCGTCATCACGAGAATCAGGTCGCAGTAAGAAAGATAGGGGAGCACCGCCTCGGCAGGCGTCTTCGGCTTGACGGAGATCGCTGCCCTCACGCCGTTTTCGCGGATGTGCTTCAGCGCCGCGAGCGTGTTTTCCACGCTGTCTGCTTCGACGTGGATCGTCAGGATATCGCTTCCAGCCTTGCAGAAGTCGTCTACATAGCGGATCGGGCGGTCAATCATCAGATGCACGTCGAGCGGCAGCTCCGTGATCTTCCGGATCGCGGCGACGACGGGAATGCCGATCGTGATATTCGGCACGAAGATGCCGTCCATGACGTCGACGTGAACGTAGTCCGCGCCTGCTGGGGTCAGCGCGCGGATATCGCGCTCCAGGTTGACAAAATCCGCGGAAAGAATGGAAGGAGAAACCTTGATCATAACGTACCTCCGAAGCATAGAATGTAGGGCGGCGGAAGGGAACTCCGTCCACGCAGAGCCGCCGCATCTATTATAGGGGATTTGTCTGTCCATGTCAAATTTTTCCTTTGATATCCTGCCTGCGTCGGAACAAACTAATCCCGACAACAGATGAAGGAGGAGAAAGTCATGGATTGTCATTGCAGCGCAAATCATTCGATCGAGTGCACCGTCAAGCAGTGCAAGCATCACTACGGCATGGATAACTACTGTTCTCTGGATCGCATTCAGGTCGGCACGCACGAAAACGACCCCACGGTCAAGGAATGCACCGACTGCATGTCCTTCAGCAGAAAGTAAACGAAAACGGGAGCTTTACGGCTCCCGTTTCTTTTCTAACCACAAATTGAGCAGCGCGCCGTAGAACAAAATAGAAATACAGATATACAGCCACAGCATGCCGAAGGCGATGGCAGACAGACTGCCGTAGAAAACCGGATAGGAATTGGAAAGCCGGACATAGAAAGAGAACAAATGCGTGAATACCAGCCACCCGATCGCGGCGGAAACCGCGCCCGGCAGACAGTTGTGCGCCTTTTGCTTTCGGTTCGGGAAGACGCAGTAAATCGCGCAGAAGAGCGCGCTGAGCAGAACAAACAGAATCAGCGCGCGAAATTGCAGCAGCTTCACAAACAGCCTCAGGATCGGCACCGTGCCCCTCCGGCACCAGTCCGCGATTTCCTGCCCGAAGCCGTGAATGATCAGCGTGAGCATCAGCGCGGCGATCAGCAGGAGCATATAGCCCACGCACAGCAGCCGTCTGGAAAAATAGCCGCGGCTCTCTTTGACGCGATGAATGGCGTTGAGCCCCACGTGAATGCAGTAAACCCCGCTGGACGACGACCACACGGCGACGATCGCCGTCATCGAGAGCAGAACGCCGGTGCTGTTTTGGCTCATGTCGTCGAGAATGTGCGCAATGACCGGTTCCAGCACCGCCGGCACAAGCCCGTGGATCGAGGAAAGAAGGTCTGCTTCGGAATAACCGACGTATGGCAGCAATCCGACCACGAGGATGAGCGCGGGGAAGACGGAGAGAATGATATAGAACGCCGCATTCGCGGAATAGAGAGGGATTCGGTACGCGCTGATCTGCCGAAGTCCCCTGCGAAGCAGCCTGTAGTATTTCATAAAGCACCTCCGGCAATTGACAGAACTGGGAAAGAATGCTATACTTATTAAAATATTATATGGACATAGGAAGTAGATTATGCAGAAACAAATCAGTACCTCGATTGCAAGCCTTTGCAGAAATCAGCCGCTTGATAGCGTTTTGCGCATGGTCAAGACGGCAGGATTTGACAGCGTCGATTTTCCGTTCAGTGCGTTCAGCAATTCGCCCTTGTCGCCCCTCAATCAGCCGGACTGGCGCGACTGGGTGCGGCAGGTTGGGGAGCTGACGCGGGAAGTCGGTCTGCCGATCACGCAGGCGCACGCCTCATGGGAGCAGGGGATCCCCGCCGATTGGCATTATGAAGCGCCGCACGATTTATACTACCGCACAATGGAGGCGTGCCGCGCCGTCGGCTGCAGGCAGCTCATTTTCCATCCGCTGCGCCAGTTGGAGCGCGTGGATGGCCTTGCCATGCGGCAGCGAATCCATGAATGGAACGTCCGGTGGTTTCACGACCTGATCCCTGCGGCGGAAACGTATGATATTATCATCAATCTGGAAAACACGTTTGACTCTCACCACGTCCAGCAGCCCGTCGATCCGCCCTATCCCTACACCACCGCGCAGGATATGATCGACCTCATGCGCGATGTCGGCAGTCTGCGCGTGCAGATTTGTCTGGATACCGGCCACGCGAATATCAGCGCGCAGGATATCCCCGCCATGATCCGCGCCTTCCGCAGGGACCTCGCGACGGTGCATTTGAACGACAACTACGGCAGAATCGGACCGATCTACGAGGATTTGCACCTCTTCCCGGGCTACGGCAGGATCGTCTGGAAGGACGTATTCGAAGCGCTGCGGGAGGTGGGCTTTACCGGCGTCATGAACATCGAGCCGATCGGCGAGCTGCGCGCCGTCTCCGAGCCCGTGCGCCTGATCCAGCTCCGCGCCGCCGCCGACACCCTCCGCGCATTGATGAAGGAATAGGGAAGAGATTACCGGACTTGTCATTGCCCGCCTTACCCGGGCAATCTGTCCGTCGCGTCAACATATTTGTACATATAAACGCAGAATCAACTCAGCTGTCATTGCCCGCCTTGCGCGGGCAATCTTTTCCTGACTAATTCGTACCGAGGCAATTATGATGCAATACTACGTCTATTTCCTGACAAACTGGAATAACCGCGTTCTCTATGTCGGCGTAACGAACAACTTGGAGCGCCGCCTCTACAAACATAAACACGAGTTAATGGACGGGTTCACAAAGCGATACCATGTTCACAAGCTGGTCTATTTTAAACCACTCCTGACGTTCGCTCCGCGATCGCGCGAGAAAAACAAATTAAAAGGTGGACGCGAGCACAAAAGAATAAACTGATTTCAGAAAGCAATCCCGATTGGCGTGACCTGTCTAAAAACTGGTAAACATAGATTTCCGGGCAAGTCGGATAATGACACACTGACAGCAAAAGGAAATCCTGCCATACCTGTCATTGCCCGCCTCCATGCGGGCAATCCGTCCGTTACAGGTCAATCCGTCCGTTACAGGTATGGCACGTGTATCGAATTACAGAAAAGTGTGCCGCGTCGAGACGCACAGATTGCCCCATTCGGGGCAATGACAGAAAAATGGATTGCCCGGGTAAGCTGAGCAATAACAGGTTGATAAGCTAGAACAACAGGGGAGCGCTCCTCTGCTGTAGTTTTACATCCACACAAGATTTGCGCAATCTCCACCGCAGACAAGTCGTTCCTTGAAATGAACTGAAAAACAATCACTTTATTATCCAAAAAATGAGACAAATTTATAAAAATCAACTGTAATAATGTCTGTTTTATAATTATTGAGAATTCTTCCTTGCAAGTTGACAACCTCCGTGCTATAATCCTGATTGAGTAAAACAGGATATTGTGGAGATTGTGAAGATTTTCCTTGCACGGCACACAATTTATTGCAAATGTATCATTGCTGCGGACAGCGCCACGCATCTGTCCCGTGTACCTTGATAACGGTGAATATGCCCTGAACGGATAACGGGGCTTTTCATCTGCGGAGCGTTATGTGCAGGATAACGTTGCGCAGAAGAACGGATTATCCGATAGAAACAAAAACTAAATTATAAGGAGAAACATAGCTTATGAAGAAACGTGTCCTTAGCTTAGTTCTTGCTCTGGCAATGGTCGTCAGCCTGTTCGCAGGTCTGGCCATTACCGCGAATGCTGCAAACGTAACCTCTGGTTTCGACGCAGCAACGCCCGGCACCTATATTAAGGTCACCAATGCCAGTGACCTCGCTGCAGGCGATGAGATCATC
>CAJOMA010000009.1 GCA_905235655.1 uncultured Oscillospiraceae bacterium | reverse complement strand
GGCGATTGCGAACGTCAGCCTCCAGCTTTCTTTCGCGTGCATGGCGGGCATATTCCTGCTCGCGCCGCGGATTTTCAACTGGCTTATGAAGCGCGTGAACGAAGACGAGCTGCGCCAAAAGCACGGGCTTCTGTACCGCTTCTGCCGCAGCGCGGCGGTTACCGTTGCTGCCTCGATCGCCGCGACGGTATTCACGGCGCCGCTCGTCGCGAGCGTGTTCGGCTCGGTGTCTCTGATTTCACCGCTGACGAACCTGCTGAATTTCACCGCGCTGAGCGCGGTGTTCAGCCTTTCCTTTTTCGCCGTGATTGCGGCCTTCGTCCATGCGCCGGTCGGCGCGGCGATCGCGTGGCTGACTTCGTGGCTGATCCGCTATGTGCTGTGGCTGACCGGACTGCTCGCCAAAATCCCTTATGCCGCGGTCTATACCGACAGCGGCTATATCGTCGCTTGGCTGCTGACGGCGTATCTGATGATTTTTGTCTTCGTGCTGTGCAGACGGGAGCGTTACAAGCTGCGCCTGCTGATCGGCGCGCTGCTGGTCACGCTGATCGGCGCGGTCTTCTTCTCCATGCACAGCTCTGCGGGCATTACGCTGAGGGTCTTTGACGTCGGGCAGGGGCAGTGCATTTTCCTGCAGAACGGCAAGAACGCTGTGATGATCGACTGCGGCGGCGACGAGGACGACTACAACGGCGAACAGACGGCGCGCGCCCTGCTGACAAGAGGCTATACCGGCATTGACGCGCTGATTCTGACGCATTACGACACCGACCATGTCTGCGGCGCGATGCAGTTTCTTTCCCGCATCCGCGTCAAGCAGCTCATCGTACCCGATCTTCCCGACCATACGGGAAACCGCGAGACGTTACTGCGCTACGCGGCGCAGGCGGATATCCCCGTCCTGCTTGTCACGCAGGATATGAAGCTCAACTTCGGCAGCGGGACGCTGTATCTTTACGCGCCGGAGGACGTGAATGTCAGGAATGCGTCATTATCCGCATTGATGTCCGATGAAGAATATGATATACTGATAACCGGAGACATGGACGAGACCGGAGAGCGCGTGCTGCTTGCGACGAAGGCGCTGCCCGATCTGGAAGTCCTGATCGCCGGACACCACGGCTCGAAACGCTCCACCTGCGAAGAGCTTTTGCGGCAAACCGCGCCCGATACGGTGATCATCTCCGTGGGAGAAAACTCCTACGGTCATCCCGCGCAGGAGGTGCTGGACCGGATCGCGGCGATCGGCGCTGCCGTCTACCGTACCGACTTGGACGGGACCATTACAATAACGAGGTAAAACCATGGACAAGAAACCGACCGGAACGCCTGCCGGTGCAGAACAACTGAAAAGCGATCTGAAGGCAAAGACGCCCGGGCGGTTTTACGTCCTGTACGGCGAGGAGGATTATCTTCGCCGGTACTATCTGGAGCAGCTCAAGAGGCTGCTGCTGGACGATCTGACGGCGGATTTCAATTTCCACCGCCTGAATCCGGAAAATTTCTCCGTCGATCTTCTTGCCGACTGCATGGAGGCGCTGCCGATGATGGCGGAGCATACGATGATTCTGGCGGAGGACGTGGATTTGTTCGGCGTCACGGACGCGGAGCGGCTGTGCGCGCTGCTGTCCGACATTCCCGCGTACTGCACGCTGGCGCTGACCTACGGGGAGTTCAAGCCCGATAAACGAAAAAGAAAGCTCTGGGACGCGATCGAGAAGAACGCGGTGCTGGCGGAGTTCCGCTACCAGTCGGAAAGCGATCTGCGCGCGTGGATTCGCAGGCACTTCGCCCACGAGAAGAAGACGATTTCTCCCGAGCTGTGCGGCTATCTTTTGCAGCAGTGCGGGCTTTCCATGACGCGGCTGGACGCGGAGATCGGGAAAATCTGCGCCTATTCCGGCGCGGAGACCGTCGTGCGCGCGGACATCGACGCGGTCGTTGAGCCGACACTGGACGCGGTCGTCTTCCAGCTCACGGACGCGCTGGCGGCGCGCCGCTTTGACGACGCGCTGAAGCTTCTGCACACGCTGCTCAAAATGCAGAACGACGCCATCCCGATCGTCGCGGCGATCGGCGCGCAGATGCGCCGTCTGCACGCGGCGAAGATTCTGCTGAACGAGGGAAAATCAGCTGAAGAGCTGGCGCAGCTCTGCTCCATGCCGTCCTTTGCCGCGACCAAAACCATGGGGCAGGCGCGCCGCTTATCCGACGGCTTCTGCCGCAAGGCGGTGCTGCTATGCTGCGAGACGGACGAACAGCTCAAGACGTCCTACGGCGACGAGGAGCGTCTGGTCGAGCTGCTGATTCTGCAGCTTGCGGAGGAGGCGCGGCATGATTAAGCTCCGGCAGGCGGTCGTCGTCGAGGGAAAGTATGACAAGAACACGCTCTCACAGCTCGTCGACGCGCCGATCTTCGCAACGAACGGCTTCGGCGTCATGCGCGACAGGGCGCTGCTGGAGTTTCTGCGCCGCGTCGCGGAAAAGCGCGGGCTGATCATTCTGACCGACTCCGACGGCGCGGGTTTCGTCATCCGCAACTACCTCAAGGGCGCGCTGCCGAAGGACAAGGTGCTGCACGCCTACATCCCGGATATATCCGGCAAGGAACGCCGCAAGGCGCAGCCGGGGAAAGAAGGCAAGCTCGGCGTGGAGGGAATGCGTCCCGACGTCCTGCTCGCCGCGCTGCAAAACGCAGGCGCGGAGCTTACCGATACCGCCGTCCCGGCGGATCGAATCACGAAAACGGACCTGTTCTGCGCCGGTCTGTCCGGCGGCGCAAACAGCGCGCACAGGCGCAGAGCGCTGCAGAAGGAGCTGCAGCTTCCCGAGCACCTGGGCGGCAATGCGTTCCTTGACGCGGTCAATCTGATGATGACGCGGGAGGAATTTCTGGAACGTTACGGAGGTAACGATGATTGATATTGCAGTAAACGGACTGGTCAAGTCCTTTGAGGTCGGCGCGACCCTGCTCGACGGGCTTACCTTTGACGTCCACGAGGGCGAATGCGTCGGCATTATGGGGCGCAACGGCTGCGGCAAGACCACGCTGTTCCGAATCTTAACCGGCGAGCTTGCACCCGACGAGGGCGAGATCGTGATCAATTCCGGCAAAAAGCTCGGGCTGATCTCGCAGATTCCGCACTATCCCGCCGGCAGTACGGTCGAAGACGTCCTCAGGACGGCGTTCGCGGAGCTGGAAGCGATCCGGCATAAGATGGAAGTTCTCGCGGACAAGCTGACCGCCAGCGCGCCGAAAACGCTCTTAGATGAATACGACCGCCTGAGCAACGCCTACCACGTCGGCGGCGGCTACGAGCAGGATACGGAGATCGACAAGATCTGCAACGGCCTCGGTATCCCACAGTCGATGCGCGATCAGGAATTTGACCGCCTCTCCGGCGGCGAAAAAACGCGCGTCAACTTAGCGCGTCTGCTGTTGGAGAAGACGGACATCCTGCTTTTGGACGAGCCGACCAACCACCTCGATCTGAAAAGTGTGGAATGGCTCGAGGACTATATTCTGAAATTCAAGGGCACGGTGCTGACGATCTCCCACGACCGCTATTTTCTCGACCGCGTGGTGGACAGGATTGTCGAGATTTCCGCCGGAAAGGCCGAATTTTACAGCGGCAACTACACATTCTACCTGCAGGAGAAGCAGGAACGCTTCAACCGCCAGCTCAAGCAGTACGAGCAGGAGCTGGCGAAGCTCAAGCAGCTCGGCTACACGGTCGAGCGCATGAAGGGCTGGGGGATCAACAACCGCGTGCTCTACCGCCGCGCGATGTCCATTCAGCACCGCATGGAGCGGATCGAAAAAACCGAGCGTCCGACCAAGGAAAAAACCTTGCGCGCCCGCTTCGGCGAAAAGGAATTCCACGGCGATGAGGTGCTGAGCGTCAAGGGACTGAAAAAGTCCTTCGGCGATCGCGTGCTGTTCTCCGACGTCGAGCTGACGGTTCGCGGCGGCGAGCGCATCGCGCTTTTAGGCGACAACGGGAGCGGGAAGACGACCTTCCTGCGGGTATTGCTGGGGGAGCTTGCGGGAGAGGGAAAGATCAAATTCGGTCCCTCCGTCAAGACGGGCTATCTGCCGCAGGTCTTCCACTTTTCCCATCCGGAGCGCACACTGTATGACACAATGCTCTATGAGAAAAACTGCACGCCGCAGTCGGCGCGCGACCGCTTGGGCGCCTTCCTGTTTTCGGGCGAGGATGTGTTCAAAACGGTCGGCACGCTCTCCGGCGGGGAGCAGTCGCGGCTGCGCCTTTGCATGCTGATGGATGAAAAGATCAATCTGCTGATTCTCGACGAGCCGACGAACCATCTGGACGTCGCCTCCCGCGAGTGGGTCGAATGCGCGATCGACGAGTACGAGGGCACGCTGATCTTCGTCTCGCACGACCGCTATTTCGTCGACAAATTCGCCACGCGCGTCTGGGAGCTGGAAAACGGCGCGATCCGCGATTACCCGTGCGGCTACGCCAAGTACCGCTCGATCAAGGAGCATGAGGCGATGCTGCGCGTGCAGCAGCAGAAAAAGAAGGAAAAAATGATCAAAGACGTCGGCAGCAAGGAGCTGGAAAAGCTCGTGCGCCGCTATGAGCGCGAGATCGCCGCGCAGGAGGAGATAATCGCCGCGCTCGACGCTGCGATCAACGCCGCCGCGACCGACTATCAGGAGCTTCTGCGCCTGACGGCGGAAAAGCAGGCGGCGGAGGAAGAACTGGAAACACGGATGGCGCAGTGGGAGCAAGCCGCTGCGGCTCTGGAAGAATAAACATCGGAGGAAACGAATATGAGTGAACAATGTACCGGCAACTGCTCGAGCTGCGGCGAGAGCTGTGGAGAGCGCAAGGCGGAGAGCCTGCTTGCGCAGCTGAATCAAAATGCGAAGGTCGGCAAGGTGATCGCCGTCGTGTCCGGCAAGGGCGGCGTCGGCAAGAGCACCGTGACGGCTATGCTTGCGACCGCGATGCAGCGCGCCGGCAAGCGCGCCGCAATTCTGGACGCGGATATTACGGGTCCTTCCATCCCGAAGGCGTTCGGCGTGCAGCAGGTCGGCGGCGCAAGCGAGGAGGGCTTCTATCCCGCGCTGACGAAGAGCGGCATTCAGGTCATGTCGATCAATCTGCTTTTAGACGACGCGAACGATCCCGTCGTTTGGCGCGGACCGATCATCGCAGGGGCGGTCAAGCAGTTCTGGACGGACGTATTCTGGGATGAGGTGGACTATCTGTTCGTGGATATGCCTCCCGGAACGGGCGACGTGCCGCTGACGGTCTTCCAGTCGCTGCCGATCGACGGCGTGATCATCGTGACCTCTCCGCAGGAGCTGGTGTCGATGATCGTCGGCAAGGCGGTGCGCATGGCGAACATGATGCACGTTCCCGTCCTCGGCGTGGTGGAGAATTACAGTTATTTCCGCTGCCCGGACTGCGGCAAACGGCATGCCCTCTTCGGCGAGAGCCACCTGGCGAATATCGCAAAGGAGTATCATCTTCCCGTGCTGGCGCAGCTTCCGCTCGACCCCGCGGTCGCGGAAAAGTGCGATACCGGCAGGGCGGAGGAGCTGGACACGGTGCAGCTCGAACCCGCCGTCGCGGTAATCAGCAAGCTTTAGGGAACATTTTATCTGACAATTCGTCTAAAGGTATGAATACACCTTTCGGAGGTATCTATGAATAAACGTTTTGTTGCTATTTTGCTGACAGCGCTGCTCACACTGACGCTGCTTGCCGGCTGCGCAGAGGAGCTGCCCGCAGTTTATGTGCAGACCGTGCAGGACATCATGGGCTACGGCGCCATGGGCGAATTCAATCTCTGCGCAGGCGTGGTCGTCGCGCGCAGCGAGGTCAAGGTAGAGCGCGATGAAAGCCGCAAGATCGCGGAGCTCAAGGTCGAGCCGGGACAGGACGTGTCCGAGGGCGACGTGCTGTTCTCCTACGACATGGAAGAAATGCAGCTCACCATCGACAAGGCGGTGCTGGAGATCGAGCAGCTCAAGAATTCCGTGACCGATATGGACACGCAGATCGCCGATCTGGAGAAGGAAAAATCCTACGCTGCGGAGTCGGAGCAGCTTTCCTATACCGTTCGCATCCAGACGCTGCAGACCAATAAAAAAGAGACGGAGTATAACATCACCGTCAAGGAGCGCGAGCTGGAATCGCTGCAGGCGATGGTCGGCAACGGAGACGTCACTTCGCCGATCAACGGCCGCGTCAAGGCGATCAATGAGGACGGCGGCTATGACGAGTATACCGGCATGCCGCTGCCGTACATCACCCTGATCGAGGCGGGCGCCTACCGCGTCAAGGGCAAGGTCAACGAGCTCAACCGCAGCGACTTCTTTGTCGGTCAGAGCGTGATCGTCCGTTCCCGCTCCGACGCAAGCAGGATGTGGACGGGCGTGATCGCGGAGATCGACAGCAGCCCTGAGGACTCCGGCAGCAACGGCTTCTATTATTACGGCTACAGCGACGAGATGACCACCTCCAGCAGCTATCCGTTCTACGTCGATCTGGACGATATGGACGGTCTGCTGCTCGGGCAGCACGTCTACATTGAGCCGGACGGCGGTCAGACAGAAGAAAAAACCGGACTCATGCTCGACGCGTCCTATGTGGCGGGCTCGGCGGAGGAGGGCTTCTTCGTCTGGGCAGCGAATGGCGAGGACAGGATCGAAAAGCGCAGCGTGACCGTCGGCGAGCTGGATGAATTCCTGTATCAGTATGAGATTCTCGACGGCCTGACGGCGGAGGATCGGATCGCCTTCCCGGACGATACCGTGCAGGAGGGCGCGCCGGTCTCCGAGCTGCCGCCGGCGCAGGTCAATCCGCCGGAAAACCTGCCGGAACAGGACGTCGTCTTCGAGGGCGCGGTCGTCGGAGGGAATTGACAGATGCTGCTGGAAATGAAAGACATCTGCAAGGACTATCCGCAGGGCAAGGAAACGGTTCGCGTCCTCAAGGACGTCTGCCTGCAGGTGGAAGAGGGCGATTATCTTGCCATCATGGGGCCCTCCGGCTCCGGCAAGACGACGCTGATGAATCTGATCGGCTGTCTGGATGTGCAGACGTCCGGCGACTATTTCCTCGACGGCGAGGACCTTCGCAACGCGGGCAGCAACCGCCTTGCCGAGGTGCGCAACCGTCTGCTGGGCTTCGTGTTTCAGAGCTTCTATCTGCTGCCGAAGCTGAACGCGATCGACAACGTCGCGCTGCCGCTGATGTACGCCGGTGTGCCGAAGAAGGAACGCCGCGCACGCGCAGAGGAAGCGCTCAAAACCATGGGTCTGGAGGATCGCATGACCTTCCGCCCCAATCAGCTCTCCGGCGGCCAGTGCCAGCGCGTCGCCATTGCCCGCGCCATTGTCGGCACGCCGAAGCTCCTGCTGGCGGACGAGCCGACCGGCGCGCTGGACAGCGCGTCCGGCAATCAGATCATGGATATTTTCGACCGCCTGAACGCGGAGGGCACGACAATCATCATGATCACGCACGAGCAGGCGATCGCCGACCGTGCGAAGCAGATCAAATACATCCGCGACGGCATTCTTTCCTCCCGCAGGGAAGAAGCGCCGACGGCGGAAGCGCAGGACGGAGAGGACGGTGAGGCGCATGCGTAAAGGCGTGAAAATCGCGCTGATCTCCTCAATCAGCGTCGCTGTCGCAGGCGCGGGGCTGGTCGGCGCCTTGTGGTATTTCGGCAGGCAGACCGACCCCGTGGAGGTTGTGCCGGTCAAGCAGCACTACGCCATGTTCTATGACGATATGGAATATTTCGACGGCAGAGTGACCGCGGAGAACCTGCAGTCCGTCTACGCCAGCAATACGCAGACCTTAACGGAAATCTTTGTCAGCGAGGGAGATCAGGTGCAAAAGGGCGATCCGCTGCTGAGCTACGATACGACTCTGACGGAGATCGAGCTGGAGCGCAAGCGCATCGGCGTGCAGCAGGCGGAGCTTGATCTCAAAAATGCGAAGGACGACCTTGCGTGGATCAACAGCCTGAAGCCCTATTATCCGCCTCCTCCCACCCAGCCGACCCAGCCGAACACAGAGCCGCTGGAGCCGGTGGAGGAGCTGCCGCATTTCATCAGCGGCGACGGCACGGAGGAAACGCCGTACCGCTGGCTCTGGGCGGACGGGCTGAGCTATGACAGCGATTTTATCGCCGGCATGTTCGGCGAGGAAACGGAAATCTGGATTTCGCTTGAGGAAAGAGAGCAGAACTCCATGGAGGGCATGGTGCTCAATCTCTGGGGTCTGCACGTCGTGCGCGAAGAGGACGGGAAGCTGAAATTCAGCTTCTTTACGCCGGTGCTCCCGCCGGATGAGGAGGAGCAGGACGATCCGGAGCCGATCTGGATCGACGACAGCTCCGGCTATACCGCCGCGGAGATCGCCCGGATGCGCGCGGAAAAGCAGACGCAGATTCGCGACCTCGATGTGGAATACCGCATTGCACAGGTGGAATATGAGCGCATGAAGAGCGAGGCGGAAAACGGCGTCGTCTACGCGAAGGTGGACGGCACGATCCTGATGATCAACGATCCGGAATTTGCCCGGATGGACGGAAGCCCCGTGATCCTGCTGTCCGGCGGCGGCTGCTACCATGTGCAGGCGTCGATCGGCGAGTATGACCGCGACCGTTACCAAATCGGCGACGAGGTCATCGTCATGTCGTGGATGACCGGCGAGGAAATCGTCGGCACGCTGGAATCCGTCGGAGAAACGCCGGTCAGCGGCTATTATTACGGCGGCGGCAACCCGAACGTGTCGCTCTATCCCGCAATCATCGCCGTGGACGCGCAGTCCGGCCTGCAGGAAAACGAGTATGTTTCCGTCCGCTTCCCTTCTGCCGGCTCGCGCGACAGCAGCGCGCTCTATCTGGAAAACATGTATATCCGCTCCGAGAACGGCCGCTCCTACGTCTATAAGCGCGGCGCGGACGGCATGCTCCAAAGGGTCTGGCTCGAGACGGGCGCGGTTCTTTGGGGAAGCTACACCGCCGTTTACGGCGATCTGAGCGAGGACGACTGGATTGCCTTCCCTTACGGCAAGGGCGTCAAGGAAGGCGCGGAAACGGTAGAAACGGACGAAGAGCCCGCTTACTACTATTACGGCTGACGGGAGGGAAGAGCAATGTTTGAAAGTATCTCTCAGGCGCTGCACGGCGTCTTCTCCCATAAAATGCGCTCCTTCCTGACCATGCTGGGCATCATCATCGGCATCGCTTCGATCATCACGATCATATCCGGCATCAAGGGTACGAACGAGCAGATCAAGGCGAATCTGATCGGCGCGGGCAACAACGTCGTTACCGTGCAGCTCTATCAGAACGATATGCCCTACGAGATGATGTACAGCGGCAATCCGGCGGGCGTCAAGCCGCTGGCAGGTGAGCAGCGCGACGAGCTGCGCAGGCTCGGCGGCGTGGACGACGTCACCTTCTACCACAGCCGCAGCTACGCAGACCAGATTTACTATCAGAACACGGCGTTCACCGGCAACGTGTTCGGCATCGACGACAGCTACTTCGCCGTCAATGACTACCAGATCAAGCAGGGCAGAGGCTTCACGCAGGAGGATCACGCGGGCATGCGCAAGGCCGTCATTCTGGACGAGCGTGCGGTGCAGACCCTCTTCGGCAGCGAGAATCCCGTCGGCAAGGTCGTTGAAATCATGAAAGAGCCGTTCGAGATCGTCGGCGTCGCGGCGCGAAGCTCCAATTTTGAGCCGGTCATCAACACGGTGGACGATTACTATTCCTACGCGCAGACCGACGCGGGCTCCTTCTTCCTGCCGGACAGCACATGGCCGATCGTCTACCGCTTCGACGAGCCGCAGAGCGTCGCGGTGCGCGCAAGCTCCACGGACGACATGACCGACGCAGGCAAGGCGGTCGCGGATTATCTGAACGAAAACCAGATCGCGCAGCAGTCAGCGAAGGACGGCATGTCCTACCGCAGCAACGACCTTCTGAAACGCGCGCAGCAATTGCAGGAGCTGAGCAGCTCCACGAACAACCAGCTCATCTGGATCGCCGCGATCTCGCTGCTGGTCGGCGGTATCGGCGTCATGAATATCATGCTCGTCAGCGTGACCGAGCGCACGCATGAGATCGGCCTGCGCAAGGCGATCGGCGCGAAGCGCCGCAGAATTCTGACGCAGTTTTTGACAGAGGCGGCGGTACTGACCGGCATCGGCGGTATCCTCGGCGTCCTCGCGGGCATCGGTTTGTCCAAGCTGATCTCCAGATTTATGGAGACGCCCTCCGCGATCAGCATTCCCGCGATCGCTGCGGCAACGGTGTTTTCCATTCTGATCGGTCTGATCTTCGGCCTTGTCCCCGCAGTCAAGGCGTCCAAGCTCAATCCGATCGAGGCGTTGCGCAGAGAGTAATAAGAATATCACAAGACCTCCGGCAATGAAGTCGGAGGTCTTGTTATTTACTTCTCCGCTGCGTTCAGCGCGGCTTGGCAGAGGGCGCGGTATTCGTCCACGGCGCTCTGCGGGAAAAGGACGGTCGCTCTGCCGCCGAAGCCCGCGATCCAGCCGAGGAAATTCGGCGAGATGGAAACGTCGACGGTCAGCGTGAAATGCTCTTTCCCGTCCGGAATGAGCATGATGTCCCGCCCGAAGCGGTCAACGACCACGCCGGCGAGGCTGTTTTCAAAGCGCAGCTTGACCCGCTTGCGCTCCCCGCGAAACATGCCGAAGACCTCGCGCGAATAGGCGGCGGGGTCGAATTTCTTTGATTCCTCCGTGAAAACGCGCTTCTCGCCCGTGAGGCGGATATTCTCCATTTTGTCCACGCGGTAATGCGTCAGTCCGTGCTTCTCCGAGTGCGCGATCAGATAATAGTTTTCATCGTCCCAGAGCAGGGCGTAGGGGCTTGCCACATATTCACCCGCGCGGTATTTCTTTTTCAGATCGGTGCCCCAGTCGAAATAGCGGAAGGCGATACGGCTGTTTTTCCGGATCGCCTCGTGAATCGCGTCCACGTTCGCAAAGCCGTCCTCTTCGGTCGTTTTCAGCCTTCCGGCGAGTACGACCTCCCTGCGCAGCAGCTCTGCGCCGTGCGCGCCGGACAGGGCGGCGAGCTTTTTGATGAGCTCGGCGGAACGCTTCGGAGAGAGAAAGCGCGACGACAGCACAGCGTCGACCAGCAGCTTCAGCTCCGGCAGCTCAAAATCGCGCTGTGCCACATAGTACCCGCCGTTATTTCCGCGCCGGTAGAGCACCTGCGTGCCGTATTCGTTGAGGATACGGATATCGTCATAGATGCTTTTCCGCTCGGCGTGGACATTTTTGGACGCCAGATAGTCGACGAGCCGCTGCACCGAGGCAGGATGCGTTTCGTCCGTGTTCTGCCGCAGATAGTCGCGCAGATATAGGAGCTTCAGCTTCTGGTTTTCCGATTTTGCCATATGATCGCCTCCGCTGTTACAATACCATAAACGGGACTGAAATTGCAAGCCCCCTTGACGATTCGCAAACTTCGTGGTATCTTATTAAGGAATCAAGAGGAAAGGAGAACCGATATGAAGCTGCACCGCAACCAAAAGTATTTCAAATGGGGCTTAACCGCGTTTCTTGTCATCGTGGCGGCGCTGGTCTTCTGGATCATCTTCTCCAACCTCAGCGGCTTCTACGCTCTGATCCTCAGACTGGTCAATATCCTTGCGCCGATCTTCTACGGCTGTCTCTTCGCCTACCTGATGAATCCCGTGATGGAATTCTCGCGGAAGCTGTTGACGAAGCTCCTGTCGCGGACAAAGCGCAGCGAAAAGACAGTTCAGAAAATCAGCACGGTTGTCAGCGTCTGCATTGCCGCGATCGTTCTGCTCGGACTTTTGATTGCCTTTGCCGCGATGATCGTGCCGAGTATCATCAACAGCGCAAAGCAGCTGTTTGAGACGGAGCGTCTGGAGCAGTACGGCAACACGATTACGTCGTGGCTCAACCGCAACTTCGCCGATACCACGGTGGGAAAGTGGTTCCGCGACAATCTTGGCAGCCTGTGGGAAATGGTGCTCAATTGGCTCAAGAGCATTGACATTGCGTCGTTTGTCGCCAGCCTGACCAGCTCGGTCTACGGCGTGGTCATCGGCATCTTCGACGTGCTGATCGGCGTGATCGCCGCGATCTATGTGCTGATTTACAAGAAACAGCTCTGCTCGCAGGCAAAGAAGATCACGGTCGCAACCTTCAACGCCAAGCATGCAAACCGCATTTTTGAGATCGCCCGCCGCACGAACCGGATCTTCGGCGGCTATGTTGTCGGGAAAATCGTGGATGCGCTGTTCGTCGGCGTGGTAACCTATATTGCCATGCTGATCATGGGCATGCCCTACGCCCCGCTGATTGCGACGCTGATCGGCGTGACGAACATCATCCCGTTCTTCGGACCGTTCCTCGGCGGGATTCCCGCAACGCTCCTGCTGCTTCTCGACAACCCGAGAAATGCGCTGATCTTCGTGATCTTCATCGTCATTTTGCAGCAAATCGACGGCAATATCATTGAAAACCGCATTCTGGGCGAACGGCTCGGTATCTCCGATTTCTGGGTGCTCGTGTCGATTCTCCTGTTCGGCGGTATCTTCGGCTTCGGCGGCATGCTGCTCGGCGTGCCGGTCTTCGCCGTGCTCTACACGATCATCGCAGACGCGGTCAACAATCGCCTGAAGCGCAAGCGCTATCCGACCGAAACGGAGATTTACTATACGCTGGAGTCGGTGGACCGACTGCCGGTGGAGCCGCTCCCGAGCTATTCCTACGTCTCGGTCGATCCCGCTTACGATATGCAGGCGGAGGCGGACGACGATGACGACTACGACGATTACGACGATTAACCAACCATAACGACGGATCGGGGGCTGAAATCAGCCCCCTTTCCCATGAAAAGAAAGCAAGGAGGTGAGGCAGTGTTTTTGCAGACGGTCAATGCGTTTTTTCATGCCGAGGGCAAGCAGTTCGCGCAGGTGTTCTGCACCGTGTGGAGCTTTCTTGCGCCTGCGCTCGGCATTCTGATCCTGTGGCGGTGCGTAAAGCCTTTGCTGCGCTTTCGCAGAGAGCCTGAGACATGGGCGTGGCTCGTCATGCCGGACGGTCAGCAGCTACCTGTGACTCACTGGGAGAATATCATCGGGCGTTCCAAGGGCTGCGATATCATTGTCAATCTCTCCACTGTCTCCCGAAACCACGCCGTTCTGACGCGCTATGACGACGGAAGCTGGTCGCTGACGGACATCGGCTCGCGCGGCGCGGTTTCGGTCAACGGCAAGCAGGTCGAGGTATGCGCCCTGCATTACGGCGACGTGATTTCTCTGGGCGGCGTGGAAATGGTGCTTGCGCCGACAACGCCGGAGGAGGTCGAGGAGCAGAAATACTACCGCACCAAGCCGGCGGCGATCGCCAGCCCCGGCCTGACGCTGTTCCTTCTGACGCTCTTCCAGCTTCTGACCGCCCTCCAGTTCTGGATGAGCAGCAAGCCGGAGGAGGTCGTCTATTCCGCCGGCGGCGTGCTCGCGCTCTGCGGTTTGGGCTGGCTGCTGTTTCTGACGCTGAAGCTCATGCGGCGCAGCAGCTTCGAGGTGGAAACGCTCGCGTTTTTCCTCTCCACGATCGGCCTCGCGGTCATCGGCTCATCTGACGCGGGCTCCATTCCAAAGCAGCTTGTCTGCATTGCCGGCGGTATCTTCATCTATCTGATTTTAGGCTGGTCGCTGCGTGATCTGTCGCGGGCAAAGCGCTTCCGCTATGTCGCGGCGGTCGCCGGACTTGCGCTCCTTGCGGCAAACCTCGTCCTCGGCCGTGAGATCAACGGCGCGAAGAACTGGATCGCCGTCGGCTCCATGTCCTTCCAGCCCTCCGAGCTCGTCAAGCTCTGCTTCATCTACGTCGGCGCATCGACGATGGACCGCATCGTGACGAAGCGGAATCTGTTCTCATTTATCCTCTACTCCGGGGCGATCTGCGGCTGTCTTGCGCTGATGAACGACTTCGGCACCGCGCTGATCTTCTTTGCTGCGCTCGTTGTGATCTGCCTGATGCGCGGCGGCAGTTTCTCCGCGGTCTCTCTGCTGGCGACGCTGACCGTTTGCGCCGCGATGCTCCTGCTCGTGATCGACATCCCGCCGCATGTGCTGCGCAGATTCTCAACCTGGGGTCACGCATGGGACGATCCGCTCGGCGGCGGCTACGATCAGGTCAGGGCAATGATGTGCATTGCCTCCGGCGGCCTGTTCGGTCTCGGCGCCGGCAACGGCATGTTCACGCACTATGTTATGGCGGCGGATACCGACTATGTGTTCGCCTTCGTCTGCGAGGAATGGGGGCTGATCGTCGGCGTCCTGCCGATTCTTGCGATCATCGTCCTCGGCGTCTTCGTTGCGCGCTCCGCCAGCGTCGGTAGAAGCAGCTTCTACACCATCGGCGCATGCGCCGCCGTGGCGATCATGATGACGCAGACGATCCTCAACGTGTTCGGCACGATGGACTTGCTCCCGATGACCGGCGTGACCTTCCCGTTCCTGTCAAACGGCGGCTCGAGCATGCTCGCCTCATGGGGGCTGCTCGCCTTTATCAAGGCGGCGGATACCAGACAGGACGCGAGCTTCGCCGTGCGGACGGCGCGCAGCGAGGAGGTGGAGTCCTATGAGTAAGCTCGCAAGACGCGCGTGGTTTGCCTACGTTCTCGCCACCGCCATGCTGATCGGCGTGATCGTCATTGTCTTCCGTTACGCCGTCGGCGCGCAGGACTGGGTGCCGTTCCAAAGCGACGGCATGATTCTTGATCGCAGCGGAACGGCGCTTCTGGACAAAACCGACGGCAAATCCGAGCTGGCGGACAGCCCTGCCGTCCGCGCGTCGATGATCCACATCCTCGGCGATACGCAGGGATATATCTCGCCGTATCTTCTCAATGAATACGGCGACGAAATGAGCGGCTATGACCGCATTACCGGCACCCGCCATGCAGACGGCAGCTACGGGAAAATGCAGTTGACCGTCAGCGCCTACGCGCAGGAAGCGGCGGTCAATGCGTTTAACGGCCAAAAGGGAACGGTCGGCGTTTACAATTACAAAACGGGAGAGATTCTGTGCATGGTTTCCTCGCCGAACTACGATCCGCGCAGCATGCCGGATGTGAACGGCGATCCGGATACCTATGAGGGCGTCTTCGTCAACCGCTTCCTGCACTCGGCTTATGCCCCCGGCTCGACGTTTAAGCTCGTGACCGCCGCCGCCGCGCTGGAGGAGCTCGACGGTATTGAGAATCGCGTGTTCCACTGCGAGGGAAGCGCGAAGATTGGCGAAGAGGTCGTGATCTGCAACGCGGTACACGGCGACATCGGCTTCAACGACGCGCTCTGCAAGTCGTGCAACGTCGCCTTTGCGCAGATCGCGCAGGAGCTCGGCGCGAAGAAGCTTTCGGAATACGCAGATTTGTTCGGCGTCGCCAAGAGCCTCAGCTTTGACGGCTTCCGAACGCAGAAGGGCAATTTCGACCTGTCCGGCGCGACGACCTTTGAGGCGGCGTGGGCAGGCGTCGGGCAGTATACCGACCAGATCAATCCCTGTCAGTATATGACCTTCATGGGCGCAATCGCCAACGGCGGCGAGGCGGCTTTGCCGTATTTGGTCGAGAGCGTCCGCTTCGGAGGCGAAGAACAGTATCACGTCGAACGGAGAACCGGCGGCAGGATACTGGATCGGCAGACCGCGGACGAGCTGGCGGAAATGATGCACTACAACGTCGTCAATAACTACGGCGAGTGGTATTTCAGCGGACTGCATGCCGGCGCGAAGTCCGGGACTGCCGAGCGCGGCGAGGGACAGAATCCCAACGCGCTGCTGGCAGGCTTCGTGCAAAGTGAGGACTATCCGTTTGCCTTCGTCGTGATCGTTGAGGGCGGCGGCGCGGGCAGTACCGCCTGCACGCCGATCATCCGGCAGGTGCTGGACGCCTGCATCGTCGCGATGAATTCGTAAAAAAGACAGAGAACGACCTGCCAAGCGGAAATTGCAAAAATCGGCAAGAAAATGCTTGACAAGTGAAGAATAATTATGTATGATATTCAAGCTGATTTTGCGGCGAGCAAGGTCGGCTGAATTGGAGAGGTGGCTGAGCTGGCCGAAGGCGCACGACTGGAAATCGTGTAGGCGTTAAAAGCGTCTCGCGGGTTCGAATCCCGCCCTCTCCGCCAAGAATAATGCCCTACGCCAACCGGCGTAGGGCATTATTCTTACCGGGCGAGGATTCGAAGAATATATCTGCCGCAACAGGAATGAAGGCTGTTATTTTTCCGGGCAAGGAAAACATGCCGGTGGCATGTTTTCGTTAGACGGCTCTACCTTCAGCCGAATCCCGCCCTCTCCGCCAAAGCGAAAATCCTGTCGACGAAGTCGGCGGGATTTTCGCTTTGTATTCTTCATTCTTCAGTCTTCAGTATTCATTATTCATTAAACAGCGACAGGATTTTCTAAATGAATACTGAAGACTTAAGACTGAAAAATGAATAATGGTTGCGAGAACAGACATTTTTCGATATAATATGGTCGGTGATAATATGAAAGAGAACATGCTGATAGACAAATCCATAGACTTCGGCGCGAGGATCGTACGCCAATCTCTGCAAGATTAAACGAGCTTGCGCTTGCGCGAGCGATGCCTGCGCCGCTGTTCGGACCGTCCTGCGGAAAGCTGACGTCTGTGCCGGGTGCGACAGTTGCTGCATTGTCGCCGGGCATTAAAGCATAGAAATCGGCATAATTCAACAATCCGCCTGCAGGACCGGCAGGACCGACTGAACCGGTTTCACCGGCAGGACCCTGCGGTCCCTGCAAACCTCTGGGACCTGCGGGACCTTGCGGACCTCTGGGACCTGCGGGACCCTGCGGACCCTGGCAGCATGTCGCATTGCAGCAGCCGTTACATGCTGCAGCTGCAAGGGAATCATCGGCGCTGCTGTTGTATCCGCTATACCTGTGCATTGATGATTTTGGTTGATTCATTTTAACACATCCATCATGCTATTGACGCAAAGCGTCTGTTCCATGATATGGTCATTTGCGACCTTTGTTTCACAATTGCAGTACCGCCCTCCGCAAAAGCCCCCGCTTCTGCCGTGCGCTTGCGAAAAATGCGGTGAGAAGCATGTCGAGGAGAGGAAACAAGGACAACAGGCGCGCAAAACGCTTGAAATACTCGCAAATCCGGAATATAATAGCGATACTGGGAAGGCATGGCTGTACAAGGTTAAAAGTGTTTTTCGGAGGCGGTCGATACAAGTATGATGGAACAGACACGAAATACAAAAGCGACGCAGCGCGTCGTGGAGCAGCGCTTGGAGGCGTGAACGAATTGATTCTTTACATCAACGCCTGCGTGCGAAAGAGCGCTCGGACAAATCGAATCGCCCGTGCACTTGTAGAAAGGCTGGGCGAAAGCTGCACCGAGCTGCGCCTTGCAGATGCGGAAATCGCTCCGTTATCGGAAGAAACCCTTCGAAAACGGACGGAATTAATTGCAAATAAGGATTATTCCGACCCGATGTTCGATTTCGCAAAGCAGTTTGCGCAGGCGGATATCATCGTCATTTCCGCACCGTATTGGGACTACTCCTTTCCGTCCTGCCTGAAGGTGTATCTGGAAAACATCTATGTCACCGGGATCGTCTCGGAATACGGTCCGGATGGCATGCCGCACGGATTGTGCAAAGCAAAGAAGCTATACTATGTCACGACTGCGGGAGGACCATACCTGCCCGATTTCAGCTATGACTATTTCAAAGCGCTTGCAACAACCTGCTTCGGCATTCCGAGGACTGCACTGATCAAGGCGGAAATGCTGGATGTCGACGGCTTTGATGCCGAGAAGATCGTAGAACAGACAATCCGCTTTGTCGGCAATATCGAGAAAGCCGAAACGACGCTGCCTTGAGCCGGCAGGCAATCCGCCGGAGCTTTCCGTATGTCAGCGCAATCGGGGAGCGCGTTTGTTGTTTGTACAGGGACGCGCTTCCCATGCGGGCGCAATTCTGCGCGGCTTTAGAACTGCAAAAGGCACAGTGTTTTTCGGGGACTTTGTACTTGATTTTCGGCAAGAATGCTGTTATAATAACGGAGCATTTGAAAATTGTATCCGGAGCGGTATCGAAGTGGTTATAACGGCCCTGACTCGAAATCAGGTGTACCGGCAACGGTACCGTGGGTTCGAATCCCACCCGCTCCGCCAACGGAGAAGGACGGCACGCAGTGCCGTCCTTCTCCGTTGGCATCGGTATTTGTGTGGGTGGGATTCGAAAGATTAAATCCGACAGTCCGGCGGATTGTCGGGCAACCAGTGCAAACACTGGTTGCGACCTCAGTTTCTGCCGCAGGCAGAAACGCAAACGAATCCCACCCGCTCCGCCAAAGCGAAAATCCTGTCGACGAAGTCGGCGGGATTTTTGCTTTGTATTCTTAAGTTTTCAGTTTTCAGTATTCATTCTTCATTTCCCCGACAGGATTTTCTAAATGAATACTGAAGACTTAAGACTGAACGATTCTTCCTGCATTTAAAGCGCTAAAGTATTGACAATCCTGCGCAATGGTGCTAAAATGACAAAACACGGAAGCAGGGCTCCTGTAAATCATAACAAAGAATAGAGATGGACTATGAATACTACAATGATCATTACGCTGATCATGACGGTCGCGTTCTTCGCGGTCATGGTCATCATCGGCATTCGCTCGAAATCGCATGCGCGGGATGTGCAGGGCTTTGTCCTCGGCTCACGGAACGTCGGTCCCTGGCTGAGCGCGTTCGCTTACGGCACGTCGTATTTCTCCGCGGTTATTTTTGTCGGCTACGCCGGACAGTTCGGCTGGAAATTCGGCGTCGCGTCCACTTGGATCGGCATCGGCAATGCGATGATCGGCTCGCTGCTTGCGTGGCTGATCCTCGGTCGCCGCACGCGAATTATGACGAATCATCTCGGCAGCAAGACGATGCCGGATTACTTCGGCACGCGCTTTGAGTCCAAAAAGCTGAAAATATCCGCCTCCGTCATTACCTTCCTGTTCCTGATTCCTTACACCGCCTCGCTGTACAACGGTCTGTCGCGCCTGTTCGAGATGGCGTTCCCCGGCATTCCGTATTCCGTCTGCGTCATCCTGATGGCGGTCCTCACCGGTACCTACGTCGTGATCGGCGGCTATATGGCGACTGCGCTCAACGACTTCATTCAGGGCATGCTGATGCTCGTTGGAATCGTGGCGGTCATTCTCGCCGTGCTGAACACCAACGGCGGACTGATGGGCTCAATGACTGCGCTTGCCACCGGCGAGAACGGCGGCTGGGAATACGCTTCGTTCTTCGGACCGGAGCCGCTGTTCCTGATCTTCGTTGTGCTCCTTACCTCGCTCGGCACATGGGGTCTGCCGCAGATGGTCGGAAAATTCTACGCGATCAAGAATGAGGACGCGGTCAAGAAGGGCACAGTCATTTCCACGCTCTTTGCCATCGTCGTCGCGGGCGGCTGCTATTTCCTCGGCGGCTTCGGAAGACTGTTCCCGATCGCTATCGGTGAAAACGGCAATCCCGCAGGCGGTTTCGACTCCATTATCCCGACGATGCTGTCCGGTCTTTCTCCCGTCATCATCGGCATCGTGATCGTGCTGGTGCTGTCTGCGTCCATGTCCACGCTGTCCTCTCTTGTGCTGACCAGTTCTTCCACGATTTCACTGGACTTTATCGCGCCGCTGCGAAAGAAGCAGATGCCGGAAAAGAATAAAATGCTGATGATGCGCCTGTTCATCGTCGCATTTATTATCATCTCCGCCGCGATTGCCATTGTGCAGGCAAAAAGCAACAACCTCTTTATTGCGCAGATGATGGGCGTGTCGTGGGGCGCGCTGGCAGGCGCTTTCCTCGCGCCGTTCCTTTACGGGCTGTACAGCAAGCGGATCAGCAAGGCGGCGGTCGCCGTGTCCTTTGTCTGGGGCGTCGGCCTTGAGATCGTGCAGCTTCTGATCTCCCTGAAGGCGCTGGATGTGTCCGCGATTCCGATTTTGGCTTTCGTCTTTAAGAACTCCCTCTATTCCGGTGTGTTCGCCATGGTCGGCGGTCTGATTCTCGTTCCGATCGTCAGCATGCTGACAGGCTCGACCCGTCCGAAGGACGTCGAAGCAATGTTCGAGTGCTACAATCAGAACCTCACCGTCGGCATCACCGACAACCTCGGCAAATAAATAACCGCGGCTGCCTCGTACAGAGGCAGCCGCTTTAGAGAAAAGGCAGACACGATCAAGTGTCTGCCTTTTCAGACTGTCAAAAAAGTCCGTAACCGTCAAAATCAATCAAACATTTTGAGTATTTTGCGCTGATTGATCTTTTTATGTAAGTTCGGCGTTTTTCA